>CACERX010000001.1 GCA_902562015.1 uncultured SAR324 cluster bacterium
AGAGATGCTTCTTGAATTTTTACAGAGATCAGGAAGTGATAAATATCAAAGCCTAACACATCGAGGTTTCAAATGGAGAATCCTCCCTCAAGGGAGCATTAAAGATTACTATGGAATTCCAGAAAATAAATCTGGAATTTTGATTAGCCATGTTTTGCCAAATGGTACAGGCTCAGATGTCCTGAAGACTGGAGATTATTTAACTCAGATTGGTAAGTGGGATATTTCACATAATGGAAAAATCAACCATCCGAATTGGGGAATTGCTCTTTATGATTTACTTTTCTTGGACCAGTTTAAAGCAGGAGATCCTGTAGAGTTAAGTGTAATTCGAGATAAAAAACCTTTGATCTTACAAACAAAGGCAAAAACATACGGGAATGACTCATATTTGGTGCCATTTAAAACAGTGGGTTTTTCACCAAGATATATTATCCAGGGCGGGTTTTTATTTCAGGAATTGACAATTGACTACCTTTCAATTTGGGGAAAAAACTGGAGAAAAAGAGCCCCGTTGCGACTACGAATATTTTTAGAACAAAATAATACAGTCATCATACCAGACAATAACAATCCTAAAAATAATTTTAATTCAAATAAGAATAATCCTAAACATCAGTCTCGTGTTGTTCTGGTCACAAAAGTTATTCCTGATGCAATTAATATTGGATACCAAAATCTTTCTAATGCTGTTGTACTTAAAATCAATGATAAGTCTATAAAAAGTTTAATAGATGTCTCTCAGGCATTCTTGAAGCCAATAAATGAATTTCATAGAATAGATTTTCTACCTGGTTCAGAGCGCATGAGTGCAATTTTACCAAAAGAAAAATTAAAAGAATCAAATCTGCGTATTAAAAAAAATTATCGTATTCCAAAACTTTTTTCTCTCTAAAAAACTCATAGTAAATAATTCAAATTTTGTCTTCAAAATCTCAACAAAAATTCATAGATTCTAGAAAAATATTTTTGAAGAATCATACAAATCTTAAATCATATCTAAACGAAGTCAGTGAATGGATTGAAAAAGAAACACTTAGAAAGATTCCTGAAAGTGAACCCAAAGAATATCTTTATGATTTAATGAAAGATTATCCTCAACGCGGCGGGAAAAGATTTCGTCCTGCTCTAGTTTTACTCAGTTGTGAATTATTTGATGGAGATCCTCATGACGCAATGATTTCCGCTATCGCCCTTGAGTTATTTCATAATTTTGCATTAATTCATGACGACATAGAAGATAAGTCATTGCTTAGACGCGGGAGACCTACATTACATCTTAAGCATGGGACAGCTTTGGCTATGAATACAGGGGATGCCTTGCATTGCTTGTTGCACGAGATCCTGCTTGAAAACTATCCAAAATTGGGCAGTAAGTTGGCTTTACGAGTTCACAAACTTATGAACACAATGATGCAGAAAACCTTTGAGGGTCAGGCACTTGACATTGGATGGGTAGTAGATAATAAATTTCCTAACCGAGAAGAATATCTTAATATGATAAGTAAAAAAACAGGCTGGTACTCAGGAAAAGGCCCTTGCCAGTGCGGAGCTTTGATAGCTGGAGCTGCCGAAAGTGAACTGGAAATAATTGGCAGTTTTGGAGAAGCTATAGGAATTGGTTTTCAGGTACGTGATGATTTGCTGAATTTGATAGAAGAAAGCGAGAATGAATCTCCCAGAGCAGTTTCTGGTGGATATGGGAAAGAAAGAGGAGGCGACATAGCAGAAGGTAAGCGTACATTGATTACAATTGAATTGCTGGAAAGGCTTTCAAAACTGGATTCTCTAAAGGCAAGAGATATACTGCATAAGCCTCGTGAAACAATATCAAATACAGATATAAATTGGTTTATTACTAAAGCTGAAAGTACAGGTGCACTTGATGCTGCTTCAAAGTACTGTTATGAACATGCAAATTTTGCTTCTTCAGCTCTAAAAAAATTACCCGAAAATAATGCAAATAAACTTTTGTCTGAAATTGTAAACTATTTAAGTTTAGATCGAAAAGCTTAAATTGTATTTAAAAAATGAATCGACAACGTGAAAACATGATGTTAATTTATAGTGTTTACTATTAAATTGGATTCATCAAATAATCTTCTATGTTACAAGAAAAAAAAAAATTTTTAGACTTTTATCTGACCCACTAAAAAATGCAGGCTTTGAACTAATTGAAGTCAATTTTAATATGCATAATAAAGATAAAACAATTCAACTTTATATAGACAGTCCAAACGGCATTCAATTTGATGATTGTATAAATGCTAATAAAATCACTAAGAATATATTTGATAAAACGAATCAAATCTATAAGGAATATGTTCTGGAAGTCTCTTCTCCAGGAATATTCAGGAAATTAAAAACACCTAATCACTTTAAATCTTCTACCGGCAAACGTATTAAAGTACATTTAAATAAAAAAATTGAAGGATTTAAGACCGTGATAGGTGATTTACAAAAATGTGATGACTCTACAATTTGTATACTACCAGATAAAAACGTAAATGATATGATTATACCCTATTCACTTATATCAAGTGCGAACCTGGAGCCTTTGTTAAAACTATAATATTATTATTTAATTCTGGAAATTAGAACGTAAAGAAAAAGGTGTAACTTGAAAGAGAACTTATACGAAATCATTATAGACTTCTCAAAAGAGAAAGGGCTAGATCATGAAATAGTGAAAAAACTTGTAGAACAATCTTTAATTCAGGCAGCCCAGAGAAAACTTCCTTATCGAGAAATTGAGGGACAAATAGACGAAAAAACAGGAAAAATCAATTTGTATCATTTTAAGGAAGTAGTTGAACTAGTTGAGGACACTAATAATGAAATTTCTGTAGAAGATGTATTCGAAATAGACCCAGAAGCAGACATTGGAGACGAAGTCGAGTATGAGATCAGTGATCGCGAATTTCAAAGAATTGCACATTCTACAAGGCCAATAATATTCGGAAGCTTAAAAGAAGCTGAACGGCAAATGGTTGTTTCAACTTTCACAGAGAAAATTGGAGAAGTTTTAACTGGAACAGTTTTAAGGGTAGAACCGAATGGTCGTGTTGCCTTAAGTTTTCAAAACAAAGTAGAAGCATATCTCTTCCGCAGAGAGCAAATTTACGGTGAAAATTTCACTTTTGGCGATCACGTTAGAGTTATACTGCTGGATGTCAATGACAATCCGCACAAAGATTCACAACTCACGATTTCAAGAACACATCCGGGATTATTAATTAAGTTGTTCGAAATGGAAGTTCCTGAGATTTACGATGGCATAGTAAAAATAGTTAGCGCTTCAAGGGAACCTGGTCGGCGGGCAAAAATATCTGTTTATTCAACTGATGAAGAAGTAGATCCTGTAGGTTCATGCGTAGGTATGCGCGGTAGCAGAGTACAAACCATTGTTAATGATTTACATGGAGAAAAAATTGATATTGTACGCTGGAGTGAAGACATAGATGTATATACCTGTAATGCGCTTGCACCTGCAGAAATAGACAGTCTTGAAATTGATGAAGATGAAAAACAAATTGATGTTGTTGTTGCACAAAATCAACTATCACTGGCAATCGGTCATAAGGGTCAAAATGTACGCTTGGCCTCAAAATTAATTGGTTATAAAATCAACGTTGTTGCTTCAGAAGAAGAAGACCTCTCAATTAATGAACAGTTGGAAAAAGAATTAGCAAAATCAAGTGAAAATGACGTAAAAAATAAAGAAATAATTTTAGATCCTACAGAATCAAGTAAAGTTGAAGAATCTGACGAAAAAGATACAGATATTGAAGTAAAAGAGGAATCCTCCCCTGAATCTACTGAAATAGAAGTTGAGGTATTAAAAGAAAAAATGTCCGATGACATAGAAGAAATAATACAAGACAAAAAAGAAGATGATCTTCATACAGAGGAAGTTACGAATAATATTGAAGAAAATGATGATTTTGAAATTATTTCTGAAACTCAAACTGCTAAAGCTGTAAAAAAAAGTAGTACTAAAGAAAAAACTGAATTGGACGGCGAATTAAAATCAGATACATCTTGAAAATACTATTAAACTATAAATTCAGAAATTTTAATAAATTATATAAATCCAAGAGATGTCAGAAGTAAGAGTTTTTGAACTGGCAAAAGAATTAAAAATGCCGGCAAAAGTGCTTCTCAGTAAAATGCGTAAAGCAGGTATACCTGTTACGGGAAATTTCTCTGAGATGTCATTTGAACAAGCTGAAATAGTTAGAAAAATGGCAAAAAGCACAACAGGTATTGTCATTCCTAAATCAGTGAAAAGAACTACTAAAAGTCAAAATAAAACAACAGAAAAAACAACAGAAGAGAGTGATAAACCAGGAAAAAATATCAAAGCTAAAACTTCTAAAATAGTAACAATTTCTACCAAATCCAAATCAGATGAAGAAGAAGTTGAGGAGTCACCAAAAAGGAGAGTTAGAAGGAAAAAAACAGATAGCCAGCCAAGTATAATAGAAGATGACTTTGAAAGTGAAATAATAAATAATTTTGAATCTGATAATATAGATTCAAAATCGAAGATAGCAGCAGTTCCTGCAAATTCTCTTGCTAAAAATAATGAATTTCCAAATAAGAGTAATGACTTAGAATTCAAAAAAAAAGGATCCTCCCAGTCAAAACATGAAAAATCTATTGACAAAAATAATGTTGAATTACCACAGGAAATAGCTTCACCTCCAAATCTAAATGATGCTTCATTAGAAAAAAAACTTGAGGATGAGGGAGAAAAAGTAGAAGACTCAGTCACATCCAAACCTGAAAAAAAATCAAAAAAAACCAAGTATGTGTTTAAACATTCGCATACAGAAGAAGAGGATTTTGTTGAAAAAAAGAAAACTTTACGTCGCTCAGATGAAGAGTTTAAAAAGAGAGGTGGCGGAGGACAAAGAGACTACTTTAATATTCGTGAAAGAAGGCCTCGCCGCAAAAAGAAATCTGTTATAAAAGATCAGCTCATTGCTAAAAGCCAAGCAAAACCGCCTGAATCTGAACAACCCAAACATATTTTCAATCCCAGAAAGAAAAGTATACGAATAGGGAATCAAGTTGGAGTTGCAGAACTTGCAGGATTAATAGGTATTAAAGTTCCGGAAATATTAAAGAAACTAATGTCATTAGGCATAATGGCAACCATCAACCAAACAATTTCCGGTGAAACTGCTGAACTGATTGCAGCTGATTTTGATATTTCAGTTGAATTAGAAACTTTTGAGTTATCCGATCTTTTAAAAGAAGAAAAACTTGATACTTCTCAACTTGAATCACGAGCTCCAATTGTAACAATCATGGGGCATGTAGATCACGGTAAAACATCGTTGCTTGATAAAATTCGTGAGACTCGAATTGCATCAGGTGAAGCAGGAGGTATAACACAACATATTGGTGCGTATCATCTAAAAGTAGGTGGAAATAGTATCACATTTTTAGATACACCAGGACACGAAGCATTTACTTCTATGCGTGCCAGAGGAGCCAATATAACTGATATAGTTGTTCTGGTTGTTGCTGCGGACGATAAAGTCCAACCACAAACAATTGAGGCTATCCAGCATGCTCGAGCAGCAGATGTACCAATCATAGTTGCTATTAATAAAATTGATCGTCCAGAATCAGATCCTACTAGAATCCAACAAGAATTACTGGTCCATGAATTGATCCCCGAAGATTTGGGAGGCAGTAATATTTTCGTTAAGGTGTCTGCTAAAACAGGAGAAGGGATAGACGAACTCCTGGAATTGATACATTTACAGGCTGAAATACTGGAACTTAAGTCTACACCAAAAGGATCTGCTCGAGGAACTATCATTGAATCAAGAGTGCGTAAAGGACAGGGACCTGTTGGTACAGTTCTAGTTCAAAGAGGAACAATCAAGATCAGTGATTATTTTGTTATGGGAAGTATTCACGGAAGAATTAGGGCCATGTTCAATGAAACTGGGGCCCCATTAGTAGAAGCTGGACCTTCAATTCCTGTTGAAATATCGGGATTAAGCAATGTGCCTGAAGTGGGAGAAATGTTTGTAGTTCTTGATGATGAAAAAAAAGCTAGGCTTATCGCGGCGGAACAGGAATACAAACTAAGAGCAGAAACTATTCGTGAAAAACAAAAAACTAGTCTAGATAATCTTTTCAACAAAATAGAGGAAGGCGAATCAACAGAGCTTAGATTAATTTTAAAAGGTGATGTACAAGGTTCTGTTGAAGCACTGAAGACTTCTATAGAACAAATTGGCGATGAACGAATTTCTCCGCTTTTCCTTCTTTGTGCAGTTGGTAACGTCACAGAAACAGATATTACATTAGCATCTGCATCCGACGCAATTATTGTTGGATTTAACGTACAAATGGATGCAAAAGCTAGAGAAATTCGTTCAAATGAAGGAGTTGATGTAAGGCTTTACAATGTAATTTATAACGCATTGGATGACATAAAAGCAGCTATGGAAGGCCTCCTTGAACCTGAAATTCGAGAGGAAATTGTCGGCCATTTAGAAATTCGCGAGGTATTTTCTTCCGGGAAAAATGGTATAGTAGTCGGAGGTCTTGTTACAGATGGGAAAATGTATCGTAATTGTATGATTCGTGTGCTTCGTAATGAAAAAAACATTTTTGAGGGTTCCATAATTTCACTAAAACGTTTTAAAGACGATGTTCAGGAAGTTCTCCATAATTATGAATGCGGCATGGTGCTGGAATTTTCTGAAATTGAAAATGGAGATATTATAGAGGCCTATGAACAAATTAAAGAGAGTGCAAAATTATAAAAATGAAAAATGAATAAATCAGGAAAAACAAACTCCAGCTCATTGATTCAAAGACGCCTTTCTGAAGTACTACTATTTGAAAGCAGTGATCCTAGATTTAGTAATGTCACGATAAGTAGGGTTGAAGCATCTAATAATATGGCATTTGCAAAAGTTTTTGTATCTGTTTTTCCCCCAGAAGGACACGATAATTTAATCAAATCATTAAACCAAGCATCAGGATTTTTCAGCCGACAACTGGGTCAGGTTTTAAGCACTCGCAATACACCTCAGTTGATATTTAAATATGATTCCGGTTTTGATCACACTGATGAAATTGAAACACTACTGAAACAGGTTTTACCAAAAGACATAGAGACCCAGAATAAAACACATAAATTAGACAAATAAGCATTGCCGGTAATGCACTCACCATTTATATCTAAATCTAAAGAGTTGCTTGAGGATAATCAATATAGATAAGCCTAAAGGTTGGTCATCATTCGATGTAGTTCGTTTAATTAAACGGATATTCAATGAAAAAAAAGTTGGACACCTTGGCACTTTAGACCCATTGGCAACAGGAGTTCTGCCTATTTTTTTAGGCAAGGCCACTCGTCTGATTCCTCTTTTCAATGAATCAGATAAAACCTACCGAGCAGAATGTAAATTAGGGGAATCAACAGACACATTTGATGCAGAAGGATCTGTCACAAAAACATGTGACACAAAATATTTAAATATTGAAGAAATTAAAAAAACAGTAAAATTATTTCAGGGCAAACAATTACAAGAAACACCTACATTCTCAGCAGCAAAAATTAACGGAATTCGAGCTTATAAATTAGCAAGGAAAGGTTTGGATATTCCAAACAAAACAAGATCTGTTATATTCCATGAGCTGATTGTTGAATCCATTGATATACCGTATGTTAAAATACAAATTCATTGTTCAAAAGGTACATATATCCGTTCCTTTGCTAATGATTTAGGGAATTTATTGAAAGTTGGAGCACACCTTACTTCTTTGGAAAGGTTGTCATGTGGTGAATGGTTCCGTACTGATAATTCTGTCTCTGTAAAGAAACTGGGAAAAATGGACAGTGAAAAAAAAATACCGTGGATTAGTCCAACTGAAATCTTAAATCACTTTTACACTTTATCAGCAAATTCCAAGATGGTTGCCAATATAAAACATGGACGAGCAATTGAAATTTCGGATATGAAATGTATAAATGAAAATTTGGATAATTTAGAAAAAGTATACTTCACAAAAGAAAATATTCCAGAGGAGGCTGTGGTTACTGACTCAAACCATAATTTAGTTGCGATAGGTCAAATTATATGTGAGAATAGAATGAATTTATTTAAGCCATCAAAAGTTTTCATATAAAGTATTAAATACATTAGATGCTTACAAAAAATAGAAAAGTTGAAATTGTAAAAAAATTCGGCAAAAACACTGCCGATACTGGTTCAACTGAGGTACAGGTCGCGCTATTAACTGAAAGAATTAATTCATTGACTGATCATTTGAGAAAACAGCCAAAAGACTTTAGTTCCAGGCGTGGGCTTTTAAAGCTAGTAGGACAAAGAAGAAATTTCATGAATTATCTAAAGAAAAGAAATAGCGAGAGTCATAATACTGTTTCTAAACAACTTAAAATTCGAATCAAGTGAGCCACATCAAGCATTACAGAAGATGTAACAAAATAAGATTGTCTTTTATAAAGCCTCTACTATTCTGGTGATGCTCCAACTTTTCTTTTTAATCCCTTCTCTTTTTTTTAAAAGCAACCTGCATCAAATATTTAAGCTTTATTCAATTAGGTTCTTGCAAGATAAAAATAGTTTTTCTTGGAAAATTATTTTGAATTTAAAGTTTTCTTGTTTAACCAAATCTAAAATACTCAAATTTTATAATTTTTGTTATTTCTATTTACAAAAAAATGTAACCCTTAACATAATTTACAACATTTTGAATCAAATGAACGTGGAAAATCAGGAGAATAATGGAATCAGTTGAAAAAGAATTTGGAACGGCAACTTTTAAGATAGAAACAGGACGAATGGCTAAACAGGCAAATGGCTCTGTCCTAGTAACTTACGGTGACACGGTTGTACTAGTAGCTGCAACTGCAGAAAAAGGATCAGGAACTGGTGCGGATTTTTTCCCGCTATCTGTGTTTTATGTAGAAAAAGGTTATGCATCAGGTCGAATTCCAGGTGGATTTCTAAAACGTGAATCGAGACTTTCAGATCATGAAACATTAATTTCCAGAATTATTGACCGACCTCTTAGACCTTCTTTTGAAGAAAATTATCTTGCTAACACGATGATTTTGGCAACAGTCCTTAGTCATGATCTAATTCACCCATCTGATGTTGCTGCAATGAACGGGGCATCGGCTGCTTTGGCAATTTCTGACATTCCATTTCATGATCCTATCGGAGGTGTAAGAATTGGTCGTGTAGATGAGACCTTTATAATTAACCCTAGTCCAGAAATACTTGAAAATAGTGAAATAAATATTTTTATGGCTGCTTCTAAAGACGCAATTCTAATGGTTGAGGGCGAGGCTAATAATATAAGTGAATCTGTAATGTTAGATGCGCTATGGTATGGTCATGAACAAATCAAACCAATTATTGCCATGCAAGAAGAATTGAGGCAAAGTGTTGGAAAGAAAAAACGTAAAGTAGAAACACCCGAGACAGATATTGAACTAAGAAAAAAAATTGAGGCAGTTACACCTGAAAAGTTACGAAATACATTGAGCATAAAAGATAAGCAAGAGCGCTATGAAAGTTTGGATAAATTACATGATGAAATAAGCATAGAAATTCTTGGAGATGAACCTGATAGTGATACTATTAAAGAGTTTAGTCAAATTTTTTCAGATATTAAAAAAGTAGAAATGCGCTCACGATTGATGAATGAAAATATTCGCATTGATGGACGTAAACCTGAAGATATAAGACCTATAACATGTGAAACAAAAGTTTTACCAAGGACTCATGGTTCTGCGTTATTCACTCGAGGAGAGACACAAGCACTTGCTACTACAACATTAGGAGCACGTGAAGATGAAAAAATGATTGATAGCCTTGATGGTATTTCATTTAAAAGATTCATGCTTCATTACAATTTCCCCAGTTTCTGTGTTGGCGAAACAAGCCCCCCTCGAGGACCAGGCAGAAGAGAAATAGGTCACGGTACACTTGCTGAAAGGGGATTGAGTACTTTAATACCTGGGAAAACAGAATTTCCTTATACAATCAGACTAGTTTCAGAAATACTGGAATCAAACGGATCATCTTCAATGGCAACTGTTTGCGCAGGATCATTGGCATTAATGGATGCAGGAGTACCAGTCAAAGCAGCTACTGCTGGAATTGCCATGGGCCTGATCAGTGACGGTAAAAAACATGTAATTCTTTCAGACATTCTTGGTGATGAGGATCATCTTGGAGATATGGATTTTAAAGTTGTTGGCACTGAAAGTGGCATTACTGCTTTGCAGATGGACATTAAGATCAAGGGACTTAGTCGTGAAGTTGTAGAAAAATCCTTGATGCAAGCACGTGAAGGAAGGTTGCATATTTTGAGTGAAATGGGGAAAGCATTAAAAGAACCCCGCCAAGGATTATCATCTTATGCTCCTCGTTTTATTACTCATAAAATTGCACAGGATAAAATAGGAACTGTAATCGGCCCCGGGGGAAAAATGATAAAGAGCATAGTTGATCAAACCGGTGTAAAAATAAATATTGATGATGACGGAATTGTATCTATAATGTCCCGAAACCATGAAGCTGTCGATGATGCTTTGGAAATCGTCAAAAACCTGACGCGAACAATTGAAATTGGAGAAACCTATACTGGACCAGTAAAAAAAGTGATGGACTTTGGAGCATTTGTGGAAGTTTTTCCAGGCACAGAAGGACTTGTACACATCTCAAATCTGGCTGAAGGTAGGGTTGAAAAAGTAACTGATGTTTGTAAAGAAGGCGATATTGTCACAGTTAAAGCAACTGGTGTAGACAGAAGAGGGAAAATACAGCTCAGTATCAAAGACGTGTAAATTAATTTAATTAAGCAAATTTAATACATACATTGCTTAAAAATTAACTTCCTGCAGACACTTGCTACTGTAGAACGTCTGCTGGTAATCCCACCTAATCATAGCTATCAATAAAAGTTTTACAACAACCATATTTCCCAGGTTAAGTCTGTTGTATGGTTTCAGCCACAATATAGTTTGAGTTTGGCATAATCACAGGATATGTTGAGATGATTTGTCTCCTAAACCACCCACCTGTTTAAATTTTGCTACATGCATATTGTAATTACTGACTCAGGTTTGGGTGGATTATCAGTGTGTGCACAACTGATTCACCTCCTCAAGAATTTTTCAGTTCTTGAAAATTCTGATATACGCAAATCTGATATAAAAGTTACATACGTAAATGCTGTTCCGTCAAATGATAAAGGCTATAATAAAATGTCAGGAAAAAAAGAACAGATTGAAACGTTTGAAAAAATCATTAGCAATACTGTACGTTTGATTTCACCTGATATTATTTTTGTTGCATGCGGTACACTCTCAGTATTGTTGAACCAGTTTTCACCCCCGTCGGACCAATCAGTTAAAATAGAGGGTATAGTTAGTATTGGGATTCAGTTGCTTTTAAATAGTCTTAAAGGTAATCCTAAAGCCAAGGTTATAATCTTGGGTACTCCTACAACAATAAATAATAAAACGTTCCAAAGAGGGCTTCTTAGCAATGGAATTCCTGAAAACCAGATCTTTACTCAATCATGTCCGAATCTAGCAAATGAAATTTCTAACGATCAAAAAGGTTCAAAAGTAAAAAAAATAATTCAGTACTGGGTAAAAAACTCTTTGCAGCAATTGCAAGGAAATACTGCAGACCATTTAATATTATTCCTTGGTTGCACTCATTACAGTTACCATGAAAAAATGTTTAAAATGGCATATATAAATGAAGGATTTAGCAAAATTACTATGCTAAACCCTAATTATGCAGCCGCTGAAAAACTAAAAAATTATGTTTTAAATCATCAAAATGTAAATTCAGAACAAAAAAAAAGATTTTTAATTAATTTTTTAAGTCCATATGAAATTCCAGAACAGGAAATAATTACACTCAATAAACTTCTTTCTCCAATTTCAGCAGAAACAAGCTTAGCATTAAAAAACGCCAAAATTGTTCCGGAACTTGTTAATGATTGATCAATGACTGAAAAATTTTTGTCTGAAAATAATTTAATTTCATATGTGAAATCATCTTATATGCTGGACTTTCTATCTTCAGCACAAGTCTGGTTTATTCATATCAACTTGGCAAGTTTTCACGGAAATTTAATTCCTGACAATAGCTACATTGTTGATCAGTTAATCTCTCTTTATAACTTAGAAGAATTTCAGTACTGCTTAATTCTTGTTGAAAGAAAGCAAACTGAAGATTGGAATGAAAATAAAGGGCCTGTCACATTTCAAGCCTTAGTTGAAGTTGAACTCCAAGAAAGAACAATTAATAATCAAAGCAATAATTTTATAAAAAGAGGGTGTGTTTGGAAAAATATAATTGATACAGAAAGTATTTTAGAAATTTTAAGGGATAATCCAAAATCATTGCTAGAGTCTGTTGCAGAAAATAGGAAAGCCATAATTGTTGACTCTAGAGAACCTTTGCAACTTAAAGTACTTAAAATCCCCAAACCATGGGGTTTTGAAGGTTGGTATACGGGAATTGAAAAACGTGGTGTTGTAAATGTTATAGATAAATATGGCGAAACTGAACTACCCTACGCCCTCAATCTATTTAAAAAACAGATGCTTGCTGATGATTTAGAGTCTTTGATTCTGCTCAAAACTCTTAATCCCGTTGCAGAAAAGACTATTGGAGATTTATATTATGAGTTGCATGAAAAAAAATGGGAAGTGTATATAGTTACTGAAATAGATAAAACTGCTTGGCCATCAGGAAAAGGAATTATTAAAGCGGGACTTCATCCGAAAAAAATTGAAGAATACAAAATAAAATATGGAAATAATTGGGAAGAAACACTTCGCGGGGAATTTAAATCAGCAGTTTCTGAATATGAAAAAATTCGTCTACAGATAGATGGTTCTCAAGATAATATACCAAACGAAATTCTGGAAAAGGAACAAATTTTAAGAGACAAAGCATCTGGCTTTGTAGGCGATTTACCAGTGATAGTTGGTGATATTATAAGCTTTCCTGTGTTTCAAATACATTCTTTACGTCATGGGATTAAAGTGGTTGAGTTTCAAACTCCTCATTACGAACGTCTCATCCTGATGTTTACTCAAAAAGTTCTTACTCAAAATCATTGGGACACTGAAAATGCAATCAATAAAATGGAAACAGAAGTTTATCATCCTCCAAAACTAGAATGTATTCATGATTCAAAGTACTTGATTGTTGAGCGTTTTACTGACTTCCCACAATTTAATTTTGACCGAATTCGCTTAGAGCCAAAAAATACTTTCGAGATTCAAATGGACGGCAGATATCAACTTTTAATTATCATCAGTGGAATTGCTGCAGTGGTTTCAAATACAGGTAATACTATAAAATTAAAGAAGGAAGAATCTCTGTTTTTACCAGTTTCAATGGGATGTTATCAAATTGAAAATATTGGTGATAATCATCTGATTTGCCTTAATGCATCACCAAAATAGCAGATGATTGTTGAAGTCGCCATAAATGTCCCAATTCGAAAATGTTTTGACTACTGCTGGCCGAAAGATCTTGAACAGGTCCCTAAACCAGGATTACAGGTTCTAGTACCTTTTGGCAAACAGAAAAAAGGTGGTGTAATCGTTGTTGTAAACAAAATATCCAAATTATCAGAATTAAAATTTGTTGAATCAATCGTCGAAAATAAACCGACATTTTCTGAAGAAATACTTAATCTTACCAAATGGACTTCTGAATATTATTTTTGTGCTTGGGGAGAAGTACTTAATGCTGCTATACCAGGAGGACTATCTTTGAATTTGAAAACCTCATTTTGCCCTCAAATTTTCCCACTGCCCGGTTTAGAAAATCTAAGCGAAAGTCTGTCACAACTTGTAGGCGCTCAAAATTTTTGGACAGAAAATGAATGGCTAAAATGTAAACCTGATGAAAAAGATCAAAAGATTATTAATCAATGGCTTAATAATAAGGATGTATTGAAAAAACAGGTTTTTGCAGGAAAAAAAACAAAACCAAAAATGGAAAAATGGGTAAGAATACTTAATACAGAAAATACGAAAATACCAATTTCAAATAGAATAACTAAACGGAAACAGATACTTGAAATATTACAAAATAATTCAGACATTAGCTGGAGCGAAATAATATGCAGAGTCAAATCTCCTGCACTAACACTTAATAAACTCAAGGAAGAAGGCCTTATTGAAATATACGAAAAACGTGTTTATCGTCGTTTTTTAGATGGGAAACCGCCAGAGATTGAACCATTTCTGAATTTGAATCCCCAACAGAATTTGGTATTTAACGAAGTATCTAATTCAATAAAAGACGGATCTTATCGCACTTTTTTACTAGAGGGTGTAACAGGAAGCGGGAAGACAGAAATATATCTCCATGCCGCAAAAACAGCACGCACGATAGGTAAATCATGCCTTGTGCTGGTGCCTGAAATATCACTTACACCACTACTAGTTAATCGATTCCGCTCTCGTTTCGGAGATCAAGTAGCAGTACTTCATAGTGGAATGGATGATGGTGAACGTTTTGATGAATGGTCAAGAATTAATCAGGGATTGGCATCAATTGTTATTGGAGCAAGAAGTGCGGTCTTTGCACCTATAGATAATTTAGGCCTGATTGTAGTAGATGAAGAACATGATTCTTCATACAAACAGAGTGAGAGTCCCCGATATCACGGACGTGATGTGGCTATTTATCGTGGATTTATTTCAGATGCTACTGTTTTACTTGGTTCTGCGACTCCTTCACTTGAATCATCAAATAATGTAAAAATTGGTAAATTTAAAATTTTAAATTTACCTTCACGCATACATAAAAGCCTATTACCCGAAGTAAGACTCTTGGATATGAAAACAGTTCCTGGACAAAAAGGGAGCCCCTATTTTTCAAGTGAACTTGTAGAAGCACTGCGTCTGCGACTTAGAAAAAAAGAACAAAGCATATTATTTTTAAATCGCAGAGGCTTTGCACCATTGGTACGTTGTCCTAAATGCGAGTCTACATTCACATGTCCAAACTGCAGTCTAAGTCTTGTTTATCACCAAAACGAAAATCAGATGCGATGTCATCAATGTGATTTAACTAAACCAATAAACGATAATTGTATTGAATGCGAAAGTAAACAGGAGCCTCTAATCATTGGTACAGGAACAGAGCAAGTTGAAAAGAATCTAAAAATATTTTTTCCTGATGCACGAATTTTAAGAATGGACCGTGACACTTTGCACGGGAAGCATGCTCTGTCTAGAATGCATAATCAAATTAGCAAACACGAAGTAGATATTGTGATTGGCACGCAACTGGTTACTAAAGGTCATGACTTTCCTGAAGTCACACTAGTTGGAGTAATTTTATCTGATTTGTCATTGAACATTCCGGATTTCAGGTCCAGTGAAAGAACTTTTCAATTATTAACTCAAGTGGCCGGACGTGCTGGACGTGGTAACAAACCCGGTGAAGTACTGATTCAAACACATAATCCCCATCATCACAGCTTAATCTGTGCTAAAGGACACGATTCTTTACAATTTCGTAAAATTGAGCTGGAACATAGGAGTAATCTTAGAATGCCACCTAATTATTCCCTTACCTTGATTTTATGCAGCAGTCCACTTGAAGAACGTGCCGAAAACTTAGCTAGGGAATTAGATAAAAAAATCAGAATGATTTTATCAGATAGTAAATTAACAGCCTGCAATAATCGAAATAACTTTAATCACTCAGATCATACTGCCACAATCATCGGACCTTTTGAAGCACCAATAAAAAAATTGAGAAACAGGTTCCGATGGCAACTGCTGCTAAAAGCAGACAACATTAGACCACTTCTGAATTTGCTACATTTGATATTTGAAAATCCTCCCACGACTAAACGTAATGAATTGATCCAGATTGATGTTGACCCACATAATCTGATGTAAAAAACTAAAACTTCAATTGTTCTTGTTAAAATTAAATTAACGCTTCACAGTGATTTGTCCAAATATGCTTAATATAGTGATTTAAAAAATTTAAACCTTTTTCATAAAATATTTAGTGAATTTAACACAATGGGGTCAGTTGGTTCTAATTTGCATCATGGGTGCGATGTCACCGGGTCCCAGTCTGGCAGTAATTTTACGAAATACTATTTCAGGAGGTAGGACACAAGGAGTAATGTCTGGAATCGGGCATGGTTTAGGTATAACTTTTTACGCTGTATTCGCTGTCGCTGGACTTTTAGTAATAATTAATACAATTCCTCATTTCTATAATTTTGCTCAATTAGCTGGCTCTTTTTTTTTAATCTGGCTTGGAGGAAAAATGATTATTTCTTTTTTTAAAAAGGATTATGCTCCAAACAAAAAAATGCAATCAAAAAATTCGGCTCATCAAGGCTTTTTAGAAGGCTTCATGATTGCTATTCTAAATCCTAAAATTGCTGCATGGCTACTTGCTTTATTTAGTCAATTTGTTCAACCTGATGCACTACTTGCCGAACAGTTTGTAATAGTTTCTACTGTTGGATTTATAGATGCTTCATGGTATTGTCTTGTCGCATTTCTTGCTTCATCAAACAAACTTATAAAAGGATTACAACATAATTATTCACGTATTGAACTTGGTATGGGTATCTTGCTAATCATATTGGCTGCAGGAATGATATGGAGAGCAATTCCCCAAATTATTTAGATAAATTTTATTATGGTGAATATCAGGGAAGCCTTAAAAGAAGATTTTGACAAAATTTGGGAAATATTTCACCAAATAGTTTCCGCTGGAGAAACCTTCGCAATTCACAGAAATACCAGCAAAAAAGAAGCTCACCAAATTTGGATAGAACAGCCTCAAAAAACATATATCTGCGAAAAAAATAAAATAATTTTAGGGACTTATTACTTGAAAAAAAATCATGGGGGAGGGGGGAGTCATGTTTGTAATTGTGGTTATATGGTTGATATGAAAGCTCAGGGCAAGGGACTGGGAACCATGATGTGCCAGCATTCTCAAAAAATTGCTAAAGAACTAGGCTATAAAGCTATGCAGTTTAACCTTGTATTAGTAAGTAATAAACAGGCTATCAGCATATGGTCTAAGCTGGGCTTTGATACGGTTGGGAAAATACCTAAAGCATTTGATCATCCTAATATTGGCTATGTAGACGCTCTGGTCATGCACAAATTGCTTTAATTGTTAATTGTTATTTATAATTTGCAAAATATATTTTCTTTGAAATTACCCTAAAGATAATTATTTTACGAATTACTCAATGCACATAACGAAAAACATGCTCAACTTCTAAAGGCTGAAAATCTTTTTCACAATCAGCAATGAATTTAAGTTCCTTAGCATTCCAATCTCGATTATCCCACTCAATCTCAAATGTTTTTCTAAAACTTTCAGTAAGAATGCGGATTAATTTATTTTTAGAATATTTTGGATATATACCAACAGATTGGAGTGAGTGTATCCTACGACGCAAGATCTTTTCTCGTGCATGTGGGAAAATTCTTAGAATTAATGGAATAGAATCTTTGAGCAAAATAGATCCATGCTGCAAAAAAAATCTCTTTGGACTAGAATTTTTTTCTCGAACAATTTTAACACGTTGAGCATTGCCAATAATTTTCCTGCCTTCAATTAAAATTTCGTATGAAGATGGATCAGAAAAACAAATATGAGTTTCTGTTTTTTTATTTTGAATTGATTTCTTGAGTAATACTGGGTTAAGTCCCAACTTCTGAAAAAATTTTTTAAATCCTGTGGCTAAAAATTGGTAATTATCAATTATTCCTCCAGGGAACTGACTGTCCTGAACTCCTGCAACAAATGAATAAGTAAGATCAAATCCATGCAATACAGATTTCCCACCAGTCATTCTCCTTACAACAGGTACTGAAAGATTTTGACACTCTTGCAAATCAAGCAAGGAATCTAATTTTTCATTTTTGCCGAGAGATAATGTCGGGCATTCCCAATCATATAGCCTAAAAACAGGTTCTGCATATTCACGACATTTATCCAATAACACCTGATCAGCAGCCATGTTAAAACTTCCTGACCGTGGAGTGTCAATAATCAGACGCCAATTATCCATTTCTATTATAAAAGTACTATGACTTAGGATTCAGTAAACTTGATAAATCTATACCTCCAGTCATTTTACCTATTTGCTGACCAAGTGAGTTCTGCATGTTTTCCTGGCTTTTCCTAAGCCCTTCATTAACTGCAGAAAGAATTAGATCCTGAAGAGTTTCAATATCTTTCGGGTCAACAATCTCCGGATCAATTTCGATACTTTTTGCTTCCTGCTTCCCATTGAAAGTCATCTTCACCATTTCTCCACCAACTGAAACGGTAAAAGTCTGTTTACCTAATTCTTCCTGTTCTTGTTTCATGTTTTCAGAAAGTTCCTGGGCCTTTTTCATAATGTCATTCATATCAATCATTTCGGACTCCCTTTATAAAATCATGTATTGTGAACAAGTATAAGATATTGACTCTTTTTATGCTTCAGAAAGTTCTATACTTGTAATTTTACTGTTCTTAAAAACTGTGAGTATATCTTTAACCAAAGGAAAATCTTTTGCTTTCTTCCGCTTAAGTAGTTTTTCTTGCTCCATAAGTAGCTGATCATATTCAGCAATTGTTTTTTGCGATGTTAAAACATTTGAATCTTCAAAAGTTAATTTAACAGAATGACCAGAAAATTCTGAAGCTATTTCTTCTATTAATTTTTTGTTTTCCTTTGTCATGATAGTAAAGTAATTACCACTTTTAAAAACAAGTTTTAGATCTGGACCATCCAAACTTTGTGGTACAGCGTTCCTTACTATACTGGCAAGTTTTGAGGAACTTTTTTTTACCTCTTCCGAGAATTTAAACCACTCCTCTGGAGGTTTTTCATCAAATATTTCATTTGATTTATTTTTAACTTTTTGCCCACTATCATCGGCATCTGAAACTAAATTCTGATTGTCAACTGGTAAGTTATGTTCTGATTTATTTTCTTCAGAATTACCTCCCTTCATAAATTCTAATTGGTCTAAATTAATTTTTTGTTCAAATATATCAGAATTATTGGATTTTTTCTCACTGCAAACATCCATATCATGAATCATTTTTTCATGACCTTCTGTAACTTTTCCGTCTATTTTTTCATTTGGCAGTCTTTTATTTTCTGACTGCAAAATGTTTTTATCCTCACATGGATCTTCTTTAGGGAGCTTTTCAAATGAGATGTCTTGTGCTGAATGTTGTTTTAATAAATCTGGCGCAGATTCTTTTAAACCTTTTTCATCAGATGAATTTTTATATGCCTTTGGCTTTTTAATGTGTATGTCTGATTCAGGCTTTACACCTCGGATATTTTTAATCTCACTTATCAACTCGGTTATTCCAATTAAAGGTTCCACTGATGAAATTTGCATAATCGCCATTTCAAAACAAATTTTGGCATGTGTACTTAGTTTCATCTGTTCTTCAAGATTAAGCAAAACGTGAAATATCTGCTGCAATTCATCTGTGCCTGCTAATTTACTTAAGGACTCAAACGCTTCCAGGTCATCGTATGAAAGCTCCTGAAACAACACTTTATTTTTCCCGAGAGTTTGCACAAGTGAAACAGTTTTAACTGTATTTAATAAATCTGTCAAAATATCATGAACATCGTGCCCATGTTCTTGAAGTTTTTGAAAAAATTGTAAAGCTTCAGCTGTATTTTTTTTGAGGATTGACTCAATTAATGAAAATCTTGACTCTCTATCTAAAATTCCTAGAATTTGCGCTACTTTTTGGTCAGTAGCAGAGGTGTCTGTAAAACTGAGGATTTGATCAATAGAAGTAAGGGCATCTCTCATTCCACCAACAGAATTTCGTGCGATCATTTCCAGGCTTTGTCGTGTTATTTCAAGATTTTCTTTTTCTACAACTGTCTCTAGAAAATCTGCCATTTTTTTTATGGGTATTCGTAAAAAGTCATAACGTTGACAACGAGAAATAATGGTTGTAGGAATTTTGTATGGATCAGTGGTAGCTAAGATAAATTTAGCATGGGAAGGAGGTTCTTCCAGAGTTTTCAAAAGAGCGTTAAAAGATTCTATGGTCAACATGTGTGCCTCGTCAATAATGTATACTTTGTAACGGCATCTGGCAGGCACATAATTAACATTTTCACGAAGCTCCCTGATATTCTCAACTCCACGATTAGACGCAGCATCAATTTCATATACATCTGGTGATGCATTCTGATCAATTTCATGGCAGATTTCACAAATGTTACAAGGGTCCCCATTTACAGGATTCAAGCAGTTTAGTGCTCTTGTCAATATCCTTGCAGCACTTGTTTTTCCCACTCCTCGTGAACCTGCAAACAAAAAGGCATGTGCAACTCTGTTGGAAATAACAGCATTTCGCAAAGTTTGGGCGGCAGTTTCCTGTCCAATAAGATCTCCAAAGCAGGTTGGACGGAGCTTACGAGCCAGTACTAAATAAGACATTAGTGTGATCCTTTTTTAAGAAGAGAGGCTGAGGAATGCGGCACATCTCTGAAATCTTAGTGCTGCTTCCGCTAGGATCTGACACGGTTCGAAATTTTTGATTGCGCACCCTCAGCCATACGAATGATTTTTTAAAAATAATAATTCTGCATGAATTTCAGAAACATACTAAATACTAATGTATTTATTTTTTTTTGGCAATTTGTTTTTAAGTACTTTATTAATGTTTAATATCACAGCATTTCACACACACATTATAGAGCATTATTCTATAATTAAATTTATTACAATAATTTATTAATTCAGTTAGTAATTATTCACAAATTCAAGAATTATTGCTAAAATAAGGTCATAAATAAATAATTTCTTCTTTTAAATTTTTTTAGAGTTAGTTATGGCTAAATGGTTGTTTGTTTCTGATGTAGTCCAATTACTGCGCGTTCCTGAGGCAACCATTTATCGATGGGTTAGACAAGGTGATATACCTTGTGTTGTACGCAGCGGGAAATATTACTTCAAGCAGTCCACTCTTTTTTCCTGGGCAGAATCAAAGCATATACATATTCATGAACATTTACTTGAAAGAAAAGACAATAAAAATGAAGTTAAATCATCTAATTTTCAGCTTATACAGGCTCTTCAGAAAGGGAATGTCTTTCATGATGTTTCTTCTGCAACTATTGAAATTTTATTCCAGGAAGTTTCATCGAGAATGAATCTACCTAATACTGTTAAAGCTTGTTTAACAGAAAAATTAGTACAAAGAGAGAAAATTTCTTCAACGGGAATTGGCAAAGGTTTTGCCATACCTCATCCAAAAAATCCTCTGGGACAGCAAATTGATCAATCTTTAGTTGGTACTTTTTTTTTGCAGTCCCCACTGGATTACAACTCACCGGATGATTTACCTGTATCAGTAATTTTTGTGCTGCTAAGTACAGACTCTGTACAACATCTGAAACTTCTCTCACAACTAGTTAGAGTGCTTAGCAATTTAAACGTAAATGACATTCTCAACCCCCCACCTTCATTAGAAATATTAATTGAAAAATTTGAAAAAACTCTGGCAGAAAAAACTTAAGTTATTCCTTTCGCGAAGCTTTTCTGGTTCTGATTCTGAGCTGCTTACAAGATTTCAAGCGGTCTCCGCACGTGAATCTATTGTGATGATGATCGCAGCGCTGGTAATTGGACTTATTTGTGGGGTTTTTGCAGTTGGACTTAACTGGAGTGTACATAAGTTAAGACTATACATCACAGAATTAGAATTGGGATGGTTAAGCATTTTTATACCTGCTCTGGGAGCAGGTATTGCCGTTTATCTGGTGCGTTCGCTTATACGTGATTCTGCAGCTCATGGAGTTTCAGATGTAATAAAAGCTATGGCATTAGGCTCAGAAATTTTGAGAAGGCGTATGATCCATTCTAGATTTATCGGGAGTATGCTTACTGTAGGCACTGGTGGATCAACTGGTCTAGAGGGTCCAATAGTATCTATTGGTGGGGCAATTGGCTCTGCCCTCGGTCGCTGGATGGAAATGAACGAACGCCACAAAAAACTTCTTGTAGGTTATGGCGCTGCAGGCGCAGTTGCAGGTATTTTTAATGCGCCACTCACGGGTTTAATATTTTCATTAGAAATAATTATTGGAGAATGGACATATTTAACTATTCTGCCAACAATTATTGCCGCTGTTTCAGCTACAGAAATCAGCCGCTTTATAATGGGAAACAAAATTGCCTTCTATCATGATATTGCTGGATTTTCCATAACTTCATTACTTGCTTGTTTTGTTCTTGGAGCATTAACAGGTGTGATTTCAATATTGTTTGCAAGGAGCTTACAGTTATGGGATAAATTATTTTGCAAAATTTCTAACTCTTTTTGGATACGTGCTTCTGCAGGTGGTTTAGTAGTAGGTACAATGGGATTTTTTATTCCCGAAGTATTGTCTGAAGGATATGAAATTACACAATCATTTTTGACAAGCGAAATAAGACCTGAACTAGGCTTTGTACTACTTTTTGTGCTTATAAAGTTTCTTGCCTGTGGCATTACACTGGGAAGTGGCGGCATAGGGGGTGTGTTTGCACCAAGCCTTGTAATTGGAAGTGGAGTTGGATTAGCTTTCGGAATGTTTCTCCATTTACTTCCGTTGGATGGAGTTGCAGAGGATGCAGCATTTGCTTTAGCAGGCATGGCTGGTATGGTAGCAGGGGTAATGCATGGTCCGTTAACCGGAATATTCTTGGTAATGGAATCAACACGAGGATATTCAATGATATTGCCACTTATGTTGACTGCAAGCAGTGCTATGGTCGTAAGTTCGTTTTTTGAAAAAGGCTCTGTTTATTCGCAACCGTTAATTAAACAAGGTAGTTTGTTTAGGCGTGGAAGTGATAGATACTTACTGCACCATTTGAACATTCTCGATATTTTGGACAAAGACTTCATTACGATTAGTGAAGATTTACTGTTGAGAGATTTCGTTGACGAATTTAAGAAAGCAAATCGAAACTATTTTCCTGTACTCAACAACAAGCAACAATGTGTAGGTGTAGTTTTTCTTGATGATATACGTCCTTATCTTTTTGACACAAGTTTATATGATCTCGTTACTATGGGTTCAGTTATGCGAACCCTCACTGTAATAAATATGAATGAGCCTATAAATTCAGCATTAAACAAGTTTGAAACCTCCAAAGCATGGTCCTTACCTGTGGTAGAAGGAGAAAAGTTTTTAGGAATGCTTTCTAAATCAACACTTTTCGATCATTATAGGCGTGAACTACAAATTCAGGAAATTTAAAATTTAATCATGAATCACTTGTAATTTTTTCCTTTTAAAATATCTTTACATAACCCTGTTTGATTGCATATTATAAACGGCATATTATAAATCAACATTATTCTGAAAGATTTTCACAAACTTTAATTTCATTTAAAACAATTATGAACAAGTCAGAATTAATAGAAGAATTAGCTGAACGCACAGGATATAGCCCTAAATTGACCGACAAAACAGTACGCATATTTTTTGACCGTATAAAATACGCACTCAAAGTCAATGATAAAGTTGAAATCCGAGGGTTTGGTTCTTTTAATCTGAAAAAATATAAAGGCTACTCAGGGAGAAATCCTAAAACTGGAGAAACAGTCGAAGTAAAACAAAAGCAACTGCCTGTTTTCCGGACAGGTAAGGATTTAAGAAGTCGCCTTAACAAGTAATAATCTTTTCAAGAATCCTGAACAGCTTCTTCAGGCAATTGATCTAGTAGATCGTTGAATCTCTTAGGAGGGTTAATTAGTTCGGTTATCTGAACAGCGTTTTTCCCTTTGTAGGCACCTTGAGTGGCAAAAAATTTAAGCTTTTCCTGGACAAGGACCTTTAAAGGCTTGTCCTGATGCTGATCAAGCATTATACGATCACCTGATTGCAAACTTAAGAAATGTCTTAGCGTCATGCGGGCTTCACCAAGAGAAACCTTGACACCTATTTTTGAGTTACGCAGATTTTCCTCAAGACGACTTACATTGATTGCATTGACCTCCTCATCATAACTAGATTTCCCAGCTTCGATCCGAGTCCTTACCGGATCAAGCATGGCATAAGGAAGACAAAAACTCATTGTATATGGTACCCGATTGATCTCAACATCAAATGTAGTGCTTGCAACAACTTCCTCTGGTGGAACAATGACAGTAAATTTTGGATTAATTTCAATTCTCTCAAAAAATGGTTCCAGCGGAGTCAGACTTTTCCAGGCTTTACCCAGATCATCTAGTGCTCCGTATACAACTTTGGTTAGCATCCTGATTTCAATTCCGGTAAATTCTCGTTTCGGTGGTGGATTTTCAAACCAGCCATTTCCTCCAAATAACAAATCGATCAGGATGTTTACCAGATGATGCTCAAATACAAATAAGGAGTGACCTTGCAGAGGGTTCATTCCAAATATAGTCATTGAAGCAGGTGTTGAAATGGCTTCAAGATAATCACGAAAACTAACTAACTCTGTAGCTCGCCTTGTGATTGTGACTGGGCGTCTTACGTGGTGCGAAAATGTTTGTCCAAAATTCCGAGCGAAGCGGTCATACACAGCTTCCAGTCCAGGCATCCGCCCTCGAATTACAGGTGCTTGATGACCCAGTTCGAATGGCAGTACCTGAACTTCATCGTTTTCAAACAAGTTCAGTTTTTTATCCTGCTCATCCGAGATTCGTTTCAAAATTGTATTCAATTCATTTTTAGACTGAGACATTATAATATTAAATTAAAAAGTGAAATTAGGAGTTCTTATTTATCTTGAAAACAATGAAGAACAAGTCCTGATGATTCACCGTTCTAAAAATGACGAACATCAGGGGCTATGGTTAGCTCCAGGCGGTAAAGTTGAACCAAACGAAGCTCCCTATGAAACCGCAATTCGGGAAATGCTGGAAGAAACTGGCCTGCAAATTAAGGACCATGAACTTAGGGCTGTTCTCTCTTTCCCAGATGATGGAGAATCTCCATTTGGAGATGAATGGCATGTTTTTGTATTTTACTCAAATAGTTTTTCTGGGACTCTATCTGAAAACTGTCCTGAAGGTAAGCTAGAATGGATTCCTAAAAGCAAACTTACTGAGCTTGCAACGTGGGAGGGAGATCGAATCTTTACTCCTAAAATATTTTATCCCGGATGTTTCTCAGCTAAATTTCATTATTCTGGGGATACTTTGTTAGAATATTCATTTTTTGGTAAAGATGAATAATTGTTTATAATAAAATCTAAAAAAATGCAGAGAAATCACTAAAATGTTTTGCGCTCAAATCCGTTTTTATTTCATAGTCTTATCATTTATCTTGCTACTTTCTGGCTGTAAAGTTCAAGTGCACTATCCTTCAGAATTCCCTTCAAAAACCGTAATTACAAATGAAGAAGTATTCTGGTTTTGGGGGCTGATAGGAGAAAAAAATTATGAAGTTTATGATATTTGTCCCCAAGGTCGCGTATATGAATTTAAAATTTACACTACTATCCCCCAAAGCACTTATACAATTTTATCGCTGGGCATTTACAGTCCCCGTACTGTTACTATCATCTGCTCAATAAGGGGGGAATAATTTCCTTAAAAATTTTTAAAATCAGCATTATAATTTTTATTTTTTTTTGTTTCCTGATTATTTCAATCATCAATTCAATAACTTGTTGAATATGACTTTGATAAAATTTGAAAAGGACCTATGACTTACCTTAATCAACAAAGACTTCCAACAGATTCATATACTAAAATGGACACCTACCGTCAGATTCGGTTACCCACTGATCAGGCTTCAACACTTATCCCTGATGCATATACTTCAGAGAATTTCTTTGCTCTTGAGCAGGAGAAAATTTTTTCGACTAGTTGGGTAGCAGTTGGTTGTTTACCAAAGGTAAAAAAGCAAGGTGACATTTTGGTTACTGAAGTAGCTGGAAGATCAATTTTGGTAGTGAGAGGCAAAAAAAACAAACTGATGGCGTTTTATAATGTTTGCCGGCATCGAGGATCTAAGTTACTAAATGAAAGCTGCAACATCAAAAAAATACGCTGTCCTTATCATGCTTGGGTATATGGACTTGATGGGGAATGTCTGGGTACACCGATGTTTCAGAATGGTAAAAATCATGAAAATGAAATAGTAAAATCATACGCAGATCATTTTGACAAAAAAAATTACGGTCTCTATCCGGTCTCGGTAAGAAATTGGGGTTTTTTAATTTTCGTTAATTTAAGCGTGGGAGCGTCTAATGAAATTTCCGAAGAAGAAATAACCGCTGGATTTAAGGAATGGCTAGGCGATTTGCCACTAAATTTTCAATCACATGTCTTAGAAAAATGGTTAATCTCTAATGAAAAAAATTACGATGTAGCTTCCAATTATAAATTAATTGAGGAAAATTTCATGGAATACTATCACCTCCCTTTTGTTCATCCAGAACTTTCAAATGTCTCCCGCGTAGAAGACCACCACCGTTGTCAGGGTAAGGGAATGTACACTGGAATGTTAACGACTCCTGTTTCAAGGGATGTGGATTCGGTATGGCTGAATCTACCAACAGTAAAGGGCCTTGATAAACAACATTTGAAGGTAGCATATCACATATGTATTTTCCCCAATGTTACAATCACCATACTACCGAACCATGCTTTTTGTATGATTACCGACCCAATTCGCGCTAACCAAACTAAAGAACGAACTTTCCTACTTACACCTCCTGGAACACTAGCAAACAAGTCACACATTAAAATGTTTTTAGAATTAGTTAAATTTTGGGACATTATAAACACTCAAGATTTAGGGATTGTCGAAAGGGTCCAAGAGGGCTTGAGCAATACTGCATTTACAGGTGGACGAATGAGTCTAAAATTCGAAGAACCACTACACCGTTATCAAAATTGGGTAGCAGATAGAATGTGCGGCATACATCAGGTTCCTCATGGAGATACAGAGGCATAATTTTAATTTTAGCGAATTATCAAGACTAATAATTTTTATCAGATTTACTAAAAAATAAATCAAATGACTTAATTATGTCTGGAATTGTTGCAAAAAGTCTTATTACACTAATTCTATTTTCTACTTAAATATACTTGATAGTATTTAAAGTCGAATAAAATATTACCGATGTTATTTCAAACAGAAAAAGGATTATACTTTAGTTAGAGAGTTATATTTTTTGATGTATTTACGTATTTGAGTATAGATCTGATCGCATTTCTAAGTTTAATGAAAATATTTTCAGCAAGATTTTAAATTTTATTATGAAGGCTACAACTAATTTTGAAGCGCGTCAGCATGGAGCTATGGAGTTTTCTATTGCACCTGTTGACTTGAACAATGTTAGAAAATATCGCCTACAAAGGCTTCGAAAAAAAATGGTAGAACATGATGTTTCAGGCCTGCTGCTCTTTAATCAGATCAATACTCGCTACGCCGTAGATGCAACCAATATGCAGGTTTGGTGTTCTCATTATGAAACCCGTTGCGTATTTGTCTCATTAGACGGACCCGTGGTACTTTTTGATTATGCCAATCATCCATATCTTGCTGATGGAATTCCAACAATTGATGAATATCGAAAAATTCCAACCTTCTATTTTTTTGGTTCAGGAAATAGATCCGAAGAATTTGTTAAAGATTTCGCAGCTCAAATTGATGATTTGATGAGCAATCACGGTGGCGGTAACCGTCGTTTAGCTATCGACTGTCTATCTCGCTTAGGTTGCGAAGCCCTAATTGAAAAAGGACTGGAACTTGTTGAAGGTGAGCAGATCACTGAAACAGCACGAGCTATAAAATCAAAAGAAGAACTCACGTTGATGAAATCCTCAATGGATGTCTGTGAAGAAAGTGTGCGCTCTATGCATGGACTAGTCGAACCCGGGATTACCGAAAATGCTCTTTGGGCAAAACTGCATGAGACGAATATCAGACTAGGTGGAGAATGGATTGAAACGCGACTGCTTTCTTCAGGACCTCGCACTAATCCGTGGTTCCGTGAATGCTCAATGAGGGAGATAGAAAAAAATGATTTGGTAAGTTTTGACACTGACCTGATAGGTCCATATGGATATTGCTCAGATATTTCCCGTGCTTGGGTTTGTGGAGGAAAACCTAGCGATAAGCAGCGCCGTCTATACTCAATAGCATATGAACAAATTCAACATAATATCTCAGTTTTATCAGCAGGCATGAGCTTCAGAGAAGTTTCTGAAAAATGCTGGAAAATACCTGATAAATTTATTTCGCATCGATATACTACACTAATTCATGGTGTCGGACTGGCAGACGAATATCCAAATATAAAGCACTGGGATCAATTTGAAGCACACGGATATGATGGATTAATTGAGCCAGGTATGACACTTTGCGTTGAATCCTTCATAGGTGAAGAAGGAGGTCGTGAAGGGGTAAAACTGGAAGAACAGGTCATAATTACCGAGAATGGTGTAGAACTTCTATCCAGTTACCCTTTTGAGTTAGACATGCTCTAACCAGTATAAAGAAAATTGTTTTATAAAATAATTAAATGAGATCAAAGAAAACATTATGAAAAAAGAAACATGGTCAATAGAGATTCTACCTCAAAATGTATCTGATATAGGCTTTATCCCTGACTTGATTAAAGAAATTTATATCACCATGATTCCAGGAACAAGTTTCAGTGAAACTGTTTTGGCAGCTCAAAAAATTCAAGCATCAGGCAAACAGGCTATACCGCACTTAACTGCTAGGAGTTTCACCGGAGAAGAAGAACTGCGAAAATGCCTTTCTGAACTTCAAGCTACAGGAATTGAAAGGATATTGCTAATTGGTGGAGGAGTTCCTAAACCTGCAGGTGTTTTTTCTTCCGTGATGGATATGCTGAAGACAGAAATGTTTGCTGAATATGGCATAAATTCATTTGACTTTGCTGGTCACCCAGAAGGGAATCCGGATGATCCTGACTCAGATTATAACCTTTTGGAGAAATTAAAATGGACAGAAAAACGTAAAATCCCAACTCGGATCGTAACACAGTGGTCCCTAGATGCAGAAAAAACGAATAACTGGATAAAAAGTCTTAGAAAAAATGGTATTAAGAACTCAATTAACATCGGAATTCCAGGCCCATCAACCTTAAAAACCTTACTTCGTTTTGCGAAAGTCTGTGGGGTGAAAGCATCGACAGAGGTACTAAGAAAACAGGGTTTAAATATCAGCAAATTAATGTTTGTAAGTAAGCCTGACAAAATCGTTTCAGAACTTCGTGGATATGATCAACTTCATCTTTATCCTTTTGGAGGTATTGCCAAGTCTTCAGAGTGGTTTAATGAGTGGCATAAAAAGACTTAAATTTTAGCTTTTGAATTTTTTGACAAAAATTAATATTTGAATTTATTGCCTCTAGCTTTAAAAAAATCTACTGTTTTCTACTAAATAATCTTAAAACCAAACTCTTTTTATGCCTATCGATGCATCAACTTCAGACGTAAGAGTTGTTTTTACACCTTCTGGTAAACGTGGTCATTTCCCGGTCGGGACCCCTATATTGCAGGCTGCACAGGCTCTTGGTGTTGATGTAGATTCAGTTTGCGGAGGCCGTGGATTATGTGGTCGCTGTCAGGTTGAACATGCAACCGGAAAATTCCCAAAACACTATATAAACTCAAAAGCAGAAAATATTTCTCCAATAAGTGAGACTGAAAAAGCTTATGCTGCCAAGCCTAAAAAAACATTGCTGGATGGACGTAGGTTAAGCTGTGCAACTCAAATACTGGGTGACTGCGTGATTGACATACCGCCTGACAGTCAGGTGCATCAGCAGATTGTAAGAAAAGAAGCTGATGCATTCGATATCGAAATTATTCCTCCTGTTCAGTTACACTATGTAGAAGTTTGGGAGCCAAACATGCACGATCCATCCGGCGACTTGCGCCGTCTTCGTGAAGCTCTTGAGCGAGAATGGCACCTCACAAATTTACGTTTTGGTCCGGGGATGCTGCTGTCTCTGCAAAAAGAACTAAGGGAAGGTAACTGGAAGGTTACCGTTGCTGTAGATTATTTGGGACAGGTCATCGCAGTAAATCCAGGATTCAAAGAGTCATTATGTGGTCTTGCCGTTGATATAGGGTCAACCACTGTTGCTGCTCACCTCTGCAATCTAAGAACAGGAGAAGTGCTCGCATCAGCAGGAATGATGAATCCTCAAATACGATTTGGGGAAGATTTAATGAGCCGTGTTTCATATGTAATGATGCATCCTGATGGAGATGCAGAAATGACAAAAGTTATCCGTAATGCACTCAATGAACTGGCCGCAAAAGTTACTACCGAAGCCAATCGAAAGATGGATGAAATAGTTGAAGTTACTATTGTTGGGAATCCCATAATGCACCACCTTTTACTGGGTATTAGCCCTCTTGAACTTGGCGGGGCCCCATTTGCTCTGGCAACGGATGAAAGCGTAAGGATTCGGGCACGTGATTTAAAACTTAACCTTCATACCAATACACGCTGCTATGTTTTGCCCTGTATAGCTGGTCATGTCGGCGCGGATACCGCGGGCATGATTCTGTCTGAAGCTCCACATAAGCGTGAGGCCAAAACTTTACTTGTGGATATTGGTACAAATGCAGAGATAGTATTGGGAAACAAAGAGCGTCTTCTTGCAGCCTCAAGTCCAACAGGCCCTGCATTTGAAGGGGCACAGATCACATGCGGTCAACGAGCCGCACCAGGAGCCATTGAAAGGGTGCGCATTGATAAAAAAACACTGGAGCCTAAATTCAAAGTTATCGGATGTAATCTATGGTCAGATGAAAGTGGTTTTTCAGAGAAAACCAAAAAAACAGGAATAACAGGTATATGTGGTTCAGGAATTATAGAAGCAATTGCGGAAATGTATTTGGCTGGGATTCTTACACAAGATGGAGTAATAAATGGATCAATATCCGAAAAGAGTGAAAGAATTATCAAAGAAGGACGTACATTTTGCTATATTTTGTATGATGGAGAGCAAAAGATTAACATCTACCAAAATGATGTGAGGGCAATTCAACTTGCCAAAGCAGCCTTGTATGCAGGTATTCGTTTGTTGATGGAACGACTGGGTACTAAGTCAGTCGATCGTATTCGATTGGCAGGTGCATTCGGTAATCATATAGAACCTAAATTCGCAATGATTTTAGGATTGATTCCAGATTGTCATTTAAAAAACGTCAGTTCTGCTGGAAACGCAGCAGGTGCGGGAGCAAGAATAGCATTGCTTAATCATGAATCGCGAAATGAAATTGAAGAAGTTGTTCGACAGGTTGAAAAAGTTGAAACAGCAGTTGAGTCAAATTTTCAGCAGCATTTTGTAAATGCCATGGCCTTTCCCAATAAAATCGATAAATTCCCAAATCTCGCAAAAGAGGTTGAACTTCCCCTTGAAAACATGGGTGACAATACTAACAAAATTACCGCTCATGCTACTAAGAGAAGGAGAAGAAAAAAAGTCAGTCATTAACCTAAAATATTTAATTAAATAAAATATTTTGCAATGGACAAAACTTTGAGTGGACGCTTGGGCGGAAGAAACGCCAGAAAAGCTAAAAGAGCTGCAGCTCTTCCTGAAAATATGATGCCTGTCAAACCAGGAGAAACGGGTGGGCGCTTCAAACCTCTGGATGAAAAGGATATGAAGCGTATTAATGATACGGTCTTAAAAGTCCTTGAAACAATAGGATTGGCAAATGCTATTCCTTCATGTATTGAATTCTGCACTTCAATAGGTTGCAAAGTTTCTTCTGAAGGTCGGCTTTTGTTTCCTAGCAAGGTAGTTAATGAATCACTCGAAAAGGCCCAGCGTGACATCACACTTTATGGTACTTCGCCAAAACACGATTTGCACCTTAGTGGAAAAAATGTCTATTTTGGAACAGCTGGAGCTGCTGTCAACATGCTTGATCCAATTAACAGGAAATACAGGGAATCAACTGCTCCAGATCTATATGATATTGCTAGAGTTTGCGACACTTTGGAGCATATCCATTTCTTTCAGAGATCAATTGTCTGCAGAGATATAGAAAAAATAAGAGAAATGGACTTTACTACTTGCTATGCATCTATTGCAGGTACTAAAAAACATGTGGGCACCAGCTTTGCCTTTGCTGAACATGTGACTGAAGCACTGGAAATGCTGCATTTGGTGGCAGGAAGTGAAAACGCTTGGCGCAAACGTCCTTTCGTAAGTATGTCCTGCTGTCATGTTGTACCTCCTTTAAAGTTTGCCGAAGAGGCCTGTGCATGCCTTGAAACAGCAGTTACGGGCGGAATGCCTGTTTTATTGCTTTCAGCAGGGCAGGCCGGGGCAACTTCACCCGCTGCACTAGCACGTTGCGTTGTGCAGGCAGTAGCAGAGGTTTTAGCCGGATTGGTTTACGTTAATGCAATCAAGGAAGGGGCACCCGCAATTTTCGGTACCTGGCCCTTTGTCTCTGACCTTCGAACAGGAGCCATGAGCGGCGGTAGCGGTGAACAAGCAATACTAATGGCTGCCTGTGGGCAAATGGCTCAATACTTCAACCTTCCATCAGGAATTGCAGCTGGAATGACTGATTCTAAAGTCCCAGACGTTCAGTCAGGATATGAAAAGGGTTATACTGTTTCATTAGCAGCACATTCGGGCGCAAACCTTATTTACGAATCAGCTGGCATGCATGCCAGCCTGCTCGGATGCTGCCTTGAAAGTTATGTAATTGATAATGACATGCTCGGAGCAATAAACCGTACTGTAAGAGGCGTTGAAGTCAATGACGATACTCTGTCAATCGACCCAATTAGGGACGTTTGCATAGATGGACCTGGACATTACCTGGGTCATGAGCAAACATTAAACAGGATGCAGAAAGACTATCTTTATCCTATCATCGGAGACAGGGAGAACATTAACAACTGGATTGATCAGGGTTCAACTGATGCAGTTCAGCGGGCAAATTTAAAAATCCAGGAAATACTCAATAATCATTTTCCTGAAAACTGGAATGAGGAAACAGACCTTAAAATTAGGGAAAAGTTCCCTGTTCGTCTTGACAGAAATCGTATGCGAAAACCGGATTTATCATGAAAACGCACGCGAGGGCAGTTATTATTGGAGGCGGTGCAATGGGTGTTGGACTGTTGTATCACCTGACAAAGGAAGGGTGGAAGGATGTGGTACTAGTTGAAAAGGGTGAATTGACCTCCGGTTCAACCTGGCACGCTGCGGGACTTATTCCTCATTTCATCGGCTCTCTTAATATGGCCAAAATACATTTATATGGAGCAGATTTATACAAGAAGCTGGAAAATGAAACAGGTCAGGCTACAGGATGGCATGGATGCGGAGCAATACGACTAGCCATAGATAAGGATCAGGTAGATTGGTTCCATTATGTAAAGGGCGTGCTTGATCAAGTTGGCGCAGAATGCCATCTGCTTGGGCCAGATGAGATTAAAAAAGTACATCCACTACTTGAAACTGACGGGTTCCTGATGGGTGCTTATACTACAGGTGATGGGCACACAGATCCCAGTGGTGCAACTCAGGCAATGGCAGTCGGTGCTAGAAATCAAGGAGCTGAAATTTACCTGAATAACCGAGTAACCGATACAAATTTACTCCCTTCAGGAGAGTGGGAAGTTATCACTGAAAAAGGTTCTATAATCTGTGAGCATCTTGTAAATGCGGCAGGCTCTTTTTGCGAACAGGTTGGTATGATGGCCGGTATCAAGGTTCCCATGGTCAACATGGTACATCAATACCTGATGACAGAGACAATTCCTGAAGTAGCTGCACTGGGAAAAGAACTCCCGGTGGTTCGAGACCCTCGTTCTTCCTGTTACTATCGACAAGAGCAAAGCGGTCTGATAATTGGCCCCTACGAAATGAATGCCAAAGCATGGGGACTTGAAGGTATAGACTGGAGTTTTGACAACGCACTTCTTCCACCGGATATGGAAAGACTTGAACCGCATCTGGAATTGACCGCAAAGAGCCTTCCTGTTTTTGAAACTGCAGGTATCAAGAAGGTTGTTAGCGGTCCTATAACTCATACACCTGACGGTAATTTCCTTCTTGGTCCTGCCCCCGGACTGAGAAATTACTGGATGTGCTGCGCAGCAAGCATTGGTATTACTCAGGGTCCAGGCTGCGGCAAATATCTGGCACAATGGATGGTTCATGGACAAACTGAAATCAACGTCCGTGAAATGGATCCACGTAGATACGGAGAATGGGCCTGCGGGGAATATGCTCTGGATAAATCTATAGATGAATACGAGCACATGTACGCCACCCATTATCCAGGAGAATTTCGTGATGCCGGTCGTCCAGTGCGTCCTACCCCAATTTATAAAAAACTCAAAGTACATGGGGCTGTTTTTGCAGAAACATTTGGCTGGGAAAGAGCAAAATGGTTCGATTCCAGCGGTGATGGTGAGATATACAGTTTTCGCAGAAACAACTCATATGAAAGTGTGAAAAAAGAATGTATAGCAGTTCGCGAAAGAGTTGGTCTATTGGATTTGACATGCTTTGCAAAGTACGAGATAGAGGGGAGTGATGCAGAAACTTTCCTACAACGCATCTGCGCCAATCACATACCTAAAAGAGAGGGGGGTGTAGCACTAGTCCACATGCTCACTGAATTGGGAGGTATAGAGTGTGAAGCTACCATCACAAGGATTGATGAAAATAAGTACTATGCACTCTCTGGAGCAATTGCTGAAATACATGACCATGACTGGCTGTACCATCATATACTGCCAGATGAAAAAGTGTCCCTCAGAAACGTAACTGATGAATATGGTGTTCTTGTTCTTGCAGGTCCACGATCTCGTGATTTGCTTTCAAAACTTACAGATGCAGATTTGGGCAATTCTAATTTCCCATGGCTACGAGGAAAAACAATTGATGTATCAGGGATAAAAACATTGGCTCTTCGAGTTTCCTATGCAGGTGAATTAGGTTGGGAACTGCACATACCCATGCAAAAAGTGAAGGAACTTTATGATACTTTGATGGATAAAGGTAGTAAGTTTGGCATTTCAAATTTTGGTACTTACGCCATGAATTCGCTTAGAATGGAAAAAGCCTACAAAGGATGGGGTAGCGAACTTACCACAGAAATAACACCCATTGAAGCAGGACTTGAACGTTTTGTTGATTTTAACAAGTCATTTATTGGCCGTGAAGCCACCCTTTCGCGTAAATTATTAGGAATAAATTCAAAACTTGTTTATATGGAAGTAGACGCAGATGATACAGATTGTCTTGGGAACGAACCAGTCTTAAATGGTGAGCAGATAATTGGTGTGACCACAAGCGGTGCCTACGGACATTCAGTAAGAAAAAGCCTTGCCTTTGCCTACGTAAACCCACAATACGCAAATTCAGGAACAAATTTTGAAATTAGAATTCTTGGTCAGAAGCGCTCAGCAACTTTGCTTAATGAAGCTGCTTATGATCCACAGAATTTACGTTTAAAAGACATTTAATCTGCATCATAATTTATAGTTCTTTTAGCAAGCTTTACATAAAAATATTTATACAAGATTTTCGAACCTTGCTGGGGAAATAGTATCAAGAACAAATCCTACCCACAAATTTATCAATAACGACAATTTAAGATAATTTAAAAGAAAGCCGTAGATCACTGTATTAAATAATGGATAATTCAGCACACCATAATTATTACCACATTGATGTAAAACCAGTCTCTGGTGCACTTGGTGCTGAAATTAATGGTGTTGATATTTCTGATCCGCTTGACGCAGAAGTGGTGGCTGAAATTAGAAAAGCCCTACTGAACCATCTGGTAATTTTCTTTCATAATCAGTTGATCACCCCGCAGCAGCAGCTCAATTTTGCAGAACTGTTCGGCGTCCCTATGGAATACCCGCAACTAAAAGGATTACCCGAATGTCCTCTGGTAACAGAGGTAATAAAACTTGAGCATGAAAAATTGAACTTTGGAGGTGTATGGCATTCAGATACTACTTATCTCCAGCAACCTCCGATGGCAAGCATTCTATACGCGATTGAGATTCCTCCTTACGGTGGTGATACTCTGTTTTCCAACCAGTACATGGCCTTTGATACTTTATCTGAAGGTCTTAAGAAGCTACTTTCTGAACTTGTCGCAGTTAACACTTCCTCAAAGCTAGAAGTCTCCATGACACGAGATGAACGAATGCGCGAGGCAGGAATGGAACTTAATATTTTAAGCGCTTTACACCCTGCTGTTCGAACACATCCTGAAACAGGAATCAAAGCCCTTTATGTCAATAAAGCTCACACCACTCATTTCGAAGACTGGACAGAGGAGGAAAGTAAATCACTACTGGAATTTCTATTTCACCACCAAGTCAGAGAGGAGTTAACGTGCAGATTTCGTTGGGAGAAAAATTCACTAGCTTTTTGGGATAATCGTTGTGTTCAGCACTACCCTACAAATGATTATCAGGGCTTCCGAAGAATAATGCATCGCGTAACCATCGCAGGAGATGAGCCCTACTAATAATTTTTCTTATTTTCTTCAAGGAATCCGTCTAGACTTGCTGATATTTGTGCACCGACCAAAACTACAACCCAGGAAATGAAAACCCATACAAAAAGCAAAGGTATAACTGCAAGAGCACCATAAATCGCTTGATAAACAGGGAAATTAATGAAATACAGTGCGAATAATGATTTTGAAAGCTCAAATAATAATGTGGCAATCAAAGCTCCAAATACTGCACTCCAAAAATGAACTTTAGTGTGGGGAACTACAATATATAGAAGCAGGAAAAAAAGGAATGAGCCCAGAAAATGCATTGAAGAAAGTATAAGTTTAATTGCAGATAATTCAGAACCTTCTTCGATACCACCTAAAGATAGCAGATAGGAGTTTGCAGTCAGACCAGTACCAAGTAGAACAGGACTAGAAATTAATACTACAATATAGATGGAGTATGAAAGAATAATACCTCGATTTTTTCCTACACGCCAGATTTGATTTAACGTGTGATCTATGGATGAAAGGAGAAGTAACGCAACTACTAGAAGTACTATTAATCCAAACGGAGTCATCCTGGTTGCATTATCCACAAATGATAAAATTTGTTCCTGTACTACACCACCTAGTTCAGGCACAAAATTCCTAAAAACAAACTCCTCAACTTCTTCTTTTAACTTTTCAAAAAAGGGGAAAATTGAAAATAACGAGAATATAACTGCAAGAAGCGGTACCATTGAGAGTAGAGTTACATATGAAAGATATCCTGAATAGTATAAAATACGGTCTTCATGGAAGCGCCTCAAGAGGTACGGAAAATAACTCCGGATAATTTTTTTTACTTTAATCCAATTCCTGAAAAAAGCCAATTTACTCTCCTCTTTAAAATACATCAAATCTTCTAATTTCCGTCAGTAATCACGCGTTATAACCAATGTCGATATTTTTCCTAGAATATTAGGTTAATGATCAATTTAACATTAAAGCTATTAATAAATAAACTTGGAAATAATAATTTGAAAAAATCATTTTGTATTTATGAAATACTATTTTTAATTGCAATAAGTGAGCTTATTTTCAAAAACTGAATATATAATTTTATAAAAATATTAAACACTGAAAGATTAGAAGACAAAGGCAAAGAATCTTGTACATGTCACACATGAACCATAAAATAAAAATAATAAAATCTTTAAAGCGCTTATTTACGATTTTAAATTAATTTTTAAACAATCTTAAAAAGTAATGATGTCAAAAAGAAATCAATTTCTGCTAGTACTTTCTTGTTCTTCGATAATGATTGCAATCAGCATGGGAACACGGCACGGAATGGGTTTGTTTCTCGAACCAGTGACTTCCGCGCTAGGCGTTGACAGGGAGACTTTCAGCCTCACTGTAGCCTGGCAAAACCTTATTCATGCTCTGCCTATTTTTGGAATTCTTTCAGACCTACTTGGATTCAGGCGTATAGCTCTACTTGGAGGTGTGGTATACGGAGCTGGATTATGGCTTGCTTCTCATAGTGAAACAGCACTAGGACTATATACAAACCTTGGGGGCGTTGTGGGTATAGGAATAGGACTTTCAGGAATGATTGTGGTAATGGGCGCAGTTGGCCAAGTTGCTCCCCCGGAACGCAGGAGTACTGCTTTCGGAGTGGTTACAGTTGCCTTCTCAATTGGAATGTTTGTAATGGCACCACTAATCCAGTATTTGATTAATTACTATGGATGGAGCAGAGCACTGCAGGCCGGAGGCGGGCTTGTACTAATAATCTCATTGCTTGCTCTAGGTCTTCCAGGAAATAAATCTAAAAGAGAAAAACATACTGAACCTAAACCGGACTCAGAACTTACATTACTAGAAACTATCAATGGGGCCATGAGCCATTCTGGATACTTACTGCTTAATGTAGGATTTTTTGTCTGCGGTTTCCATGTGGCCTTCATAGGTACGCATCTTCCCTCTTTTCTTCAGTCTGAGGGAATTTCAGTGAGTACAGCCTCCTGGGCATTGGCAATGATTGGACTTTTTAACATGTTTGGTTCCATGATTTTTGGCCGAATGGGTGATTCTTTAAGTAAAAAAAACCTGCTTAGTCTGCTATACACACTTCGTGCAGTTGTTATTGCAGGCTTTATTGCAATTCCGATTAATGAAATAACCGCTATCGTTTTTGGGGCAGCTATCGGTTTCTTTTGGCTAGCCACAGTACCCCTCACAAGCGGTATTGTAGCCCAAGTATTTGGGACACGGTATCTCTCAACCCTATGGGCAATTGTTTTTTTCAGCCACCAGATCGGGGCCTTTCTTGGAGTCTGGCTTGGAGGACGTGTATATGATGCAACTGGCTCATATACTCCAGTCTGGCTTGCCTCCATCGCGCTTGGACTTCTTGCAGGGATTATTCACCTTCCAATACGCGAACACCCCTGGAAATCCCCTGCTCTTAAAATGCAGCCATCAGGTGGTGATTGAAAAAAATAAATTAAATTACTTGATTGAAAAGTCTTCCAAGATTTTCAGAATTGTCGAGAATACCAGCCAAACGGAGTAAATGCCACGCGAGAGCATGGTTACTTGATGTAACCGGTTTACCCAGATATTTTTCGGCAGATTTAATTACAGAAGCGGCACGCAAATTTGTGCATGATACAAATACACCGTCACAATCATCTCTCGCACCTATTTTTTTAACAGATTCAAGAATTGAATTTGGCGTAATTCTTCCTACGACAAAATCATCCGACTCATAAAAAGAAGCTGTTAAAGGAACTTCAAATCCTTCTTCCATTAAATTGTTTCGCATTGCTTTAGTGATGCTTGGTTCATAAGGTGTAAGGAAAGCAATTCGCTTAATCTCCAATGCTCTAAATGCTGCTTTACATGCTGTTAGTGGATTTGTAACAATAATACCTGGATGTGCAGTTCTAATAGCCTTAGTAACATGATCTTCCCCAATAACAGTTGTGCCCGATGTACAGCCATAACCAATAACATCAAAATTAAATGAATCTGGCAGTAACGATGCTGTGATAGGCAGCTCTGTCTCCATTTTGGCAAGTGTCTTTTCTGTTATATGCATTTGGTTGGGAATACGTGCGTGATACAATGCAACCCCTTCAAAATTGAGAAGCATACGAAATTCCAGCTCCAGAGTTTGATCACTACTAAGAACTATCATTCCAATGTTTGCTCTTGATCCCAGTCCTAAGTCAGTCTTGAATTTCAGTTTTAGTATATCCTCAGGTGATGTCTCTTCCGCTTTCATTTATAGCTGTAAAAGTTTTTACAAAAGAATTCTGCCATAGTCTTTATTTTGGCTTATGTAATAAATTTAGGAATTTTAGTGATTTAACGATTCATCATGCAATATTATCAATCATTTTTCTGAAGCACAAGGATTAGAGTCAGACCGCAAAATAATTGAAATATTTTTAATCAACATAGTGTTTTTATTTTTTTATTTTTAATATTACATCTAAATAATTTTCTAAAAACAATAAAAAGACTCGTTTTTTTAACTTTTTTTTCACAATTATTAGATATATATCTATCTAATATTTATATATATTTTGAAATACATAATAGTATTTTTTTTTAAAATAAATTTGAAATTAATATTTCATAAAATTCAACCTTGAGTAGTCGGAGTATTTAGTTCATTTTAATTAATATTTTACAGTAATATTATGTATTATTAGTATATTAATTTTTGTCACTGATAATGCCGGTTTGCATTGGAATTTGCTGATCACGGGTATATATTATTATCTCTTTTACCTTATTAATTTTCGGAATTGATTATAGTATGAGATTGTCTAACAAAAATAAAATAACAGACTATCATCATCATTTCAGAAGATATAATTCACAGAAAATACAAGCAACATGTCAGATAGAAGAAAAAGAGGGGGTGGACGAGCAGCCAGGCAAGCTGAAAGATCCTCGTTGGTTATAAAAGGTGTACCTTATATTACACGCAAAGTACCATTTTATGAAGTTCTGAATGAAGAAGGTTTGACTCTGATTGAAAACAACGCAGAGACAATACTGCAAGAAATTGGAGTTGAATTCAGAGGAGATCAGGAAGCACTTGATTTGTGGAAAAATGCAGGTGCAGATATTGAAAATGAGCGAGTAAGAATTCCAAAGGGATTATGCAAAAAACTAGTTCAGGACAGTGCACCTAAGGAATTTATTCAACATGCACGTAATCCCGAAAGAAGCGTAAGGATTGGGGGTAAACATACTGTTTTAGTCCCTTCTTACGGGTCACCATTTGTAAGAGATCTGGATAATGGCAGACGCTATGCGACATTGGAGGATTTTCAAAATTTTGTCAAACTAGCTTATTCTACTCCTTACTTGCACCATTCAGGTGGCACAATTTGCGAACCGGTAAACCTGCCTGTAAATAAAAGGCATTTAGACATGGTTTACTCTCTCATGAGTTACAGTGACAAACCATTTATGGGTTCAGTCACAGCACCTGAACGAGCACAAGACACCGTGGATATGGCCAAGGTGTTATTCGGAGAGTCATTTTTGAAAGATAATACAGTTGTTATCAGTTTGATAAACGCTAACTCTCCTTTGGTTTGGGACAAAACAATGATCGGTGCCTTAAGAATATACGCAGCCAACAATCAAGCATGTATTGTTTCACCTTTCTGCATTTCTGGAGCAATGTCACCCGTAACAATTGCTTCAACTTCTGCACAGCTGTATGCAGAAGCTTTATCCGGTATGGCATTCGCTCAGCTTGTTCGTCCTGGAGCGCCAGTGGTATTTGGCACATTTTCAAGTTCCATGTCAATGCAGTCCGGAGCTCCGACCTTTGGCACTCCCGAACCTCAGCTAGTAATATATATTGTTGCCGCCTTAGCACGCAAACTAGGAGTGCCATTCAGAAGTGGAGGCGGATTGAACAGCTCTAAGATTGCTGACGCACAGGCAGCTTATGAGGCTGCAAACACTCTTCAACATGCTATGCTTGCAGGTGTTAATTTCATGCTGCACACAGCTGGTTGGTTAGAAGGTGGCCTAGTAATGAGCTACGAAAAATTTATCATGGATTTGGATCAGGCAGGCATGATTCACAGCTTCCTGGAAGGGATAGACCTATCTGAAAATGGACAGGGAATGGACGCACTTCGTGAAGTTGGTCCTGGTAAGCATTTCCTTGATTGTAATCATACTAGGGAGAATTTCGAAAAAGCTTTTTACCGTTCAAATATCTCAGACAATAACAGCTTTGAACAATGGGAGGCAGACGGCAGTCAGGACGCTTCCCAGCGTGCAAATAAAATTTACAAAAAATTGCTTGAAGTATATGAAATTCCAGCAATGGATAAAGCTAAGGATGAGGCTCTTCTGGAATTTGTTCAAAAAAAGAAAGAATCTTTTCCAGATTCAAATTATTAATAAACTTTTTTAGTTTAAAAATTTTAATGGAAACTCATGCAAAGGTTGCTGTTCTTGGTGGAGGCGTAGTTGGCTGTTCTATACTTTTTCACCTAGCAAAATTCGGCTGGAAAGATGTTGTATTACTGGAAAGGAATGAATTGACTTCAGGTTCCAGCTGGCATGCAGCAGGACAGATTCATACAATAAGCTCTGATCCTAATATAAGCCGTCTACAGGGTTATACAATTAACCTTTATAAAGAAATTGAAGAAACTTCTGGACATCCTATTGGAATGCATTCTACAGGAGGTTTCTATCTTGCGTCAAATCAAACCTGGTATGACTACCTAAAACGAGAACGCTCAAAGGCTCGATACATGGGACTCAATCAGGAATTTATAACTTTAAAGGAAGTCGCAGAACGTCATCCTTTAATAGATCCAAAGCACTATCTCGCGGCATTATGGGATGATCTTGATGGAGACATTGACCCGTCTGGAGTGACCTATGCATTTGCAAAATCAGCCAAAGTACATGGGGCAAAGTACTATACTCATTCACCAGTAATTGAAACAAATCAGCGCACTAACGGATCCTGGGATGTTGTCACTCCAAATGGCACCATCAATGCAGAAATGATAGTTAACTGCGGCGGCCTTTGGGCCAGAGAAGTTGGACATCTTTCAGGGATTGATCTTCCTGTGCAGCCAATGGAACACCATTACTTGATTACTGAAGAAATTGCTGAAATCAAATCTCGAGATCCAGAAGATCGATTGCCTGCTGGGATTGATTATGAAGGGAATATTTACTTCAGGCAGGAACAAATGGGGATGCTTCTGGGAACTTATGAGCCTTCATCTACACCCTGGAAAATCAGTGGCACTCCGGATGATTTTGGACACGATTTGCTCCCTCCAGATCTAGATCGCATTTCCGATCGGTTAAATATTAGTTTTGAGCGAATACCAGCACTCGCTGAGGCAGGGATAAAAAATGTTATTAATGGTCCCTTCACATTTGGACCTGACGGGAATCCACTAATCGGTCCTGTACCCGGAATGCAAAATTACTGGGTAGCAGTAGGCGTAATGGCTGGATTTTGTCAGGGTGGTGGAGTTGGATTATCAATGGCCGAATGGATGATTGACGGAGAACCTTCTATAGATGTATGGGCCATGGATGTGGCTCGTTTTGGTGATTTTGCAACTCCTGGCTGGGGCACAATAAAATCATCTGAAAACTATGAACGTCGTTTTGTGATGACCTTTCCTAACGAAACGCTCCCAAAAGGACGAAGGCAAAAAGCAACTGCACTGTATGATCATTTGACCAAAAAAGGTGCCGTCTGGGCTCAAGACTTTGGACTTGAGAACGCCCTGTGGTTTGCTAACAGCCCTGAAAATGCCTATGAAGACCCAACCTTTCACCGTTCACGTGCCCACAAATATGTTGAACGTGAAGTAAAGACTGTAAGGGAAAATGTCGGGGGAATAGAGATCGCCAATTACGCAAAACATGAGTTTAAAGGACCAGGTGCTCGGGATTTACTTGACTATATACTCGCAGGTAAAATCCCAAGTCCAGGTCGAATCAATCTTTCCCCTATGTTAACTTCCAAGGGGAAACTATATGGAGATTTAACTGTTGCCTGTATAGAAGATGAATACTTCATTCTTTTCGGGTCCGGGTTGATGCAGGAAGCACATCGACGCTGGTTTGAAAATAAATTGCCTGAAAAAGGAGTTACATATTTAAACCGTTCAGATGATTATCATGGTGTGGCTATTTCAGGTCCAAACTCTCGGAAATTGCTTAATCAAATTACTAGGGATGATGTTTCACAAGAATCTTTCAAATTCAGAGATATTCGAATGACATATGTGGGCGATGTTCCAGCAATTATAATTAGGATGAGTTTTTCAGGAGAACTCGGTTATGAAATTTACTGTAAACCTCATTTCCTTGTTAAACTTGCAGAAAGCATAGAAAAAGCAGGAGAGGGTCTAGGATTTTGCTGGTATGGTTCTCGAGCATTACTTTCAATGCGTTTGGAAAAACAATGGGGAGTCTGGACACTAGATTTTCGTCCGGATTTTACTGCGGCTGAATCTGGACAAGACGCCTTTATCTGTTGGGGAAAGGATTTCATCGGTAAAGAATCCGCTGAAAAAGAAAAACGGGAAGGAACTAAACAAAAGCTTGTCAATTTAACAATTGAGAGTGAAGAGATAGATGTATCAAATGACGAGGCCATTCTGAAGAATGAAGAACCAATAGGATATATCTCATCAGGAGGTTACGCACACTACGTAAAAAAATCAGTAGCACTTGGCTATGTCCCTATTGAACATTCAAAACCAAAAACTAAATTACAGGTTGAAATACTTGGTGAAATTTACAATGCTGAAGTTCAAGGTAAACCTCTATATGACCCTGGAGGAAGAAAGATGAGAGGATAAAAGGGAATAATCAAAGTAATAAATTTTTATTGAAAATTTTTCAAAATCTTAGCACTATAAAATATGGATAAATTTTAGTTGCAAACCATAATTTATGAATCTAAATGTCCAGTCAGCATTTAAACTTACATGCTGATATGTGAGACGAGTAGCTCAGTATTTTTTCTGCAGTCAAACAAGATGAAAGTCTAAAATCAATTTTAACCAAACTCATGGGGGGGTAAGGTATGAGTGAAGAAGAAAAAGATCTGCTTGAAGACGAAGAAGAATTAGATTTGTCCACTCTTTCGGATGAGGATTTAGTCCTTCAAATGCATGATGACCTCTACGATGGACTTAAAGAGGAAATTGAAGATGGAACAAATATTTTACTGGAACGAGGTTGGTCTCCTGACGCAGTTCTGAGCGAAGCTTTGGTAGAAGGTATGCGCATTGTGGGAATCGATTTCCGAGATGGGATTTTGTTTGTACCAGAAGTCCTTCTTTCTGCAAATGCAATGAAAGGCGGCATGGCAATTCTGCGTCCTTTACTTGCAGAAACTGGTGCACCGCCTCTCGGCAAGGCCGTTATTGGTACAGTCAAGGGTGACATTCACGACATAGGGAAAAATCTGGTGGGAATGATGTGGGAAGGTGCCGGTTTTGAAGTTGTAGATATTGGAATCAATAACCCTGTTGAAAATTATCTCGAGGCCATTGAAGAACACAAACCAGACATACTGGGCATGTCTGCTTTGTTGACCACAACTATGCCCTACATGAAAGTAGTAATAGAAGAACTAGTAAACAAAGGTATCCGTAATGATCTGATAGTTCTTGTTGGTGGGGCACCTCTGAACGAAGAATTTGGTAAGGCCATCGGTGCAGATGCATATTGCCGCGATGCTGCTGTCGCTGTCGAAACAGCGAAGGAAATGATTGCTAAAAAAAGAGAGATTGCCAGCGCTAAAGCTGCATAATTTTTCACGCCGTACTTAATTCCTTAATATTAAATATATGAATAATTTGCGTCGTCGCGGACGAAAATACAATAAATATAGTTCTGTAATTAGAACTGTACCGAAGCATGACTTTTGGGCTGAAAGGTTCGGTAAGTCAGAAAAAATTTTGGTTATAGCATGCGGAGCTCTAGCCAAAGAAATTACTGCTTTGATTAGGATGAATAACTGGAATCATTTACAATTACGCTATCTCCCAGCGAAACTACACAACGAACCCCACAAAATAACACAAAACATTCGGAAAAATTTGATAAATGCCCAAAACAAGTTTTCTCAAATTTTTATAGGCTATGCTGATTGTGGAACAGGAGGTCAACTAGATACTCTGCTAGACGAATTCAGTATACAACGTTTGCCTGGAGCACATTGCTATGAATTTTTTTCCAGCACTCAGAACTTCAGCAAACTTATTGAAGAGGAACCAGGAAGTTTTTTTCTGACAGATTTTCTGGTTAAGAGTTTTGAAAAACTAATCTGGCAAGGACTGAAAATAAACAGTCATCCAGAATTACTAAAAATATACTTCGGTAATTATAAAAGATTAGTCTACTTGGCCCAAACAGAAAGTAAAGATTTGCAAACTCAGGCAAAAGAGATTGCAAATAAATTGAGGCTTAATTATTTTTATAGATTAACTGGATACGGAGCGTTAACCCCGACTCTTTCAGATTTAAAAGCAAGTGCTTAAGTTATGTCAAAATCAACAATTATTTTCTGGCGCGATATACCTTCGCAGGTAATTGTCAAACACGGAAGAACTTCTGCCAAAGTTCAACTATCCAAACGTTTTATGGAGGCGATTGATAAAGCTGCCATGCGAGCCGGTCGTCAGGGAAGCAAGGAGTATCTTGAAGACTGGAGAAGGGTGATTGATACATGTCATGGGGAACCAGAAACTGTTGCAAATGCCTTAGCTGAAGAATTGGAGGGAAAGTACTCTGATGAAATATTGAAAGCAATTGTGAAAAACAAAGGCATTAAAATCAATCAAACTTAAACTTCAAAAATTTTTAATTAAAATGACAAAAACTTTAATTAGTTCTGCAACAAAAGAGGTTGTAATTGGATTTGATCAGCCTTTTGTTATAATTGGAGAAAGAATCAATCCCACCGGCAGAAAATTACTTTCAGAAGAAATGTCAAAAGGAGATTTAAGCAGAGTCGAACAGGATACCCGTGCACAAGTAGCAGCAGGAGCACATATGCTGGATGTTAATGCGGGGATTCCACTCGCAGACGAACCAAAAATTCTAGCTGATACAATAAAACTTGTACAATCACTCACAGACCTTCCCCTTTCAATAGACTCATCTATCGTCGCTGCCCTTCAAGCAGGGTTGGAAGTTTATCAGGGCAAGGCCTTATTGAATTCTGTAACTGGTGAAGAAGAAAGACTCGAATCAGTATTGCCTCTTGTCAAAAAATACGGTTGTGCAGTTGTTGCAATTTCTAACGATGAAACAGGAATTTCAGAAGACCCCGACGTACGCTTTAAAGTTGCAAAAAAAATAGTTGACCGTGCAAAAGATTACGGTATTCCAAGCTCAGATATAGTTGTTGATCCCCTAGTGATGCCAATCGGTGCTCTTAACTCCGCAGGTATGCAGGTCATAAAGCTGGTAAGGCGCTTACAGGAAGAATTAAAAGTAAACACCACGTGTGGTGCCTCTAATGTTAGTTTTGGATTGCCGAATCGTAATGGAATTAATGCCGCCTTCCTGACAATGGCTATTGCGTCAGGTCTTACCTCAGCAATAACTAACCCTTTACATAACTCAGTGATGCAGGCGGTTATGGGAGCTGATGTAATGATGGGGAATGACCCTAATTGCGTAGGATGGATAAAAAAATATAGAGAACCTGTGTCTTCAGGCGAAACAAATAGAAGAAGAGAGAAAAGACGTCTTCGAGTAAAACGAACATAGTATATTTAAGATAAATAGAGAAAATGAATATTAGTGTATTTGACCTTTTCAAAATAGGGATAGGCCCCTCAAGCTCACATACTGTAGGCCCAATGTTCGCGGCAAAGCAATTTTTGTTTAACTTCATGGAAAAGTTACCTCTTGAAAAAATTGCTTCACTTAAGATTGAGTTATATGGATCACTTGCTCTTACTGGGAAGGGTCATGGGACTGATACAGCTGTTTTAATGGGATTAGAGGGAAATGAGCCTTCTTCAATTGATACAGAACAAATTCCTGTCCGTCTAGATCTAATAAAAAGAAATAAGACACTTAACCTGATGAATGAGCACTGTATTCCTTTTGAAGAGAAAAACTCCTTAATCTTCAATCATGATGAATTTTTGCCTCATCATTCAAATGGAATGCGTTTCACAGTTTTTGATATTGACCGCAATGTTCTTCACGAACAGGAATTTTATTCAGTTGGAGGAGGATTTATTCTGAACAGTGATGAGATCCAAAATGAAATTGAAATTAAAACTGCTCAAACCCCATTCCCTTTCAATACTTGGGAAGAACTTTTTACACACTGTGAAAGAACAAGAATGAACTGTCAGGAATTGATGTGGGAAAATGAACAGACCTGGCGCACTGAATCTGAAATTAGGGAAGGATTGTTAAATATATGGAGTGTAATGCAGGAATGTACACAAAGAGGAATGGCCTCTAAAGAAAACCTTCTTCCAGGGGGATTGAATGTACGCCGACGCGCTCCATTATTATACAAAGAATTAATAGAAAAACCAGACTCATCACCTTCAGAGGTTATGGACTGGGTAAGTTTATTTGCTATAGCAGTCAATGAAGAAAACGCTGCTGGTGGTCGTATGGTTACAGCACCAACTAATGGAGGAGGTGGAGTAATTCCTGCTGTAATGCATTATTGCAGTCGTTTCAGAACAGATTTCGATGAAGACAAAATTATAAATTTTTTACTAACAGCAGGAGCAATAGGAATTTTATTCAAAGAGGGTGCTTCTATATCCGCAGCAGAAGTTGGGTGTCAAGGAGAAGTTGGAGTTGCGTGTTCTATGGCTGCAGGTGGCCTCGCTGCAGTTATGGACTGTTCACTTAGTCAAATTGCCAATGCCGCAGAAATTGGCATGGAACATAATCTTGGACTAACCTGTGACCCTGTAGGTGGATTGGTTCAAATTCCGTGCATTGAACGAAACACAATGGGTGCAATAAAGGCAATTAATGCCGCAAGGCTAGCCAAGAGAGGGGATGGAAATCATATTATTTCGCTGGATAGAGTTATTGCTACAATGCATAAAACAGGGAAGGATATGCTCCAACATTACAAGGAAACCTCATTAGGCGGTCTTGCAGTTAATTTGCCAGAGTGCTAATCCTAAAGTAAAATCCCAGAAAAATGAGTAATGAATCAAAAGGAATGATCCTTGGCTTTTTAGGAGTTGTCGCATTTGGGTTAACACTTCCAGCCACAAGATTTGTGGTACCTTATTTTGACCCAATATTCATAGGATTGGGTCGAGCGGTAATTGCTTCCGTTGTAGCCGCATTTATTTTGATTGCTACAAAACAATCTAAACCAAATAAGCATCAATTAATGCAACTATCAGTTGTTGCATTAGGGGTTGTTTTAGGATTCCCTGTCTTAACAGCATGGGCAATGGAAACAGTACCAGCATCACATGGAGGCGTAGTGCTAGGAGTTTTACCATTAGCAACTGCGGCTGCAGCAGTTATAGTTTCCAAGGAAAAGCCTTCCGTAGGTTTCTGGATTTTTAGCCTGATTGGAAGTATAGTAGTTGTTACATATTCGCTTTTGCAGGGATTTGGTTCTTTCCAATTGGGAGACTTGTTACTAATTGGAGCAATTTTAAGTGCCGGAATGGGATATGCACTTGGAGGTAAACTCTCAAAGGAATTAGGAGGTTGGCAGGTAATTTGTTGGGCACTTGTGATTTCATTCCCATTTATAATTTTTCCTGCATGGATGCAAGCACCTGAAGAGGATTTCAGCAATCTTCCGCTAAATGTTCTTCTAAGTTTTTTATATTTGGCTTTAGTCAGTCAGTTATTTGGTTTTTTCCTTTGGAACAAAGGTCTGGCTTTAGGTGGGATCGCCCGAGTAAGCCAAACACAGTTAATGCAACCTTTTGTAACTCTACTTGCCTCTGCTCTTTTAATCAACGAGACAGTAAACTTACAAACAATAATATTTGCAGTATTGGTAGTTAGCATCGTTGCCATTGGTAAAAAAATGCCAGTTCACTAAACCTAATCGATTAGTTATACCAGTAAGATTAAATAACAATAATTTAACCAAAAATATTTTAATCAAATGAAACCTTCCGAATCAGATTTAGAATCCCAATATCCAAAGATGCCAAGTATTCCTTCTGATATTGAAATTTCTCAAAATGCATCAATGAAAAAAATTCCAGAAATTGCTTCAATGCTAAATATTGAAATTGATGGACTTGAACAGTATGGAAAATTTAAAGCAAAAATTGAAAACAGTGTCTGGGAACAAGTTAAAGATAATCCAGATGGTAAATTAATTTTAGTTACAGCAATCACACCTACACCAGCTGGAGAAGGAAAGACCTGCACTTCTATAGGTTTGGCTCAGGCATTTGGGAAGCTCGGAATCAAGCACGCATTGGCTCTGCGTGAACCAAGTATGGGGCCAACATTTGGTATAAAAGGAGGTGCCGCTGGCGGAGGTTATTCCCAGGTTCTTCCAATGGAAGACATCAACATGCATTTTACAGGTGACTTACATGCAATAGCTGCTGCCCACAACCTATTGTCTGCTGTGCTAGATAATTCCATGCATTTTGATAATCCATTAAAAATTGACCATGAAAAAGTAACCTGGAGACGTACAATTGATTTATGTGACAGACAGCTTCGTAACGGAGAGATTGGACTAGGATCAAAGTTTGATGGTTTTCCCCACAAAACCGGATTTGATATTGTAGCGGCATCGGAAATTATGACAATTGTAGCACTTGCTCTAGACATGGATGATTTACGACAACGGCTTGGTAGAATAGTAGTTGCCTACAACAATTCAGGTGAACCTGTTTTTGCACGTGAGTTAGACTGTATAGGATCAATGTGCGTAATTCTCAAAGACGTGTTGAAGCCAAATCTTGTTCAAACTTGTGAACACACACCAGTTTTTGTTCATTGTGGTCCATTTGGAAATATAGCCCACGGTTCAAACAGCGTAAGAGCTACAAGATTGTCTCTTAAACTAGCACCATACGTTGTTACAGAAGCTGGTTTTGCAGCAGACCTTGGTGCAGAGAAATTTGTAAACATAAAGTGCCGCCAGGCTGGTCTAAATCCAAATGCTTGTGTATTGGTTGCAACAGTAAGGGCGCTTAAATATCACGGAGGTGTTGAGAAAGATGATTTGAATACAGAAAATCTTGAGGCACTTAAAACAGGCTGTGAAAATTTAAAAACACACGCAGAAAATGTTCAAAAATACGGACTGCCTGTAGTTGTAGCAATTAATAGATTCCCTTCCGACACGCCTGCAGAACTCGATACAGTTCGACAATATTGCGAGGAAATAGGTGTAGAATGTTCTCTCAGCGAAGTAGTCGCAAAAGGGAGTGACGGTGGTCTGGACCTGGCAAAAAAAATAAAACGTGTTGTTGATGAAAGTCCTGGTGCACCTAATTATTATTATGCTGATACTGACACTATAAAGGATAAAATTCAAACCGTTGCACGGGAAATATACCGAGCAGATGGGGTTGACTACACAGAAGAAGCAGATGCATCAATAATCCGTTTACAAGAAAACGGGCTGGCCAACTGGCCAATTTGCATGGCCAAAACCCAGGCATCTCTTTCAGATGATCCAAAAAAACGAAATGCTCCAACTGGCTGGCGCTTACAGGTCAGGGATGTGAAAGTTTCTAATGGAGCAGGATTTATTGTTGTTCTCACTGGGAAAATGATGCTAATGCCGGGAATGCCGAAACAATCCGCAGTACAAAGAATTGACATTGACTCCGAGGGGCGAATAACTGGGTTGTCATGAATTGTCTTTTTTATGAAATATGAAATATTTTTAAAGAAAAAAAAGAATACTTTGGAAAGTAATAAAAAATATACAATTCGCCTACAAAACATAGTTGTATACGGATTTCACGGAGTACATCAGGAAGAAAAAACTCTGGGTCAGCGTTTTGAAATAGATCTAGAATATATGCTTAAGGATCCTCCTGATCCATGGGTAGATGAAGAAAACACTACAATTTCATATGTAAATGCACACAAAATTGTAAGCAGGGTAAGTTCAGAGCAATCATTTAATTTGATTGAAACTCTTGGAAATAGAATCATAGAGGAAATGAAGCATAGATATCCTCTTGAAATGATTTTAGTTAGAATCAGAAAGCCGTCTGTACCGATTCAAGGGATACTAGATCACGTGGAAGTTGAGATAGTCTGGGATTCTAGAAAAAATTAAAATTATTTAAGTGATTGAAATTGACTGATATTTACGAATTTCTTGATACAATTAAGGTCTCATATGAACGTTTCGAACATCCTGCCGTTTATACAGTAAGTGAAGCCAAAAAGCTTTCACCGAAAATGGATGGAGCGTCAACTAAAAATCTGTTTTTAAGAGATAAAAAAGGAATTAGACATTTTCTGGTAATCGTACCTCAAGATAAGCAGGTGGATTTAAAAGAACTTTCTTCCATACTGGAAGCATCACGATTGAGTTTCGCGTCACCAGAACGCATGAAAAAATATTTGGGAATAGAACCTGGTTCAGTAAGTATATTAGCATTAGTTAATGATCCAAAAAAAACAGTAGAGGTATTTGTTGATAATGAACTTTGGAGTTCAGAAACAATTCTTTGTCATCCATTAGTGAATACATGTACTTTAGCCATTCCTCGTGATGGAATTATGCAATTTCTTGAAAATACTGGGCATACTTTGAGGCTTGTAGAAGTTCCTGTAAAATAATTATTTATTAAGGTCATAATAAACAAGAAGGAAAGATATGAATAGAACCGCAGACGCCATAATTGTCGGGGCAGGAGTAATTGGCTCCTCAGTTGCCTTCGAATTAGCAAAACGTGGATACAAAACATTAAACATAGATAAACTTCCAACTTCAGGATATGGATCAACTAGTAATTCATGTGCTATCGTCAGGGCACATTACTCTACATGGGACGGTGTAGCAATGGCTTACGAGGGTTTTTTTTACTGGGATGACTGGGATGATTATATCGGAGTGAAGGACGATCGCGGGATGATAAAATATATGAAAACTGGTTCCATTTTATTTAAACTTGAAGGCGAAGATCATAGTAGTAAATGCCTAAAACTATTTAAAGAAATTGGAGTTGAACACGAAATATGGGATCTCGAAAAACTCAAAGAAATGATTCCCATTTATTCCCATGATCAATACGACGGCACAACTAGACCAGATGAAGATGATCACTTTTGGGATAAGACTGGGAAAAAAATAGAAGGTGCCGTTTACACTCCAGGATCAGGGTATGTAAGTGATCCCCAGCTTACTTCCCACAATTTGCAGGTCGCAGCAGAGGCAAACGGTGGTGACTTTATATTTAATAGTGAAATCACAGAAATTAGGCAGCAAAATGGAAAGATAGAGGGTGTGACTTTAAAAACAGGAGAACAAATTGACTCACCGATTGTCGTTAATGTTGCGGGTCCTCATTCTTTTGTAATCAACAGAATGGCTGATGTTGAGAGGGACATGAATATTAAAACAAGAGCCTTAAGACATGAGGTACATCATGTACCTTCTCCAGAGGGATATGATTTTGAAAAAGATGGATTTCATACCTCTGACGGTGACAACGGAATATACTTTCGTCCAGAAACAGGCAATACAATCCTAATTGGCAGTGAAGACCCATTATGTGATCCAAAAGAATGGATTTCTGATCCTGATAACTATAACCAGCAGGTTACAGAATCGCAATGGAAAGCCCAGGTGTACCGTTGTGCCAAAAGAATACCACAACTAAAAATTCCCTCACGAACAAGTGGTGTGGTGGATTTATATGATGTTTCAGACGATTGGTTACCAATTTATGATAAGTCTGCGCTTAAGGGTTTTTATATGGCAATCGGTTCCAGCGGTAACCAATTTAAAAACGCCCCAGTTGCAGGCCACTGCATGGCTGAACTAATTGACGCATGTGAAAATGGACAAGATCATGATACAAATCCTGTCAAAGTAAAAACTGTCTATACAGGACTGGAACTCAACATGGGATTCTACTCACGCAATCGTGAAATTAATCCTAACAGCAGTTTTTCTGTAAATGGATGAAAAATAGAGTAATAAAATTAAGCTAAAATAATGAGAAAGTACATCAAATAACAGAAATATTTCTTATTAAATAACTATGAGTTATCAATTAAACTGCCCAAATTGTGGGAAACGAGCTGTAAGCGAATTTACTTTCAGGAGTGAATATTTGAAACGTCCTGCCCCAGATGCTGATTTTTCAGTTTGGGTAGATTATGTCTATTTCCGTAAAAACAAAATGGGGCATCAAACCGAATGGTGGTATCACCGAAGCGGTTGTCAAAGCTGGTTTTTAGCAGAACGTGACACCACAAATAATACAGACCATAAAAGCTTTTGGTATCATGAACTGGAGAATAATTCTTCTAAAAATGAAGGGGACTCCAGATGAAAAATAGGATCGATACTCATCAATACTGCGAGCTTCCTAATTTAGGAAAGGAAATATCATTCCAGTTTAACGGCAAACGCGTTCAGGCGTATACAACTGACACTATTACTTCTGCATTGATTGCATCAGGACAAACACTACTTTCACGAAGCTTCAAGTATCACAGACCTCGGGGTGCTTATGACATATACGGCCAAGGACATGAATCATTGGTTACGGCCAATCATGAACCAAACCTGCTAGCTGACCGAATACACGTACAAAACGGTATGGATGTCAAATCGCAAAATGCCTGGCCTTCATTGGAGTTTGATATTGGAGAAATAAATGACACAATCGTTCCAATGCTTCCAAATGGTTTTTACTATAAAATGTTTCACAAACCAAAATGGATGTGGCCCATTGCAGAGCAGCAAATCCGCAAGGCCGCAGGACTTGGCAGAATAGACACTGAAGATAGAAACGCTGAAAGAAGATACGAAAAAAGATACCGTTTTCCTGATGTGTGCATTGTCGGAGGTGGCCCGTCGGGTTTGGCAGCAACTCTTGCTGCCGTTCAGGAGGGGAAACATGTTCTTTTACTGGATGACAACTCAGTGCTTGGAGGTCATTCAATTCACAGTATTGCACAGGTTGACAATTGCGAAAATTTAAATCTCAACGGTTTACCAGAGTATCAGGCCATTCAAAAATTAATTGATGAGCTTACAGAATTTCCGAACCTGGAAGTATTAGTAAACTCAAATGTGTTTGGGCTGTATGAAGATAATTTGATTGCAGCACAATGTGGACATGATTTGTTCAAGATTAGGGCTGATTCAGTTATCCTTGCACCTGGTGCAACAGATAGACATCTGGTTTTTGAAAATAATGATCGTCCTGGAATTATGACTGCTCGCGGAGTTGAAAGACTGATCATGCGTCATGCAGTTCTACCAGGCGAAAATGTGGTTGTGGTTACAACTCATGATGGCGGGTTTCATACCGCACTTCTTATGCATGGTGCAGGAGCAAAAATTATAGCGGTGGTTGATGGACGTGAAGCTGGAAATAATGAAGGAGTTTTCGAAAAGAAAATACGCGAGCTTGCAATTCCTGTCTATAAGGGACTTACTGCTCATGCTGCAAATGGCAGAAAAAGAATTGAAAGTGTAGAGGTGGGTCCAATTTCCGGAGGTAATTCGATAAAATCATTTGACTGTGATTTGCTTATAATGGCTGTGGGTTTTAAACCACAGATAAACCTACTCTCAATGGGTAACAAGCCTCCCAAGTGGGATGCTGAGCGTCAAATTTTGCGGGTTTCCGAATTACCTTCTGGAGTATTTTCTGCAGGAGAAGTGCATGGATCCGCAGGGTTTGCTCATTTATATGCAGAAGGATTTCAGTCCGGGAAAGATGCTGCTTTAACTAAAATATCTCCCGGGAAAGTATATACTGTTCAGACTGAAAGGACTGCAGAAGAAATAATAACTGCTCTGCCTGCAGATATTGAATCTGGTGGAACACATCATTTTATATGCAAATGCATGGATGTTACAAGGACTGAAGCACAAGCATCCATCGATGAGGGATATGACCAGGTAGAATCTCTAAAGCGTTACTCCAGCATGGGCATGGGGCCATGCCAGGGTAAGGCCTGCCATGAGGCAGTAGCTCGCCTTGCGGCTCAGGACACAGGACTTTCTAAACTGGATGCTGTCGTGACCACAGTTCGTCCTCCTTTCACTGGAGCTACATTTGGTTTGCTTGCCGGACGAGCACCTCATCTGTCGCCGATTCGACGCACTCCGTTACATCACTGTCACATTGATCTAGGAGTAAAATTTCTTGATGCTGGCCAATGGAAACGTCCTGATTCATATACTGATCCACAGATTGAAGCAGGATTTGTACGTAATGGATTGGGGATGATTGATGTCAGTACACTTGGAAAAATTGAAATAAGCGGACCGGAAGCAATAAAGTTTCTGCATTTTTTACTTCCAGGGAAATATGCAAAATTTGAGTTAGGGCGTACACGTTACTCTATAATGATTGGAGAAGACGGTATCCTGTTTGAGGACGGAACTATTTCTCATATTGAAAATGGGATTTACTACCTTACCACTACTACAGGGAACCAGGACGCGATCAATTCACTTTTTCAATGGTGGCTGCTGGTGGAAGATTTTGATGTGCAGGTCAAGAATCTCAGCCTAACAAATGCAGCTGTGAATTTAACAGGAACGACAGCCAGAGATTTTCTGCAGAAACTTGTTGATATTGACATGTCAAACGAAGGTTTTCCCTACATGCATTGCCGAAAGACTAAAATTGCAGATGTACCTGTTTCATTCTACAGGATTGGCTTCACCGGAGAACTGGGGTATGAAATTCATTTCCCTGCTGAATATGGTGAATCTATGTGGAATTATCTGTTAGCAGAAGGAGAAGAGTTTGATTTAAAGCCTTTTGGAGTTGAAACACAGCGTATTTTGCGTTTGGAAAAAGGTCACCTGTTACCGGGAACTGATACTGATGCCCTGAGCAGCCCATATGAAACTGGAGTAGGTTTCGCCATTAAAGATGATAAGGATGATTTTGTCGGCAAGGCGTTCTTGAAGCATTTCAAGGAACGCGGTATTGAAAACAAACTTGTACCTTACCAACTGGAAACAGACGCACCCATTCCAGACGATGGCGTTGCTGTGCTGGATAATGGGAAAATTGCCGGACGTGTAACAAGTTCACGGCTAAGCCCTACCTTGAAAAGAGGAATTGGCCTGGCCTGGGTCAGAAATGATATGTCGGAAACAGGCAGCCATTTCTTCATAAGATTGGCTAATGGAGAAGATGTGCAAGCCACTGTGTTGGATCATGCAGCATATGATCCCGAAGGCACACGATTAAAGAGTTAATATAGGCAAGATTGGCGTACTACCACAATTCATTTGAACAGCCTGTAGGATTTTCTGTTCCTGATTGGAAAGATTGTCAAATGCCTCAACGCTCGATGGTATCAGGCAACTTGTGTCGTGTGGAAGCATTAGAACCTGAAAAGCACACAAAAGATCTTTTTAACGCTTTTGTGGAAAAAAGCGATGGCTCCGAATGGACTTATTTATCGTATGGGCCATTTGATAGCTTAGATGTATTTGAATCTTGGATAAAGCAGGTCAGTAAAGAGAATGATCCTGTCTACTTCGCAATAATAGACTTAAAGACAGAAAAGCCAACAGGAATATGCGCATACCTTAGGATTCAGCCAGCTAATGGAGTTATAGAACTTGGAAAGATTCATTTTTCACAATTATTGAAAAAAACAACCATTGCGACTGAAGCAATGTATTTGATGATGCGCCGTATTTTTGATGAGCTTGGTTACCGCCGTTGTGAATGGAAATGTGACTCTCTTAATGCTGCTTCGAGAAATACCGCATTGAGGCTTGGGTTTACTTATGAAGGAATATTCAGACAGGCACTTGTATATAAGGGAAGAAATCGTGATACAGCATGGTATTCTGTTATAGACAAAAACTGGCCCGTACTAAAAAATTCTTTTGAAAAATGGCTTATTCCAGAAAATTTTAACTCAAAAGGTGAACAAATAAGAAGGCTTTCAGAAATAAGAAATAATTTGGATGAATGAATATAAAAAAATAATATTCTAATACGTTTATTTTTGTGGAGATTTTATTAAGTTTTAATAAAACGTTTTTGAGCCAAAAGATTAGATTAAAATTTAAAAAAATAGATTATTCAAAAAAATACAATATCATAGCCAGATTACAAACAAGAGGAGAATGAAGTGATTAAAACAAGCCCTCTTTCAGGAATATACCGCAATCACCCAGTAAATATTATTGAAGTTTCAGGATGGCATATTGCCGGGAATTTCGGAAACACGGAACGTGAGCAGGAGAACCTGAAAAATAGTTCAGTCCTCGTCGACTGGTCACACATTGACAAAATTTCTCTTTCTCGAGGGGATGCATCAGCAGCGGCTGAAAAGATACTAAAGGGATCCTCTAAGATTGAGCCACTGAGTTCAATAGCTGATTCAAAAATGGCTATACTTAGATTGACAAAAAATGACTATCTGATTTTATGCAACCCTGGCATGGAAAAAAGTATGCTGGAGAAAATTGATTCAAAGATAACAACTGTTACTGATCAGTCGGGTTCATACGGCTGTTTAGTATTAGGAGGCCCACGACGGGATGAGGTTCTGGAGCGTTCAACAGCAGTTGATTTAAGACGTGACAGAGTTGTCGCCGGTTCAGTGATTCAATCATCGATTCACACAATAAATATGACTCTGTATCGAACCAATAATTTTGACATCATTGTGCATCCGAGGAATCTGACAGAATCGCTTTATGATGCATTGATGGATGTCGGCATTGGAGTAGGACTTGTACCAGCAGGAATTGAGACAATTCCTGTCTCATTTGAAAAGGAAAAATGATTGATAAACGAATGTGGAAAAACCACGATCTGGAAAAATCCTACGACGTGGTTATCATCGGAGCAGGTGCACACGGACTGGCAACAGCATATTATTTAACCAAACTTGGCATTACAAATGTTGCCGTTCTCGAACAGAAATTTATTGGTTATGGTGGTTCAGGTAGAAACACTGCAATTCTTCGTTCAAATTATCGAACAGAGGAGGGAATAAAATTTTACGACCAAAGCCTTAAACTTTATGAAAACCTTTCATTAGAGCTTAATTATAACCTGATGTTCAGCCAGCAGGGGCACTTCACACTAGGTCATTCTACAGCTGCAGTGTCCGGTTTGGTTACAAGAGCTGAAAATAACAAGGCACTTGGAATCGATAGTTACATGCTTGAGCCAAAAGAGATTAAAGAGATGCTTCCTGAGATTGATATTTCTAACCACCCTCGTTTCCCTGTAATGGGAGCGCTTTATCATCCTCCAGGCGGTATTATTCGTCATGACGCCGTAGTCTGGGCATACGCAAGAGGAGCTGACAAGGCAGGTGTGCACATTCATCAGTTGACAAAGGTAGAGGATATCATTATTGAAAAAGGTAAAGTTAAAGGAGTTGTCACTAACAGGGGTAAAATAAACTGTAAGAGCCTCGTTTCAGTTGTTGCGGGATGGAGTTCGGAAGTTTGCCGAAAAGTTGGTGTTAAATTACCTATTGTTACTCATCCACTTCAAGCTCTTGTAACACAAGGCTATAAACCTTGGCTGCATCATGTTGTAGTCAGTGGTTCACTCCACATCTACCTCAGTCAGACCGATCGGGGAGAACTTGTGTGTGGAAATGGAATTGACACATATCCTCATTATGGAATGCGATCAACTCTCGGTTTTCTTGAAAGTTATGCCGCTCATGTACTTGAACTATTTCCCGTGTTGCATAATGTTGCAGTACAGCGACAATGGGCAGGATTATGTGACATGACACCGGATTACAGCCCAATAATCTCATCTATCGACGAAATAGAAGGTTTTTATGTCAATGGCGGCTGGGGAACATATGGCTTTAAAGCTTCCCCTGCAAGCGGTTACAACACAGCTCAAATGGTAGCTCAAGGAACCCCTGAAATGATTCAACCTTTCCGTTACAATCGTTTCATGGAGAATCGATTAGGCGGAGAAAAGGCTGCTGCGTCAGTAGGCAGTTGAAAATTATCTATTACTGACTGTATTTCTCATGTGCTGAGTCAAAAATTTTCCGAATTTTTTCTTTCAGCTAATTATTTAACAAACATTTAACATTAGAAACTAAAGTGGAAATTATTGTACTAGTTAAACAAGTTCCGGATGTAGCACTTAACATTAAAGTGAAAGAAGGAGAAATAGTAGAGGAAGGATTGAGTTATGTTATCAGTAGTTGGGATGAGACTGCATTAGAAGCTGCATTGCAGATAACAGAAGATGTTGGAGGTGAGGTTACGCTGTTAACCGTTGGACCTGAAAAAGCAGCAGAGTCGCTGCGAAAAGGGTTGGCTATGGGAGCACATAAAGCTATTCACGTCAAATATGATCAAGCTGGAGAAACTGATTCTTTTGCTTTCGCAAAAATACTCCAAAAAGCTCTTGAGGGACGCAACTATGATCTTATACTCACCGGTAGGCAGTCTCAGGACACTGATTCAGGATTAACAGCTCCAATGCTAGCAGAATTCCTTGGTCTACCACAAGTAACAAACATTATCCGCTTCAGTGATGTTTCTGAAAAAAATATCACTCTTTACCGAAAGGGCGACCATGGAACTGAAGTGGTGGATATGGTAATGCCGGGATTAGTTACAGTAAATGACAGCTTAAACGAACCACGCTTAGCTTCGATGCGCGGTATTATGATGGCAAAGAAAAAACCCATGGAAGAAATTGATCTTGATTCTATAGGCATTTCATCCGAAATGAGCGGGATCGAAGGTTCAATGACACAGGTGTTACAATTTGAAAAACCTGAGTCACGCAAAGAAGGTCAAATATTTGAAGGAGATGAAGCTGATACAGTAACGCAGGCAGTGGATTTAATGGTTGGAGAGGCTAAATTTTTAACATAATTATCTGAAAGAACTCTACATAGCAACAAATTCAATGTAGCTAGATATAATATAATTTTCCTAAAATTATAAATTAATTTCTCTAAAGATTACATAATATGACTAAAATTCTCGTTGTAGCCGAAGTTAAAAATGGCGAAATCAAAAAAAATACTCTGGAATTAATATCATTCGCAAAATCAGAAGGATTTGAATCTGATGCTGTCCTCTTGGGGACAGAAGTATCTGGTCTTGCAGACACTCTGGCAGGACAGGGTGCTGGTACAGTATACATTGGTGATGATAAATCGTTAGAAATTTTCAACACAGAACAATATACAGCACTTGTGTCGGATGCAATTCATCAGTCAGGAGCTACTCAAATCTGGTTGACGTCTTCAGAATTTGGTAGAGACCTTACTCCACGTATAGCTGCTAGAAAGGCAACAGGTGCCTTAAGCGATGTTACTAAGTTGGAATTCAATGGAGACGATATAACCGCATACAGGCCATGTATGGCCACTAAGGCGATCCAAAAATGTAAATTCAGCAAAGATGGTTTGCGTGTAATTAGCATACGCAGCGGAATATTTCCTGCTGATGAATCTGCTCCTTCTTCTGCAAACACAGTTTCTCTATCTATCCCCTCAGGTCATTCACAGCTAAAGGTCAGGGAAGTACAGGTTGAGGAAAGTAATGAAGTGGAGCTTAATGAGGCAAGTATTATTGTCTCAGCCGGACGTGGAGTTGGTGGAACAGAAGGATGTGAATTCGTCAGACCACTGGCTACTGAATTAGGTGCTGCATTTGGAGCTTCACGTGCAGTTTGTGACGCAGGATGGCTCCCACACAAGCACCAGGTCGGACAGACAGGAACAATGGTAAATCCTGATTTTTATTTTGCCATGGGGATCTCTGGGGCAATTCAGCATTTGGCAGGTATGTCCGGATCAAAAGTCATAGTAGCAGTTAATAAAGACCCGGATGCTCCAATTTTCAAAGTTGCCGATTACGGAATAGTTGGAGATCTTTTCAAAGCCATACCAATTTTAAGAGAGGAAGTAGGAAAACGTAAAGAATAGACATAAAAGGAGTCCTTAAAACCACAATGCAATTACCTTTTACCAAAAAATATTGTGTTTTGCATGCACAATTTGCCAATTTATTCTGAGAATTTAATATCCAAAATTTGCATTAAATATGTAAAGAGTGAGAAAAATGAAAACACAATATAGAGCTGTAGTAATCGGAGGAGGCATAGTAGGTTCAAGCACATTGTACCACTTAGCAAAAATGGGTTGGAAGGATGTGGTTTTGCTGGAGAAAAATGAATATACCTCAGGATCCACTTGGCATGCAGCTGGATTGCTACCTCTTTTTAATATGAGTTACAGTGTTGGCAAAATTCATAAATATAGCGTTGACTTATACCAAGGACTTGAAGCTGAAACAGGCCAGCCTGTCAGTTTCCATAAAACCGGTAATCTTCGACTGGCCAGGAATCAGGAGAGGATGGATGAATATAGGAGATATTGTGGAACAGCTTCCACAATAGGAGTACCATTTGAAGTGATTGGTCCTAATGAGATCAAAAAACTTTGGCCATTTGCAAAAGTTGATGATCTTGAAGGCGCACTTTATCATCCTGATGACGGTCATGTTGCTCCGGTTGATGTAACAATGGCACTGCTCAAAGGTGCAAGAACTAATGGTGCCGAAGCTTACACAGATGTAGAAGTTTCTTCCATTTCACAGAAGCCTAATGATGAATGGGTTGTAAGTACAAACAATGGTGACATCACATGTGAAGTTGTAGTATCTTGTACGGGAAATTACGCACGACAAACCGGACGAATGGTAGGCCTTGAGCTCCCTGTCGTACCTGTTGAACACCAGTTTATTGTTACAGGACCAATACCTGAACTGGTCGAGTATAACCGCAGTGGGAATCCGGAAATGGCAGTTTTACGTGAAAGCGACGCATCATATTACATGCGGCAGGAGGCAGATGGGCTTATTCTCGGACCATATGAGAAAGGTGCACCGTGCTGGGCCCTTGATGGAGTCCCCGAAGGATTTGGACAAGAGCTATTACCCCCTGATCTTGAACGACTTGAGCCTCACATAATTGCTGCGGGAGAACGTGTGCCATTGTTCGAAACTGCAGGAATTAAAGACCATATCAACGGACCAATAGCTTATACACCCGATGGCAATCCAATGGTAGGACCAGCATGGGGATTGAGAAATTTCTGGATATCAGAAGGACATAGTTTCGGCATTACTGCAGCAGGAGGTTCGGGTAAACATCTTGCTGAATGGATAATTGAAGGTTCTCCAAGCATTGATATGATGGGAGTTGACCCTAGACGTTTTAGTGCTGAACAGTCTACACGTGATTTCATCAAAGCTAAAAACGAAGAGTGTTACGAACACGTATTTATAATACACTATGATTTTGAAGAAAGACCGGCAGCACGCCCTGCCAAAACAAGCCCGGTCTATGAGCGTCATAAATCACTTAATGCCGCATTTGGTCAACGCTATGGATGGGAACGTCCAAACTGGTTTGCGCCCGAAGGAGAGGAACCTTTTAATAAATACAGCTTCCACACTCATCGTACAAACTGGTTTGAAAAAGTAGGTGAAGAAGTAAGGTCAGTACGGGAGAATGTTGGTCTGCTAGATTTAACACCTTTCACCAAACACGAAATTTCAGGGTCAGGTGCAGAGGAATTTTTGAACAAAATGATAGCAAACCGTCTTCCCTCCAAGCAGGGAGGAACAGTCTTGGCTCATGCCTTAACTAAAACAGGAGGAGTAGAATCGGAGTTCACTATTACCAGAGAAGCGGATAAGTTTTTTGCAGTCAGTTCAGGAGCTGCGGAGCGTCATGATCATGATTTACTTCTTCGCAACATGCCTCGTGATGGAAGCGTAGCGTTGAAAAACATAACTCTTGATTATGGAACATTGGTTGTTTGTGGACCTCGATCTCGTGATTTACTTTCAAAAATTACTGATGCTGATATGTCTAATGAGGCTTTCCCATGGCTGACATCACAACGTATTTCAATAGCTGATATACCTATTATGGCAATGCGTGTAAATTTTGTAGGCGAACTTGGGTGGGAATTGCATCATCCTATTGATCAACAAATCCAGTTGTTTGATTCAATTGTAGAGACAGGTGCAGAATTCGATTTAACTCACTTCGGAATGTATGCAATGGAATCAATGCGCTTAGAAAAATCTTATCGCATGTGGGGTGCTGATTTAACACGGGAGTATTCTATCTTAGAAGCAGGATTAGACAGGTTTGTACAATTCAAAAAGGATGATTTTGTTGGTAAACAAGCACTGCTTAAGCAAAAAGAAGCTGGAGTTCCTCAGGAATTTATTACACTCGAAATAGACACAACTGATGCAGATGCAATGGGCAGCGAGCCTGTTTTCCTTCCTGGTAATTCAGATTTATCAGGTGAAATGATTGGACGTGCAACTTCAGGATGCTTCGGTCACAGTATCGGGAAAAGCATTGCTCTGGCTTATATCAGAAAAGGTTACAGTGAGACTGAGACCCAACTTGAAATTGAAATACTTGGTGAACGACGTCCTGCCCGGGTAATTAATGAATCACCCTGTGATCCGGAAAATAAAAAATTAAGGGCATGACCCCACATTGACTTGAAAATTTTTAATTCAAGCTTCTAGTTACCCTCCACAATAAGTTTCATAAATGCCATTAGAGACTTGGCTGACCTACGCTTTAGTGACATCAAGCTTTTTGCTGATACCAGGCCCAACCATTCTGCTGGTGATCAGTTACTCACTGATTCGCGGTAGACAGGCAGTTTTTGCTCTTCTCTTGGGAGTGGGGCTGGGTGATGTTGTCGCAATGTTACTTTCATTCATAGGGGTGGGACTGCTTTTACAGACAGTTTCGATAGTATTTCAATTTTTTAAGTGGATCGGAGCCGCTTATTTGATTTGGCTGGGAATTAGAATGTGGAGAAGTGAATCAGAATCACTAGAATTGACAGAAACTATAGATACCGAAGTATGGCATGCAATAATGGCTAACGCATTTGTAATAACAGCACTTAATCCAAAAAGCATTATATTTTTCCTGGCTTTTTTACCCCAGTTCATAAATTCTGAAAAATCTTTTATAACACAGTCTCTAATTTTGGGATCAACCTTCCTTGGGCTGGCTCTTCTATCAGTCCTTTTATACTCCCTGCTATCTAGCCTCGTAGGGCAGCATATGCGGCTTCCCCTTATACATCGTTGGACTAATCGAATTGGAGGATCATTATTGATTGGCGCAGGAGGAATGATTGCGTTTAAATAGTGGGATAATTTCTAAAAAGAAATTGAAGGCAGGACAGCCATCTCTCCTGCGCCATCACCCATAACAGTGTCATTATCTATACCAAGCTGTCCATTTTCATTCCTATCCCAGCACTTGATAGAGGCATTGTCCAAAACAGCGCAGCTATGTTGGTATCCTACTGAAATGGCAGTGGCAGTGCGTCCTGTTCCGAGGTTAACAGTAGGTATTAGAGCCATCTCACCAGCGCCATCACCCATAGAAGTGTTATTATCTATACCAAGCTGACCATTATTGTTCCTACCCCAGCACTTGACAGAGGCATTGTCCAAAATAGCACAGCTATGAGAATTCCCTGCGGAAACGATAGGAGTTACAGATGATGATGATGAATTATCTGAAGTACTTGTGGAATTATCTGAAGAATCGCCTGAAGATGAAGATGTAGTAAAGCTACCAGTACTTGAAGAAGAACTATCGTCAGCACATGAAGAAGCAATTAATGCAATACTAACTAATAGCAAGAGCCAATAGAATACTCGTTTCATATTATTATTTTAGAAAATGATAAAGAAGTAATAACTAAAAAGTCGCAAATTCAGACTTTTCAATCCAACAAATAAACGTAAAACAACTAAATACTAATCTTCCCTAAAGTTCCTAAAACAATATGAAACAAGTTAAGTAAAAATTAAGTCCTCAGATAAAGATTGTACAGATAAATTAAAAACACTTTGAAAAATGAGGGCTTATTATATGCTAAAAACTTACTGTTTGGCAATACCTTCGCGCTTAGAGGTGGGCTTTTACTGGGCAATGTAAATTAGTAGGAAGTGTCCCTTGAGGGGACTAGGGACACTCCTTACAACTTTCTAACCCCTTACATAACCCCTTACAAAATCTACCTTTCTTACCAAGTTAACAAGCACAATACCTTGAAACTACTTGCAATCACTCACTTTGTGTTCTAACCTGCGACATAGTAATAAGATACTGTTTCAAATTTTAACCTGCGTAATATTCATTCTAATTCCTGCCTCTGACTTACAATTGCCAACCAAGGCTGAAGTTCCCTGGGCTTTCCAGAAGGACGATAATAATGGTCTAATATTTTAAATCCATTTTGCTTTAGATAGATCTGACTTTCTTCAAATTCCATGTAATGGCCGTAACGCTGTCCCTGCCATCCCTCTGTGCTACCCCTTGGATTGGAAGAAAATAAAATCCCTCCTTTTCTTAATGCAGAGTGTATTTCTTTCAGCACCCTTGAAAGTTCAAGGCTTGGAACATGAAAAAGTGAAGCATTAGCAAAAACTCCATCGAAACTGTTATCTTCAAGTTCAAGATGTAAAAATTTTTGATGTAGAATAGGGAATTTGCTTAATTTTTGAGACATTTTGCAAAATTCTTTGCTTCCATCCAATCCCGTAGGCCTGTGTCCCATTTGTTTAAAAACATTTAAATCTCTTCCTGGGCCACATCCAAAGTCAAGAATATCCAATTGCTTATCTTTAGGAAGTGCGCCAAGAAATGCCGCTATATTTTGACTTACATCATGATCCTTTGTTCCAATTCTAAAAGACTCTGCGTTGTCCTCATAATGCCCAATAGTTAGATTTTCTATTTCTTCCAAATCAACATGTGAATTATTTTTCTGCATCAGTAAACTTTATAATTATTAAAGTTTATCAAAATTGGAGTAAATATTTGTTTATTTAATTAATTCTACTGACTTCGCAGAAGGCCTCGTTACAACATGCACCATCCTCAATATCTGTACGGATGTCAGCATCAAGCAGCGCATTTACAGTTTGTCCAGACTTACTAGCAGATATCCATGTGCCCTTCGGTGTATAGAGGACTCCAGGCAAGACTGAATCTGTAATACGTGCGATAAGAACAGTCTCACCACGCTCGTTATGAACCTGTACATTGTCTCCATCAGAAATACCTCGAATCTTGGCGTCTAATGGATTAATCTCCAATTCTTCTTGTCCATCTGACAAAGTACATCCGCCGAAAGTCGCATTGGTCCTCTTCGAAGAAGAGGGTGAGATTATCGACAAAGGATATTTTTGCTCTACTGGTTCGAAGCGTGGAAGACCGTATCCGAATCTTTCTTCCAGATCTTGGCTAAACAGTTCGATCTTACCTGATTTAGTCTCAGGAAAGACAGTATCACAAAGAATTAAATCCGCACCTTCTTTGGTACCCATTGCTATAGCCTTTTCTAAAGGCAACTCACTAGGTCTATATCCATTAAGTCTTGGATCTCCTTCGTCGAACGCAGCGTCCATCAATTCAGCATCTGTTTCCTGGAAGATCTGATCTCTGAAACCAAACCTTGCGGCAAGACGACGGAAGATCTCCGTATTCGGTAAAGACTCACCTACACAAGTTATTACAGGCTCAGCTCTTTGCAGATAGTTATGACCATAAGAGCCATAGATATCGTTGAATTCGAAATGACTTGCTGCCGGAAAAACCACATCACAATAGGACATGGAGTCAGTCATGACAATGTCACTACCTGCAATGAACAGATCCTCCTGGACCAAAGCCCGGCGCATCCGATTTTGATCTGGATGTGTGACAACTGGGTTGTGGTTGTATATGAAAACCGCCTTTATAGGTGGTACCATAGATTTATTCAGCAATACTTTAGATGTGTCGACAATGTTAATAGTCCGGGTACCAGATGGCACCAGATCTGGTCTTTCGAGTCGTTCAGTTGATCTCGGAAAAGAATTTCCTGGTTTGGCGAAGACACCTGCACCCATCTTACCGTGATTTCCAGTAAGTGCTTGCAAAGCCATAGCAGCTCGAATTCCGGATCCACCACTGTGGCCGCGTTCCGGTCCATTACCAACAGAGATACTGACTATATTTGAATCTTTGTACCATGCGGAGAACTGGTTAAAGATCTCGTAGTCGATACCACATTTTTCGGAAACCATTTCTTGTGTATAAGTTCGTGCGTTACCCATATAGGCTTCATAGCCATCGACCCACTTATCTATGAATTCCATTTTGTGAGCGCCACGCCTTTCCAGTTCGGTGGCCATCGCGAGTGCTAGCACAACATCAGTCCCTGGCTGAATCTGGATGAACAAGTCAGCTTGTTCAGCTATTCGTGTCCTCTTAGGGTCTATCACGACTAATTTTGCACAATGATTCTCCCGTGCAGTTTTGATTACCCTCGCTAGATGAAGATTGGAAACTGTGACGTTGTTGCCCCAAATAATAATTAGATCAGAATACCGCATCTGCTCTGGAGGCATTCCTGGAACATCACCATAAAGGCTATTGTAGGCTGATTCACGTACAAGACCACAAAGTTCTCCACGAGAGAGCAAGGATGCACCAAGCTTGTGAAAAAAACGACGGTCCATGGAGCCACAAGCAAGCTCACCATGCGGCCCAGCGTAATTAAGAGGCATAACTGTTTGGGATCCATACTTATCTATAGCAGAAGTGAATCCCTCATGTACAAGATCCAAAGCTTTTTCCCAGGAAATAATTTCAAAATGATTCCCTCCGCGTGGCCCGACTCGTTTTAGAGGATGAGTAAGACGTTTTGCACCATGTACGAAATCCGGATAGGCTCGCATAACCTTACTGCAAATTACTCCAGCTGTATAGGGGTTGGCTATCGAACCTCGTACTTCCAAGATATGCTCGCCATTGGTCTTTACTGACAAACTGCATGTATCAGGACAATCTAACGGACAGACACTGGGCTTTGTTTCGATGTTATTCTTAATCAATGTGCCTTTAACTATACGTAGAATTTATGTAATTTATAATTTTAATTTACAAACTTTTAGAGACGGGATTTTACAAAATTACATTTTCGTTCCTAAAGTTCTCTATCAGTTTTTGCTGCAAAAATAAAATCGCTTTCAGTTAATCCATCTATTTTGTGAGTCCATATTGTCACTTTGACTTTTCCCCATGTAAGGAAAATATCCGGATGATGATCCTGATTCTCAGCAAGTTCTCCAACTTTAACTGTAAAATCAAGTGCCTCTTTAAAATTTTTAAATGAATATTCCTTTTCCAGATGGTGCTCGTTAATTATCTTCCAATCATTTTTTAATTTTTCCTGCAAATCTTCCAATTGAGCCCCTTTCAGTGGTGGGACGCCGCCTCTGCAGGGGATACAGGTTTTTTTAGCCAAATCTGTCATAATAAAGTACCTATTTAATATTTTGTTAGTAATAATTCCTTAAAAGTTTGATAGTAAGAACATTAACAAATATCCCCACCAGTAATCAGAGTTCTATCTCTAAATCAGTACGAAACTCATATTTTAAACATAAAGTGAAAAGTCTTTTAGGCATTATTTTATCAGAAAGATCTTTCCAATAAAAAAAACTTTACAAATACATTGCTAAAAGAACTGCCCCGCCTAATTGCAGTTTACCATTGGAACAGGCTTTAATTCTGCTTTCAAATATAGAGGATGTGCTGGCTCACCGGACTTATTCATTTGAATGCAATGTAATTGATCCAATGAGGCCAAAATTTTTTCAGAACGATTTAGGAATTTTCCATAGTTACCCCATGCAGCAACTTTTATCACAGCTTCTTTTGCTATTTTATGAACCCATAAATCATTCTCCTTTCCAACTGGTTCATGGTATGCCCTAAGCTCATTTGGAGAGGTTGCACGAAACCCAAACAGATTAGCTACTAATACTCCCCCGTATTCCCATGAACGGGCAAAATTTATGCACCGTGTTATCGTAGGATCATTTATAGTTTCATCAGCAGTCGATGGATTCAAACCAATTATCATGGCAAGGGACTTATTACCATCCCAAATTCGCCAGAGCGCGTATCTATATTTTCTACAATCAGAAAAAACAGCTCCCGATTTCGAGAATAATTTTCCCATCATCTCTTATTTTTTAATGGATAGTGCGAAAAGTTAGATTTATCCTCTCACCTTTTAAATTCTTTCTTTTTGGAATCTGGTGCAGCCAATTGTGCTGAGTTTTACCTTTCATCAGTAAAAAACTGCCATGCTGAAGTAAAATTTTTTGTTTCAGATCGCGATCATATTTATGTTTCATTTGAAATTCTCTTGCTTCACCAAGACTCAAGGACCCAATAACAGGGTTTTTACCCAATTCAGGCTCATCATCGCTGTGCCATAATACACTGTCTGAACCTGATCGATATAGATTCAGTAAAACACTGTTATATTTTGTTTTAGAAATTGTTTCAATTTTTTCCCTGATTTTTAGCAGAGCTGAATTCCAAAGTCTGGTTTTTAGTTTAATTCCTGAATACTCATATGATTTATTTGGATCACCATACCATGCAGTAAGTCTTGGGACATCATGTACTTCTCCGTATAACTTAATCTTATGTTTTTCCCATATAATACTTGTTTTCAGAGAGTCAAACAGCTGATCCGCTTCCTGATTGGACAGTAATGAAGGATACAGAAAAACTTCTGCATCGGGGATATCTATCTCAGAACAGTCTTCGCAACCTGCAATGCTGTGAGAAAATAGTTCGTATGTTATCATAAGTTAGAAATGATGATCTCTTAGCTCTAATTCAGTTAGATCGCAATTTATAACGCTGTATCTTACCTGTGGCAGTTTTTGGAAGTTCTTCTGGAAAGTTAAACCATCGAGGATATTTGTAAGGAGCAAGTCCGGATTTACAGTGTTCTAGCAATTCAGCAGTTACAGATTCAGATTCTTCATCAGAATCATTGAGGACCACATGAGCCTCAGGCTTGATCAATCCTGAATCGTCTTCACGTCCCACAACTGCGGCTTCCAGTACTTTTGGATGCTCTACCAGCCTGGCTTCAATCTCAAATGGGGAACACCAAATTCCACCTACTTTCATCATATCATCACTTCGTCCCCCATAAAAATAGTATCCTTCTTCATCTTGTTGATACGAGTCTCCAGTATGCAGCCATCCACCCACAATTGTCTCAGCAGTCTTCTGCTCATTGTTCCAGTAGTATTTACAAGTTGAATCTCCACGGATTAATAGACTACCCTCCTCACCCTGTGAAACTTCTTTACCGTTTTCATCAACAATTTTTGCATCATACCCCGGTACCATTCTTCCACTGCTCCCTGCTCTGATATCATCCGGGCTATTTGAAATGAAAATATGCAATGCTTCTGTGGACCCAATTCCATCGAGAATTTCCGTTTTCGTATGTTCTTTCCATCGGCGAAGTATACTAGCTGGCAGGGCTTCACCTGCAGAAACTGAAATTCTGATCGAAGAAAGATCTGGGATTACAGGAGAATTGCCTGAACCTAATTTAAGTTCCTTCAATTGTGCAGCATAAAGGGTAGGGACTCCAAAAAATATTGAAGGCTTAAACTGTTTTATTATATCAAAAGTCGACTGAGGAGTTGGACGTTCCGGGAATAAAATGCAGGATGCGCCTGACCATAAAGGGAATGTCATCGCGTTTCCCAAACCGTAAGCGAAAAATAGTTTTGCAGCTGAAAAACAAACATCTTCTTCTCTCACTCCAAGAGTTTCTATACCGTAATGCTGACTTGTGACCACCATGTCGCGATGACTATGGACAACTCCTTTAGGTTTCCCTGTTGTTCCGGAAGAGTAGAGCCAAAAACAATCATCCGTTGCAGAGGCCGGCACAGCATCAAGTTCAAATGAGGCTGATTGCAACTGTTCCAAGAAGCTCAAAGAAACTCCTTCAGTAAGACATGAATGATCTGGACTGCTAGAAACTTGAGCTAAAGCTGATTCTACTTCAGTCTTGAATTCCGGGGAGTAGAAAACTGCAGCACACTCTGAATCCTCAATAATATACGAATAATCATTGCAACGGAACAAAGTGTTAAGCGGGACTGGAATAAAACCCGCCTTGATTGCCCCCCAGAATAAATAGAAGAATTCTGGAGAGTCTTTAACCACCATCAGAATCCTGTCACCAGGATCTAGGCCAATGCTTTTGAGTACATTCCCAGATTGATTGACCCTCTCAAAGAGCTGTCCATAAGTTACTTTTTCACCTGAAGTTGAGTGTATTATAATTTTTTCCCTCCTTCCTTCATCAAGGTGCCGATCAATAAAGGGAACCGCAACGTTAAATTCAGGCGTAAATTCAATCTTTGTTGGACTGGAAAAAGTATCTATAATTACAGTATTTTTTTCCATTTTTTTCGTAGTTAATTTCTGAACAATACTTAATTGAAACGCACATACTCAAACTCAAAAGACTGACGATTAATCCTGCCTTTCGGTGGGGCAATCCATCCCGCTATTTTCCCTGGTTCAGTAACTGGTTTCATTAAAGACTGTACAAATAATTGATCGCTTTCTGATGGAAGCCATTCATCGCATTGTTTCTCCCACTCCATTTTAGATATAATCCTACCTTCAGGGTCTGCATTAATATTTGAAAAATGGCCTATATTTCTGTTAAAAGCCCTGTGGGGTAGTTCAAAACGAAATTCATGACCTGAATTTTCAATTATTTTATTCCACCTTCTTATCCCTAAATCGCAGTCTGCAATGTAGTCATCACGAAGACGTTCATTTATGGCATTAAGTGCAGGAGATTCATTTATAACTATATGTTCTTCACTAACTTGAAAAACTGGGTAACTTGCATCATGAAGTAAATGATCATCATTAATCCTTGCTTCATTCAATCGTCCCTTTATACTTGTATTGTAATATGTTGCCGCGTTAGTAGAAATCTCCTGGCCAAATAAATCAGTGGAAACACTAAAGTGGAAATTGAGATATTTTTGCAACGTATGCAGATCGATTCCTCCATATTCTCTCACATCAAAAGTTTTATATTCATTCATTAATTCACATGTTCTCTGAACTATTCGTCCCACTCCGCTTTCTCCTACAAACATATGGTGTGCTTCCTCAGTCAGCATAAACCTGCATGAACGTGACAATGGATCAAATGCCGACTCTGCCAGAGAAGCCAACTGAAATTTTCCGTCACGATCAGTAAAATATGTAAACATAAAAAAAGAAAGCCAGTCCGAAGTATTTTCATTAAAGGCCCCCAGAATGCGCGGTTTGTCCTGATCACCGGAGTGTCTTTCCAGAAGTGAATCTGCTTCTTCCCTACCATCTCGTCCAAAGTATGCTTGTAATAAATAAACCATTGCCCACAAATGTCTCCCTTCCTCAACATTTACCTGAAATAGATTTCTTAAGTCATATAATGAAGGACATGTTTTACCCAGATGCCTTTGTTGCTCAACTGAAGCTGGTTCAGTATCACCCTGAGTTACTATCAATCGTCTAAGCTCTGAACGATATTCACCAGGTACCTCTTGCCAGACATGCTCTCCTTTGTGCATACCAAAATCAATCTTCCTGTTGGGGTCTGATGGAGTAAGAAAAATTCCCCATCGATATTCAGGCATTTTAACATAATCAAAATTGGCCCATCCCTGTTTTTCCACGCTTACTGCAGTACGCAGATAGACATCGAGCTCAGAACTTTGATTCGGACCAAGTTCTTCCCACCAGTCAAGAAATTTTGGCTGCCAGTTTTCCAAAGCTCGCTGCAGTCTTCTATCACTGCTTAAGTCAACATTGTTAGGTATTTTCTCATTATAATTAATGGTCATGTAACTGATATCTAATATTAACTTTAATTAAAAACCAATTTTATTTTGATTTTACAATACAATTCAAAGATCATGAATAATTTCATCTGTGAACTCTTAAAATGATAAAGTGAGTATCATTTAATTAAATAAAAACAGGTTAGGATTATCTGAAAATTTTCATATGCGATCAAAGTTAGGATTATTTTTCAAAACTTAACCTACAAAAATATTAATGAATTATCATAAAATTTCAAACACGTTCCTTATTATAATCAGCCAATTTACCTGTCCCATATAGCTTTAATGCTCCATTTTCCCCAGCTGCATTTGGTCGCTGGAAAATCCAGTTCTGCCAGGCGGATAATCTCCCAAATATTTTTGTTTCAAGTGTTTCCGGCCCGGCAAACCTTAAAGAAGCTTCCATGCCGGTTAGTGCATCAGGTGAAAAACTAGTTCTTTCTTCAATGGCTATTCTAACTTCTTCCTCCCAGTCTATATCATCTGGAATAAAAGTTACCATTCCTGACTCAAATGCTTCTACTGCTGGAATGTCTTTTCCTCTATGGTCATAAATTTTTTTCACTTCTTCCGGTTGGTTAAGAAATCTAGTCTGCAAACGGGTTAGGTCATTGCACATTGGCAAATTTCCAAAATTCATTTTAGTTGTTCGCAGCACCGCAGGAGAATCACTGGTATCTTCTAAAGTTCCGTCAAGCATATAGCTCCTGTCCGCAGCAAAAACCAATTCCAACAAGGTTCCAGCAAAGCAACTGCCTGGTTCTACAAGCGTGACTAAGCTACGAGAAGCAAGATCAAGACGTTTTAGCACTCGTTTGAGGTATTGAATTATCTCATTTATAAGCCAATGATCTTTGTGTTTAATTAAAATATTATCCACATCAGCTACACTATCAATATCTCCCACTGAGCGGAAAACCCAGGTACCTAATTCCAGTTCATTGAATGATAGGTGTATAATTGCATCATCGAGATCCCTTCCTAGAGCTAGAGGCCAGTATTTATCTCCTAATGTTGCAATGCTTTCAGGATCCGTTGGTAAATCTTCAGAAGGCCCTTTTATTGTAAGATATACAATTCCTGATTGACGATCTAAAGAAATAGAAATGTTTTCATACATAATCATGTCTTTATCTAATTCCTTGAAAAGATCGGTTAGCTCAATTCCTTTTTCACCTAGTGGTCTAGTAGATTTTTCAGATATTTCCAGCGCTCGTTTTTCAACAGTTTCAGAAAATTTAGAACGTGGAACAAGTTCGTCGATTAGTTTCCATTGCTCCGCACGTTTGCCTCGCATTCCTTCAGCAACAGTACAAAAATAATCTGCATGATCACGCCTCACATTTCGCTTATCTACAATCCTGGTCAGTCCACCCGTACCTGGTAATACAGCCAGCATTGGGACTTCTGGTAAAGAAACAGCACTAGAACCATCATCTACCAACAAAATATAGTCCGAGGCCAGTGCTAGTTCGTATCCACCTCCTGCAGCTGTTCCGTTAATAGCAGCAATATATGTTTGTCCTGAATACCTGGTTGAGTCTTCAATTGAATTTCTTGTTTCATTTGTGAATTTACAGAAATTTACTTTGTGTGAATGTGACAAAAGCCCAAGCATTTTAATATTTGCTCCAGAACAAAAAACTTTTTCCATGGAGGAAGTAAGTACAACAACTCTTACTTCAGGATGCTCAAAACGTAAACGCTGAACTGCGTCATAAAGTTCTATATCAACGCCAAGGTCATAAGAATTAAGTTTTAATTTATAACCTGAATAAAGACCTCCATCTTCATTCACATTCATTTTTAATGTTGCCAGCTGGCCCCTAATTTCCAAGGACCAGTGTTTATATTTTTCAGGATGAGTATTGAAATTAATCATTTGCAAAAGATTAACAATTTTCAGTAATTTACATTATTCAGAATTAAAAATTTCTTTTGATTCTGAGGGCTTAGAATACTATGATTATATTAACAGGAAGTCACAGACCAGTCCATTTTTTAGAAAGCTCATTAAATTAGAATTTTAATCATTCTTTCGAACACCTTCCTATTAACATAAACAATAGTGTAAGTTTTAAAGATTTTGACTCTATGAAAAAACGTGTTTCGTTTCATACGCTTGGTTGCCGCTTAAACCAGTCTGAAACTGACAGTTTAATGCGCAACTTTAAGCAGAATGGTTATGCTGTTGTTCCTGAATCAGAACATGCTGATATTTGTGTTGTAAACACATGTACTGTTACTGAGCACAGCGACGCAAAAAATCGACAGCTTATTAGAAAACTGCACCGTCAAAATCCTGAAGCTATTATTGCAGTTACTGGTTGTTATGCTCAGATGGACTCTTATGCCGTGGCTAGCATTGAAGGAGTAAGGCTTGTTTTGGGTAATCAGGATAAAATGAAGATTACTGAATACCTCAAAAAACTAGATATTAATAATTATCCACTAATTGTAAGGCCAAAAATAAGTAGAAAGGCCTTTGTCACAAATTCATTTTCAAAAAAACAGACCTTTGAAAACAATTTTCCAGAAGATCACAGAGACTCTAAGAAGCTGGAATTAAATAATGGAACCTCTGGACAAAGACATCTTCGTGAAGCAGGAATAATAAACACACGAGCGATGTTAAAAATTCAGGATGGGTGCGATTTCATGTGTTCATTCTGTATTATTCCTTTTGCAAGAGGACGTTCTCGATTTCGAGAATTTTCCAATTTACAGAATGAAGCCAGACTCCTTATTTCGGAAGGAGTTCGTGAAATTGTAATTACAGGTGTAAATATAGGAACCTACAATACTAAAAAAGAGAACTTTATTAGAGTAGTAGATTTTCTCAATAATCTCCAGGGACTGTCCCGTATACGCATCAGTTCGATTGAACCAACTACTGTTCCAGAGGAGCTTTTTCAGTATATGTCTGACTCGCAACACAAACTTGTCCCATTTTTCCATCTTCCACTGCAATCCGGTTCTGACACAGTTTTACAAAAAATGCGACGCCGTTACAATTCCGCGCAATATTCAGATGAGGTATGGAAAGCATATGAGGCAGTACCAAATTTGTGCATCGGTACTGATGTAATGGTTGGATTCCCTGAAGAAAGCAAGGCAGATTTTGAATGTACAAAAAATTTATTGGAAAAACTTCCTTTTGCTTATTTTCACGTTTTTCCTTTTTCTGCACGAAAAAGGACACCAGCCTACTACATTGAAGATCAGGTATCACCTTCTTTAAAACAAAAACGGGGTGAAGAACTACGCAAGCTAAGCATTCAAAAAAGGCATGAATTCCATAGCCGATTTCTAGGGAAAATTAGAAAAGTCCTTTGGGAATCACCTGATTCTAGAGGAAATATCTGCGGTTACACAGATAATTATATACGTGTCATACTGAATGAAAAAGGTTCTCATGAAATTCAGAATCAGATTTTACCTACACGAATTTTAGAACACCAAGGACTAAATGTAACAGGTGTGAATATCGAGAACTGAGAAAACATGTTGACTCTTGTTAGCTGGAATATTCAATACGGTAAAGGAGTAGACGGACGTTTTGACTTACGCCGTATAGCAGAAACTGTTCATAAAAATGGATTGCCAGATGTGTTGTGTTTTCAAGAAGTCTCAAGAAACTATCCTTCCAATGATAAAGGGGCTGATCAGGTTAGGGAACTTGAAAAATTTTTCCCTGACTATGAACCTTTTTTTGGAGCAGTTCATGATCGTTCAGGAAGAAAAGGGGAAGCTCGTAAACAATTTGGCAACCTAGTTTTAAGTCGTCTATCACCTGTTCAGGTTCTCCACCACCTCCTGCCATCTCCTGCTGACCCAGAAGTAAAATTCATGTCCAGGCAGATAGCAGAATTAATTATCCCTGCTAATACAACTGATCTTAGAGTAATGACTACTCATCTTGAATTTTTCTCAGAAATTCAGCAATTAGCACAAATTCAACGGATCCGTGAAATACATGAAGAGGCTTTTAACCAATTTCATAATCCTGGGAAAGGCATGCAAAACACTCCATTCGAACTCGTAAGGCGTCCTGAAAAAACCGTCATATGTGGTGATTTCAATTTTATTCCAGACAGTGCACCTTATCGAAGGATGACAACTAGTTTTTCTGATAAGAATATGAATCTTGTTGATGCTTGGAAGACACAACAAGAAGGCACTGTACACCCGCCAACTTGTGGAGTTTTTGATCTAAAACAATGGAAAATTGGTCCGCATTGTAGAGATTATTTTTTCATAAGTCAAAGCCTAGTAAAGAAAATCAATGAAATCTCAGTCAATACTGAAACAGATGCTTCTGATCACCAGCCAATTCGTTTAGTTCTAGATGTTTAAAATGAAAGGCGTTATATATTTAATTTTAACTGTAATTGTTGCAGGATGTACGAGTTCATTATCTTTAAGAGACAATCAAAGAGCTGGGAAAGAATATTTTGTTTCATGCCCCCCTCAAATCTTTTATTGCTACAGAAAATCAGATCTTATTTGTCATCGTGGATTTCGAGTGATGACAGTTTCTATTTGGGAAGATAATCCAGAAATGATTATCAAATGCAACTGAAAGTTGAAAATCATATTTCATTCCGAATTTGTCTTTAGAAACGTTTAAACATAAAAAAAGTATGGTGTGCGGATTGCACAATTCCATGGTTAAAAAAAAGATAGAACTTTTTTCCTAACGGGCTTGCAATATTTGTTTAAGCCTCATATTCTCATCGGATTGTCTATTCATAATTTTTATTTTTTTAATTCATTAACTTTAATACGGACAAGCCGCAAAAAGAGAATCACTAAAAAGATTTTCTGTTTTTATTCAGGTGAAAATGTCTAATGTAAGCCCGTACACACGGGTTATTGCTGAATGTCTGCACTCACTTTCTGATGACAAATCAGATAATTGTGGATGCGATACTAAACAGGTAATGCAACTGCTCATAAATATGCTCCAGGGAAGAATGCTGGAACATATCAAAGAGCGTGTGAGCAGTTACTACAAAATTGAACAGGACGCTCTTAATGAAGAATTTTCAGTTTGCCTTATTGAAGTTTTTGCAGAAATATTCGGATTGTTTAGAAATAAATTTGAAGAAATGCCCTGGCTAGTAAATGATATTGCAAAACGCATTGTAGAAGCAGAAAAAAGAAACGGGTCAAAAACTGAAAGAAGTATAAATCAACTTTTTCTCTCCATATTCTGTAAATATTTCGAATACAAAAACATAGAAAAAATTATTTCTACTTTGCAGTCTGACCCTCGTATACAAAGTGCAATAATCTCAGCTAATTCTTCCACAACACTTTCCAATTCAACTCAATTTCCGGCTTTATCAAGAAGCTCAATCTAGTAAATAATTTTTCGATCATAGACTAAGTTAGATAAAAGGTTAATTGTAACTGAGCCTGAGCCCAGTTTCGCATCATGTATTACGTGAAAAGGGCCTTTTACCTCGGATACTTCATGCTTTTCCTAAAGCTTCCAGCATCTTAGTTCCAATTTCATCTAATGAGTTAATAACATGTATTCCTGCTTCTCTTAATGCACTCATTTTTTCTTCTGCCGTGCCATGTCCTCCAGAAATGATGGCACCGGCGTGTCCCATCCTGCGTCCGGGAGGTGCAGTCTGACCTGCAATGAAACTGACAATTGGTTTAGTTACATTATTTCTCACATATTCAGCTGCCTGTTCTTCGGCATCTCCTCCAATTTCTCCTATCATTACTATTGCTTCTGTCTGTTCATCCTTTTCAAACAAACTCAGACAGTCAATAAAATTAGTTCCATTAACTGGGTCACCGCCTATCCCAATGCAGGTTGATTGACCTAGGTTAACGTGGGTAATCTGACTAACAGCCTCATAAGTCAAAGTGCCAGATCTTGAGACAATCCCTATACTACCTGATTTATGTATTGCACCAGGCATTATACCTATTTTACATTGGCCTGGAGTTATTATTCCAGGACAATTTGGACCAATAAGCCGACATCCTTTTTTGCTTACAAAATCAACTGCCTGAACCATATCAACTACTGGAACTCCCTCAGTAATTGACACAATAAGAGGTATTTCTGCTGCTGCTGCCTCCATTATTGCATCTGCAGTAAATGCTGGTGGAACCAAAATCATTGAAGCATTTGCATCAGTTTCCCTGATTGCTTCAGATACCGAATTGAAAATTGGGACACCTTCAAATTCCTGTCCTCCTTTTCCGGGAGTTACTCCTGCTACAACGTTTGTACCATAATCAATGCAGCCTTTGGTGTGGAGCATTCCCTGTGAGCCGGTAATTCCTTGAACCAGAAGTTTTGTATTTTTATCAATTAAAATCGACATTTATTAATAAAAATTTATATAGTAATTTTTTAAACTCACTGTAATCTTAAATTATTTTTTTTTATCAATAAAGGCAAAAAATATTAATCGTTTATGCATGAAAAAAATCTTACATTCAAGGATTAATATCTTTAGAATCATTTAATTTGTAGTTCCTGAGATAAAAATTCAATAATGGTCCTACTAGTAGAATTATACCTGTGGAAGCAAAAGCCCAAAACCAGGCATTTTCGCTATTATGTCCACCAAAAGAATTTAGAATAATTCCAAAACCTACTGGTCCCAAAAATGATCCAATAAAACCGATACTTGAATGAACCGCTAAAGTAACCCCACGGCTATCTTCTGTTGCACTTTCTATTGCACCGGTTGTAATTGATGCAGATTCTCCAGTTACGAAACATCCATAAACCAACACAATTGTAATCAATAATGGAGCTGTAGTACCAATACTATTACCCACCAAAAAGGCAAATACTGCAGAAATCCCCATAATGCTGTTCACAATGCGTGTCCTGCCAAAACGCATTGACAACTCATTACCTATAACACTAGCAGGCATGCTTAGCAAAACACCTACAAATACAATTAGTGATGGTTGAATGTTCCCACTGTCTAAACCTGAAAGAGCAAAAGCCAGATATGCGACAATCCATGAACGGAATGCGAAAAGTTCATAATTATGTGTTGAATAACATGCAATCCAACCCATTGCTATCGGATTCCGCAACACAGGTCTGAAATCCAGAGAACTGAGTCCCGAACGTATCCCTTCCTTATTAGGACGATTTTCCAGGATGATCCAAATTATCAATATTCCAAGCAATGCACATATTCCAGCAAACCAGAATGCAATTTCCCAAGCAAACCAGTCCTGAATATAACCTCCAATTAAGAAGGAAAACGCACTTCCCACACCAAAAGAAGATGTATAAAAAGATGTTGCCCTTACTCTGGATTTACCTGTTAAGCGGTCTGTCAGAGCCTTGAGACCTGGCATGTATGTCCCAGCCAGACCAATACCACCCATTGTCCTGAAAAGCATGGCTGTCCAGTATCCTTCTGCAAATAAAGCAAATCCAAAACAACTCAGGCATGTAATTAAAGCACCGCCAATAAATATTTTTTTTGCATCTATCCAGTCTGTAATACTTACAAGAATCAAAACAAAAACCATGTAGGCTCCGTAATAAATTCCACTTATCCAACCCGCGTCAACACTATCGAGTTGCCATTCATTGAAGAAAAAAGGAAGCATTGATGAAAATGTGAAAATTCCCTGCATTAAAAGCACCACAGCAAAACTTGTCCAGAAAATCATTTTTACTGTAGATATATTTGATAACTCTGAGTCAGATTGTACTTTTTTCATTTTATGTTTTTACTGTAAAAACAGAGATAAGGTGGGATAAGGGGAAGCTTATAATGGCTTTTCTTCCTGACATGAATTCAAGGAATTTTAATCTATAAAATATTAGTCTTCATTGCTTTGGCATATCACAAGTTTTCTTAAAGAAATATTATTGAATTAGAGTGTTTATGGTATTTGAGATATTTTAATAAAGAGCAAAAATCAACTATACATTCATTTTAAAAAGATTGAGACATATTAATTTTTCTTTTGCTTATGCGAATTAATTATTTAATGGAAAATGATACGGCCCTATATACGCCTGTTAGCAAAGTAAGAAAACCTGCAATAATTAAAAGCAGGCATATTGGCCTGGACAAGTACTCAAAAATGTCATAATGCACCATCTGCATTCCCTGAGCAAAATTCTGTTCTCCAATTTTTCCTAATATAATCCCCAGTACAATACCAGGTATCGAATAACCAGATCTTCTTAACAAAAACCCGATTATCCCTGAACCAAACATAATCATCACATCAAGCACCAGACCTCTTCCAATATAAGAGCCAATACTTGAAAGAAGCAAAATCATAGGTGCCAAAAACTGAAAAGGGATTTTCAACAGATAAAGTATCGTCTTTGTCTCAATTAAACCTATAAACAGAATAGATAAATTTGCATAAAACATTGCGGAGAAAACTATCCATATTAGTTCAGGTGAATTATAGAACACCATTGGTCCAGGTTCCAGATCATGCATTTGGAATACTCCAACCATCAGTGCCGTCATTGCACCACCAGGTAGTCCAAGTGCAAGTAGAGGAATCATTGCAGCTCCAGTTGCGGCATTATTTGCAGTCTCTGAAGAAATTACACCCTCCAATTTACCTTTGCCAAACCCTTCTTTGTCCTTGGACCAGCGGACTGCTTCTCCATAGCCCATAAATGCGGCAAGAGTGGCACCTATACCAGGCAAAATCCCACAAAAAAAACCGACAACAATTGATCTTACTACAGCAATTTTATTAATCCATAATTCTATAATTGTAGGAAAATCAAAACTTAGTTCTGGAGCCACATATTTTCCAATTGCTTTTTTCTCTGCCTGTACAAAAATCTCTGATACTGCAAAAAACCCTAAGATAGCAGGAACAAATGCAATCCCTGCAGCAAGATCAGCAAAACCAAAATTATAACGATTAATTCCTCCAACTGGATCCTGGCCAATAGTAGCTATCAGCAATCCACATAATACGGAAATCCACCCTTTCCAGATAGTCCTGCCTCCAACTGAAGATGCCACTGCCAGACCAAAAAATACCAATGCAAAAATCTCAGGGGGGCCAATATTGGAAATTGCCCAGTTTGCAAGGGGTTCAGTTGCCATCATCATAATTACTGCAGAAGTTACACCGCCAATAGCAGAACAAAGTACCGCAGCTCCAACTGCTTTTCCGGATTTACCATTCCGAGTCATTGGATATCCATCAAATGCAGTAGGAGCATTTTCAGGAGCACCAGGGATATTGAACAGAATCGCTGTAATTGCTCCTCCGTAGGTCCCGGTACAATAAATCACAGCAAATAGCATAACACCTTGTGCAGGGTCAAAATTTGCAGTAAATGGCAACAATATTGCTGCAAGAGTCAGCATGCTCACACCTGGGATTGCACCAAATAACATCCCCCCAATAACGCCAAAGACAAAGATTAAAATAGAAAAAGGGTCTCCAAATAGTGCATAAGTCCCTGCAATGAAGTTATCAATCATAAAATGGAATTAAAAATTTAAGGATTGATGCAAATTGTTGTTAATTGTGAGCATAAAAGCACTGAAATCGTAGAATGGTGAAACATTACCCTGTGGAAGAGGGGCATTTAACAATACCATGAAAAGGGAAATAATCAGGAAATAAATAAATAATGTGTTTGCTAAAATCCACTTTACTCTCTTTTCTCCAAGAAACATGATTAACAATGCAATAAAAACTGGCGTAGCAGCATAGAATCCTACTGGCTTAAGTAACCACGCATAGATAAAAGGAAGAAGTAATATGGCAATTAGTTTCTGTACAGAACGAAAATTTTCATATGAAATGCTCTCATCATCTTCAGTTATGCCTATACGGCCTTGCTGTTCTTCAGAACCTTTTTTGTATAGCTGGAAAAAATTACCAAGTACAACAAGCAGGAGAATGCCTAAAATTGCCCTTGGCCAGCCGGTAGCACCAAATATATATATTTCTATCTCCTGATCGAATTCAAATGAGAAGGCAAAAAAAATAACAATAATGAATACCCATACACCGGTTTCAACAATATGAGAAACCTTTAACTTGCTCATCGCCAAATTCTTGAAATATTTTTTGGAATGTGTCCGGTTGGGAATTACCGGACACTAAAAAGAAATGGTCTTTTAGAAATTAAATAAAATTACAAACATTATTTAACATCCAGACCCATTGCTTTATAAACATCTCTATATTGAGCAATGGAGTTATTTATTAGTTTTCTGGCACCTGCGGTGTCACGATAACTATCAATCACAGTCATGAATTTGGATTCATTGAATTTCTGATAGCTGTCCTGACAATATGCTCGCTGAAATGCCCACTGAAGCCACTCAACCCGATTAGCCGGTGCATTTGCATGTACATAAAATCCTCTGAAACGCAAGAGCGGCTCAAAAGACATTCCCATTTCCCTGTGTGTTGGTACATCAGCAAAGACGGATGGTCTTTCATTAAATATTGTTAAAATGGGTTTGAATTTATCTGCGTCAAGGAACTTCCTTACATCACCTGGCTGCTCAAATAGTGCATCAACCTGTCCGCCCAACAGAGCACCATAACGAGGGGCACCCTTATCAAATGAAATCTGCTGTATTTTTAAGCCCGCAGCTTCTGTAATGAATTTCATTGTTACTCGCTCCATCGAGCCTTCTTTTGAAACATTTGCAATGGTTGACTTTCCGTTCTGAGCTTTAACCCATTTTGCATATGATTTCCAGTCATTATAGCGAGTCTCGTTTGTACGTATATAGATCTGTGAAAAAGTAACTTGGGATATTACTAAAGGAAACAAGTCTACTGCGGGGTTAGGTCTACTTGAATCCAAAGCGTGAGCAGATGAAGCATCATCAATATGTTCGAGTACTGTATAACCATCTGCAGGGGCAGCCATATATGCTGTCATACCCACCGTACCTGAACCGCCTGGTTTGTGGTCACGATTAATGCTAACACCGGTATGACCAGTAACAGCCTCAGCCATTGCTGCTGCAATCTGTCCTGAACCTCCAGCAGGTCCATATGGAACAATCATGGTTAGTGCACGACTAGGGAAACCTGAAGGCTTTGCCATATTGCTCTGCTTGACTTTGCATTCAAATGCGGCTGCTGTTCCCGTAAGTAAAAACCCACATAAACTTGCAAATCCAAATGCGGTTAATTTGTTAATATATATTTTTTTCATTGAACCTCCTCTTTAATTGACTAAAATAAATAATCACGGCTAAAATGTGAAGAATAATCACGTAATCTATCTTAATCTAAAAATTTGTCAAGAATAATTATGCTATATGTTTTCTCTTACCTAACTTTTTAGAAAATCCAACTTTTGGGGAGTAATTAAAAAGTGTTTGACGTTCTTACTGCTATAGCAATTTTTAGTTCTATATTACTTGCCGGTTTGCTTAAAGGATTAATCGGAGTTGGTTTTCAGACAGTCGGGATTGCGTTCTTAACAATCATAACAAACTTGCCTAACGCTATTTCTCTTTTGTTGATTCCATCACTAGTCACCAACTTATGGCAGGCTGGAGTCGGAAAAGAGTTTTTTCCAATCCTAATAAGACTTTGGCCCCTGATATTTACATCCAGTATAATGGTGTGGTTTGGTTCAAAAGCATTGACAACTTTTTCCCTTTCATATCTTTCTACACTTCTAGGCATTCTTATCATTGTTTATTCCACATTTAGTCTATTCGGCCTCAGATTCGATATAAAAACAAAAAATGAGCGGTGGCTTACACCAATTATAGGATTAATTAACGGTACGCTTACAGGCATGACAGGAATTTTTGTTCTGCCATGTGTATTTTATTTTAATGCAATTGGATTTCGCAAAGACACATTGATACAATCAATGGGGATCCTTTTCACGGCATTAACTCTGATGCTTATTGTTTCACTTAAAACGAAAAATATCCTAACCTTGGAACTATCTGGCTGGTCAGCATTTGCAATTATTCCTGCAATTACAGGGGTTTTTTTTGGTCAGAGAATAAGGAAAAGGATCTCTGAAGCAATTTTCAAGAAATTTTTTTTCTCTTGCCTAATTATGTTAGGTATTTTCATAACTTATAATTCAATATAAAATTACTTTATCATCAGTTTCTAATTAATTTTAAAACAATTTTATAAGTAATATTAACAAATTTGAGAGAAATTTAATTTATGCTGAAAATCTCAATCGAAACACTTATCGAACAGGCAAAGTCAGCTCAAACTGAGTTTGAAAAAGCCAAACAAGAAGTAGTAGATGAACTGATAACTGGTCTTGCATGGGCATTAATAAACCCTGAAACTAACCTTTCTTTATCAAATCAAGCTGTCAAAGATACAGGACTGGGAAATTCTGTTGATAAATTCAACAAAAATTATCGAAAAACTTTAGGCCTTCTTAGAGATTTAAAAAATACACCCTCTGTAGGAGTTATCAAAGAAATTCCACAGAAAGGTCTGGTTGAGATTGCTCGTCCAGTTGGCATTATAGGCGCACTTACTCCTTCCACAAATCCAATTGCGACTCCACTAAATAATACTCTCAATGCAATTAAAGGAAGAAACGCAATCATCTTAGCTCCATCACCTAAAGGAGAGGCAGTCTGTGAACTCATAGTTGAAATTCTACAAGGGGTTCTAGTTCAACTTGGCCATCCAAAATACCTAATTCAGAAAATTCCATCTCCTGTAAGTAAGGATTTAACCAATAAACTGATGGAGTTCGTTGACATGGTTGTGGTCACAGGATCACAAAAAAATGTAAGTTCAGCTTATAGAAGTGGCACTCCGGCAATTGGTGTTGGTGCAGGAAACGTGGCTGTAATTATAGATGAAACTGCTGAAATGACTTCTACGGCAAAAAAGATTGTGACTTCAAAGACATTTGACAACGCAACAAGTTGTTCATCTGAAAACAGTCTCGTGATTGTGGATGAAGTTTATGAAAATGCCTTGAAAGCGCTGCAGGAAGAAGGTGGGGTTCTGCTTGATCGCATAGAAACACAAGAATTGAGAGATAATTTATGGATTCAGGGGAAGTTGAATCCACTTCTGATTGCGAAATCGGCTTGTGATATAGCTAAATTGGTTGGTTTGCAACGTCCAGAAATGAAACAGGCAAAAATGCTGATGGTGGAAGAAAACGGCACAGGACACGAACATCCTTTTTCTGGAGAAAAACTTAGTCCTGTATTGACACTATATCGAGCAGATAATTTTGAAACTGCTTGCCAAAGAATAATAGAATTATATGAATTCCAGGGGAAAGGACACTCAGTTGGAATACATTCAAAAAATGAAAAACGTCCCCTGGAAATGGGGCTGAAGCTTCCTGCATGTCGCGTAATTGTGAATCAGCCACATTGTCTGGCCACTGGAGGTAGTTTTGGTAACGGTATGCCCTTTTCTCTTTCAATGGGTTGCGGTACATGGGGTAAAAATAGCATAAGTGATAATCTCAATTATCGACATTTTCTTAATATAGTACGGGTAGTTCATCCTCTAAATCCAATAGAACCCAGTGAAGAAGAAATATTTGGTGACTTCTGGAAAAAACATGGTCGCTAAGAATATTTAATATCATTTACAAAATAACTGAGGCATTAACAAAAATTGTGAATCCAAAAGGACATACAATCCAGAGTTTGATTGATCACCACGCGGATAATATTCCGAGACAGAATTATGTGGTTTATCCTGAAACAGGAAAATCTTTTAGCTGGAGTGAATTTAAACAACGTGTTCAGTCTGTAACATGTTATTTGTGTGAGAAGGGACTTTCCCGGAAAGTCCCTGTAGCAGGCCTACTTGGTAATGGACAAACAGCATTGGAATTATTTTTGGGAGGAATGTACGGAGGATTTCAAATCTTGCTGGCAAATCCCTTATCAGGCAGAGATATTTTAGCTTATGTATTAGAACATTCTGAAACTAAAACACTGTTTGTAGCACATCAATACCAAAAATTAGCAGAAGAGGCACTTTCTCAACTTACAAACAAACCGGAAATCATAATGAATCGTGAGGACGAATTGCCGGTATGGGATGAAAATGTCCCGGTCAAAAAACTGCTAAAATATATACCTACCCCGAAAGAAAAGGCCCTGCTTATTTATACATCTGGAACTACTGGACGTCCAAAGGGAGTTATACACACACATGAAAGCCTTCTTTATGGAGGCTGGAACACTGAAATAGCTCATGAACTAAAACCTCGTGACAAGAGCCTATGCGTATTGCCACTGTACCACATCAACGCGCAAGTAGTTTCTGTTATGGGTACACTTGTAAACGGTTCAGGTTTAGTTATGCCTAAACGTTTTCAGGCATCCAAATTCTGGTCCTGGGTTGTTGACCAAAAATGTACTTGGTTTAGTGTAGTTCCTACAATTATCTCATATTTGATGAATATTGAAGAAGGGACAAAATTAAAATCAAAAATGGGAAGGGTTAGATTTGGACGCTCTGCATCTGCTGCATTACCTCCAGCTTTGCAAAAAGCATTTGAAGAACGTTTTGGAATAAAAGTTGTTGAAACCATGGGTATCACTGAAACTGCTTCTCCGTTACTTTCAAACCCAATTGACCCAAAACTACACAAACTTGGTTCACCTGGAATAGCTTATGGAAACGAGGTTAGAATTGCTGACGCTGACGGAACTGAAGTATCTTTAAATACAGAAAGTGAGATACAGGTTAGAGGATTGAATTTAATGACAGGCTATCTTAAAAATCCTAAGGCAACTCAAGAAGCATTCACCCCTGATGGATGGTATAGAACCGGTGATCTTGGAAAGATGGATTCTGAAGGATACGTATTTGTTACTGGACGTCTTAAAGAACTGATTATCAAAGGCGGAGAGAACATTTCACCACGAGAAATTGATGATGTCTTATACAAACATAAAAGTGTCTTGGAGGCTGCGGCTTTCCCACTACCGGATAACCATTATGGACAAACCATTGCAGCAGCTATTGCTCCGCGTCCTGGAGAAAACGTTCCTGAATCTGAACTTAGAAAACTATGTCTGGATGCATTAGGAGAATATAGATCACCGGCCCACTACTTTTTCCTCAATGAACTGCCAAAAGGCCCCTCGGGTAAAATTCAGCGCCTAAAACTTACAGATCAATACTCCAGCTCAAAATAACCTGTTTAATAGTTATCTATTGACTTAAAACAAAGAGGATTCCAAAATTCATCATTTGCCAGAATGTTTTCTGACGGTGAACGCTTGTTTTGGTTTGACTCTATCAAACAAGTTTCCAATTTTGATTTAAATTATAATTCTAAAACCTCAGTTAATAACTTTCGAAAGTTCATTGTTATCTGCAACTACCCAACCAAGCCCAAGTGATTCCATCTTTTTTAGAGACGGATGACCAGTATCCACATCCCAATCGCATAAGCGGTAGTAATCTTCCAATGCAGCTTCCCATTCTTCCTCATTTATAAAATAACCATCAGACCGTCCTCCTTTAAGAGGCCTTTTAAACATCTTTTTTGGAAGAGTGTCTGATTCTCTTCCTACACCTTCTCTTGAATTAAATGCCCTTAACATGTTGAGTCGGCGTTCACCAACTTCCAGAATCTCTTCCATATCTACATTCCAGCCCATTACAGCATTAATTGCTTGGACCAATTGTTCAGGCGTATAAAGCTGAAAGGAAGCTCCAAAAACAAATGCACATACTGAGATACTGTCCACCGCACTGGACAAATGCTGAGTGATCATTGCAAATCGCATCATTTCTTTGTTAAGAGCCAATTTTTCTTGAGGATTAGTAAGTCCAATTTCCTTCATGCGTTCCGGATAGGCTTTATACCCTGGATCATGTTCACTGGACTCATGATCTGCGCCAAATGGATTTGCCGCATAAATAACACTCAAGCTACGTTTTACCTGAGGCATGTGTGCAGGCGCTTCCTGACCTTTACTTGTAATTAAGTATTCTTCAGTTCCACGGCCAATAATCTCAGAAGCTTTCTTGGAGCCTTCCGCAAGGATTTCGCCGAAACCTTCTCGATGAGCTATCATCTCGGTAATTTTTACCATTGCTTCAGCGTTTCCATAATTCAGTTCGATTCCTCCTGTATCTTCTAGTGTTAATTTACCTTCTTCCCAGCACTCCATGGCCCATGCTATTGTAGCTCCGCAGGAAATGGTATCCATTCCATACATGTTACAAAGGGCATTTGCATGAATAATCGCATCCATATCACTTATACCGCAATAACTTCCAAAAGTGGCCAAGGTTTCATATTCCGGACCACCGTATTTCGCATCTGTTTTAAACGGCCCATCAACAACTTCTGAAACTCGTTTGCATTTGACTGTACAACTGAAACAAGTATCTCTCCCAAAACGATTCTGATCGTCTTTTTCATGGCCTCTTAGATGCTCATTGTAAAGTTTGTGACCATCAATTTCTTCATGTTTATCAAAGTTACCGCTGTTGAAATTATAAGTCGGTAAACCTCCGGCTCTATGTTGTGGAGAACATACACCTGGGGTTCCATATTTACCAAAGCCATCCATACCCGTAGGTTCCATATTTACCTTTGCCAACTTCTGCATCTCCTTAAATTTTTCAGGATTAGCAATAACAGGTTTCATTTTCCCCCTTACCACAACTGCTTTAAGATTCTTTGAACCCATAACAGCTCCCATACCTGTTCGGCCATTAGCGCGGTTGCTCATGCTTATCAGCGCAGAAAATCTAACTAGATTCTCCCCTGCAGGTCCAATCTGCAGGACCTCAATTCTCTTATCATCTAATTCTTCTTTAAGTTTATCCTCGGCGTCTCCTGTTTTTAACCCCCACAAATGACCAGCATCACGAAGTTCTGCCTCGCCATGATGCATCCAAAGATAAACAGGCTTTGGAGATCTACCTTTGATAATTACTGCATCAAATCCAGAAAATTTCATCTCAGCTGGGAAATAACCCCCACCTTGTGCGTCTCCGATACAATCTGTAAGTGGAGATTTTGCAACGGAAGTTAAACGACTTTGTCCGGAAATTGGTGTTCCCGTTAAAATTCCTGTACATAAAGCAAGGACATTATCCGGACTGAAGGGATCAACTCCTGCTGGTGTCTCTTTAAGAACATAGTGCATACCCATCGCACTACCACCCATATACGTGCGGTAAAACTGTTCATCAGGTTCTTCAATTTCCAACTCACCTTTTGTTAAGTTTACATGTAAAATTTTTCCTGTGTATCCGTAAGTCATATTTTTTACTCTGATTGTTTTTTGAAATTATTTGCTAACCTCCGCTTACAAGGGAGAAAACAAGGACCTCATCTCCGTCACTTAGAACGTGGTCAAGTCCCTTCTCTTCATCCCCATTAACTGCTACAACAACCTTTTGTTTGATTTTCAGTTCGTCCAACATATCAGCAATAGTAGAATTATTTGTCAGATTAAACACTGCTTTACCTCTGTCTGAATTCGGTAAAAAATCAACCAAAGGTCCCATTAATTCCAGATTAATTTCCAATTATTATCTTAAATAAAAGATGTTTTTGTAAATTTGTTAAATAATCAATCGTTTATCCCACCCATACAAAGATACTTAATTTCTAGGTAGTCTTCAATACCATATTTAGAACCCTCACGCCCTGTTCCGGACTCTTTTACTCCGCCAAATGGAGCCATTTCAGTAGAAATAATTCCCTCATTTACTCCAACGATTCCGTATTCAAGGGCTTCAGAGACTCTCCATATACGTCCTATATCCCTGCTATAAAAATATGCAGCTAATCCAAATTCAGTGTCATTTGCAGTTTCAATAGCTTCTTCTTCTGTTTCAAATTTAAATACAGGAGCCATCGGTCCAAATGTCTCTTCTTTTGCAACCAGCATTCCTTTTGTTACCCCTGAAAGTACTGTAGGCTCAAAAAAAGTTCCGCCAAGTTGGTGTCTTTGTCCTCCCGCCAGAAGTTTTGCTCCTTTGGAAAGAGCATCTTTTACATGGCTTTCAACTTTTTCAATAGCAGCCTCATTAATAAGTGGTCCCTGCTGGGATCCATCTTCAAAACCATCTGCAACTTTTATATTATTAGCTGCTTCTGCCAGCATATCACAAAATTTGTCATATACTTTACTCTGTGCCATAATTCGGTTTGCACAAACACAGGTTTGACCTGCATTCCTAAATTTACTCGCCAATGCTCCTAAAACCGCTGCTTCCAAATCAGCATCATCGAAAACAATAAAAGGTGCATTACCTCCCAGCTCAAGTGCAAGTTTTTTGACAGTGCCCGAACATTGCTTCATTAGTAGCTTGCCTACTCCAGTTGAACCCGTGAAACTTAGTTTTCTTACTATTGGATTGCTAGTAAATTCACCACCTATTTCAACCGCATCTCCTGTAATTGTGCTTAATATCCCGGGAGGTACGCCAGCTCTTTCAGCAAGCTCACAAAGCGCAAAAGCTGAAAAAGGTGTGTCGGGAGCTGGTTTGATTACCATTGGACATCCTGCAGCCAAGGCTGGAGCTGCTTTCCTGGTGATCATTGCTGCAGGGAAATTCCATGGAGTTATTGCGACTGTAACTCCAATTGGCTGCTTGATAACTACAATACGCTTATCTGATGCATGTGCAGGGATAGTATCGCCATAGAGTCGCTTCCCTTCTTCTCCGAACCACTCCACAAAGCTTGCTGCGTATGCTATTTCTCCGATGGATTCTGTAAGAGGTTTACCTTGCTCTGCAGTCATTAGGCGTGCGAGGTCTTCCTGGTTTTCCATCATCAGTTCGTACCACTTGCGTAATATTAATGCACGTTCTTTTGATGTTTTAGAACGCCATTTTGGCCACGCATTATTAGCTGCTTCTATAGCTCTTTTAGCCTCGGTAGACCCGCAATTCGGAACTGTACCTAAAACCTTTCCATTGGATGGGTTTGTAATTTCATTGATTTCTCCATTATCTGCATCTGACCATTTACCATTTATGTAGACCTGTTGCCGGAATAATGAAGAATCCCTCATTCCAATTGATTTGACTGTTTCGCTCGTACTGTCTGACATTGGCTCCTCCCTCTTAAGGCAATTGTAAAAACTATGATAAGTTTTTAGTTATCTATATTATGGTTCAATTTTTTCACATGCATTGTCCTTTCTAAAACGAGTGAAATGCAAGATAATTAAAATTCCAATAAATATTATTTCAGTTTAAATTCCTCAATTTTATTTAATTTTCTACAAATCGGATAAATATATTTGAAAATTAAGGGGAAAAATTTAAAATAAGAAAATAATTTTTTTGGCTGCAGTTAAAGTCTATTATTTATTAACAAAATTGATTCTTCAATGACTTGTTAACAAATTTCAAATCAAATTTGATGATATACAACTGTCAATCAATCAAACTTTTAGAGAACATTAAATAATGATTATTTTATTTGAATTAAGAATTATTGTTTGATCTAAAATGCTTTTTTTTAATATGCAACTTTTAATTCATATATAATCTCTCTATAGATATAAAATTAAACTACTAAAAAATTTATTTACTGCTCTTTCAGCATTTGAATAATTTAACTTCTGATAAAAGTATTTTGTTTCCTGAAGATTCTCAGGAATTCCCCAATTTGCAATGTCCTTCATGTGGTGGAGACGAATTCAAAGTTATTCCTTTGTCAGGACAAAAAGGTGAAAGTTTTATCAGAATTTTTTGTAACATTTGTGGAGAGCATTTATTATTTCAGACTTCATATTCCTCAAGTTCCAATAAAGAATCTGAAAAAGATTATGATAATAATAATTTAATAAATATCAGTTTTTTACAAAAAGAATGGGAGGAATGGGTAGGCTGGAAAGAGAGACACCTAAAATCAAATGTATCAAGTAAAACATTTTTTTCTAAGTATTCACAATTTTGCCTCGCCTTTTTGATATGTGGAATAGTTTTATTTTTTATTTTAGATCGATGGCATCTACTTGACCCGATTTTAGAATTTCCTGAAGAAAGGCAAAAGCATATTATAGATTTAGCTGAAGTGCTTTTGGAAGTGCCATGTTTCCCTTCAATCATGAAGAGCAAAATCAACACTGTACCAATTAAATATACCAGAGAGCGTCCAGTGCATAAGGATTTTGTTCAATATGGAGAAGCAGGGATATACTGGGGAGAAGAACATATCAAAATTCATCGCTCAAACTTTTGGTTCTTTGGTTTGCCTAAAAAAAACCAATTACTTAATACTCTGGTTCACGAATTGAGACACAGAAGTAGCCCAGGACTGGGACATAACAGAAAATTTTATAAACTGGTTAATAAAGACGTAAAATGTGTGGAAAATTACCTGAATGATTTGAAATGATTTGAAAATAATACTTTTTATTGCCGTTCTGTTGGAAATAATATAGTACTTTAAAAAGGTCTAGAGAAAGTAGATCTAAACTAAAGAAAATATGGTAATATCTTCAAAGATAGGACATATTAATCAATTATTTACTGTCAAATTTTAAGTAAAAATTAATTGTTACTGAAATTAGAAATTTATTAATTCCTAAACCAGAGACATAACAGTAAATATACACTTAGTTTTTAATTGACATCCCAAGAAAGTAGAGTTATTGTTTTCGTGCTTTGGTTAATTGCTACCGGTAATAATGTTAATTCAAATTTTTACAAATAAAAGGAGAAATAATGAGAAAAATATTATTCTGGATTTCAGTTTCTGCATCACTGGTTATAAGTCAGATTGCAATAGCTGAAACAGTTAAAATTGGATTTGTAACTACACTTACGGGTGGTGCCGGTGCTATTGGGAATGATATGCGTGATGCCGTTGAGCTGGCACTTGATCACCTGGGAAGAAAAATGTCAGGCTCAGATGTGAAAATGTTTTATGAAGACGATACTTTTAAACCTGATGTTGGAAAACAAAAAACGGAGAAGTTAGTAAAAAAGGACAAAGTTCATTTTGTTTCAGGATATATATGGAGTCATGTTCTAATGGCTTCACGTAATTCTGTTGTAGGTAAGGGACCGTTCATGATTTCCTCCAATGCAGGTCCTGGTCCGGTTGCCGGGAAACTGTGCCATGAAGATTTTTTCTCAACATCATGGCAAAACGATCAAACTACCATGGCAATGGGTGAGGTACTTAATCAACTGGGTATAAAGAATCTCTACATTATGGCTCCAAACTATGCTGCTGGGAAAAACATGGTTGCCGGAGTAACAAGAACATTTAAGGGAAATATCGTTGGGAAAGATATGACAAAGTTTCCTGCACAGATCGATTTTTCAGCAGAACTTGCAAAGATTCGCTCTGCTAACCCCGACGCAGTATTTGTATTTTATCCGGGGAAACATGGTCTTCAGATAGTCAAACAGTATTCACAAGCAGGATTGCAGGGTAAAATCCCTTTTTACTCAGCTTTCACAGTAGATTCATTAAACCTTCCACGCTTGAAAGGTCTGGCAGAAGGTAGCTTGATGACACAATTCTGGGCACCGGATCTTGATAATCCCGTAAATACGCGTTTTGTCGCAGATTACCGTAAAAAGACAGGACGTTATCCAACATTCTACGCAGCACAATCTTATGACACAATTATGCTTATCAACAGTGCAGTTGAATCTGTAGGAGGGAATTTATCAAATAAAAAAGGTATGCGAAAAGCAATGCGCAAAGCTGAATTCCCATCTGTTCGTGGACCTTTTAAATATGGTAACAACCATTTTCCTATCCAAAACTTTTACTTGCGTAAAGTAATTAAAGATTCCGAGGGAAACTACACAACCAGTATTGTGAAAACCGTTTACACAAATCACCAAGATACTTACGCAAAGGATTGTAAAATGTCCTGGTAGCATTACTTTTTTTGGAGGGACTTTTTGTCCCTCCATATCTTGATTACTCCCTTCCACAATTCAACCTTAAAGACAATGTCAAAATTTCCCAAGATTTATTCTATGTATAAAATATACTGAAATATTTTTTGTATTATGCTGAATTTTATGCAAGTTATTGATTTAGTTATTTAAATTGTTAAACATAATTTCCAATAAAAACATTTCAATACAATTAAGGTCCTGGTGAACTGGGTACTGCTTCTAGAGCAAACGCTTAATGGTTTACAATTAGGTGTACTGCTGTTTCTGCTTGCAGCAGGACTCACTTTAATTTTTGGTATCATGGACCTGATTAACTTGGCACATGGATCTCTCTACATGATGGGAGCCTACTTTGCCGCAACATTTACAAATTGGACAGAATCTTTTTTCCTTGGATTACTTCTTACTTTGCCGGCATGCATGCTGTTTGGAATGTTATTAGAAATCATTGCTATACGTAAACTCTATACAAGAAGTCATCTTGATCAAGTTCTGGCAACCTTCGGTCTCATCTTTTTTTTTAATGAATTTGTACGACTATTATGGGGCCCTATCGGACTCGACATTCCACTTCCAGAAATGTTAAACGGCAGTGTCGAACTGATTTTTGGAATAAGATATCCCGTATTTAGACTGGCAATTATTGCTGTGGGAATAACAGTAGCCCTTTTACTTTACTTACTCATATCCCGTACAAAATTAGGCATGCTGATTAGGGCCGGGGCAAGCAACCGTAAAATGGTAGGTGCGCTTGGAGTAAATATAAACCTACTCTACACTATTGTTTTTGGTTTAGGTGCTGCGCTTGCAGGTTTGGCGGGATTGATGGCAGCCCCAATCATGACTGTGGAAATTGGAATGGGAGAAGGAATATTGATATTAACCTTTGTAGTCATAGTTATTGGAGGTGTTGGCTCAATTCGCGGAGCATTTTTAGCAGCACTTCTAGTGGGTTTTATTGATACTGTAGGCAGATCTTTCCTTCCGGACATATTAGGACTTTTTGTTTCCAACGATGTTGCAGATACAGCAGCCCCTGCCATTTCTTCAATGCTGACCTATGTTCTAATGGCACTAATTCTGGCGATCAGGCCAAAAGGACTTTTCCCACCAAAAGGAGTATAAATGAACTGGTCCCCTCGTACAGTTTTAATTGCCATATTAATGACAGGATTAGCTGCAATCCCATTGATTTCTGAAGCTATTGATGAGCCTTTTTACACAGTAATGTTTTCGAGAATGCTCATACTTTCTATTGGAGCAATTAGCCTAAATCTTATCTTGGGATTTGGTGGAATGGTAAGTTTTGGTCATTCAGTTTATCTGGGGATTGGATCATATGTAGTTGGAATTGGAACATTACACGCCATTGAAGACAGTGTATCCTGGATGTCAAACGGATTCATTCATATTTGCGTTGCAGTTGCCGTTTCTGCATTAACTGCGTTAATTATTGGAGCTATTTCACTGCGTACTCGAGGAATTTATTTCATTATGATTACACTCGCTTTTGCTCAAATGTTCTATTTTATTGCTGTAGGGAATGATAATTATGGTGGAGATGATGGACTAAGCCTTTATACAAGAAGCGAGTTTAATGAATTACTGGATCTTTCAAATGATAACATCCTTTACTATCTTAATTTTATATTCATGATTGTTTTTTTGTATTTTTCTCACCGCCTGATCAATTCTCGTTTCGGTATGCTAATCCGCGGAGCAAAATCTAATGAAAAAAGAATGGAAACTATTGGATTCCCTGTTTATCGTTACCGTCTTGTAGCTTTTGTACTTGCTGGAGCTATTTGTGGAATAGCAGGGGTATTGTCCGCAAATCAAACAGATTTTGTCAGTCCTGCTGTTATGCATTGGACTCGTTCTGGAGAATTAATTATTATGGTTGTGCTAGGTGGTATGGGGACACTTTTTGGCCCTGTTATTGGCGCGGTAGCATTTTTGTTTTTGGAAGAATTTCTTTCGGAAATCACGGAATACTGGCAGATAATTTTTGGTCCAATGCTTGTGCTTATTGTAATATTTGGGAAAGGTGGAATTGATGGAATTTTAATTAGACTAGACAAGTGGTGGCAAACAAAAAAATATATGTAATTTATAAAATACTCAAAAATGTTAATAGTTGATTCTCTTGTTAAATCATTTGGAGGGTTATTGGCCATTGACGATCTTTCCTTTCATGTGCAGGAAGGAGAAATTCATGCTGTAATTGGACCTAATGGTGCAGGAAAAACCACTTTGATAAGCCAGCTTAGTGGTGAAATAAAATCTGATTCAGGAACTGTTTTGTTTGATGGAATAAATATTTCAGGTATGGATGTACATTTGCGCTCTTCACTTGGAATTGCACGTTCATTTCAAATTACGAATATTTTTCTTGATTTAACTACACATGACAATGTATCTCTTGCAGTACAGGCTCATGCAGGTCATTCATTTAAATTCTGGAAAGAAGCCAGAAAAGATCATGAACTCAGACAACCTGCGCTGGAATTTTTGAAGCAAGTTGGTCTAGAAAAGAGAGCAGAAGTTGTGGCAGGACAACTATCACATGGTGAGCATCGTCAGTTGGAAATTGCAATGGCTTTGGCAACGCGACCTAAATTATTGCTTCTTGACGAACCTATGGCAGGAATGGGCCAAAAAGAATCACTAGCAATGGTTGAAATTATACGGGAACTTAAAGGCAAATTAACCATCCTGCTTATAGAACATGATATGGATGTGGTTTTCACTTTGGCAGATAAGATCACAGTGCTTTTAAATGGCAGATGTATCGCAACTGATAGTCCAGAGAGCATTCGGAAGAATCCTGAAGTAAAAAAGGCATATCTTGGAGAGGATAATATTGATGCTTGAAATAAACAACATGGAAACTTCTTATGGCCAGAGTCAAGTACTGTACGGTATTGATCTGAAGATAAATCAGGGTGAAGTTGTCACCCTTATTGGACGCAACGGCATGGGGAAAACAACTACAATTAATTCCATTATGGGTCTGATTAAAATAAAATCCGGTTTAATTATTTTTGATGGGAATCATGTCCAAAATAAACCACCATACAAAGTTGCTAGAACAGGTATTGGCCTGGTGCCTGAAGGTCGACAAATTTTTCCAAATCTAAGCGTATATGAAAACCTCGAGGCAACCTCTTCAAACAGGTACAAAAATAGTAATCCGTGGACACTCAATAGAGTTTTAAAACTATTCCCACGATTGAATGACAGATTAAAAAATATGGGGAATCAGCTATCAGGAGGAGAACAGCAAATGCTAGCAATTGGGCGTGCATTGATGACAAACCCCCGACTGCTGATCTTGGATGAAGCTACAGAAGGGCTTGCTCCTTTAATCAAGAAGGAAATTTGGGATTGTTTAAAAGATTTAAAATCATCTGGACAGTCAATCCTTGTGGTAGATAAAAACATTAAGGCCCTTACAGACCTTGCTGATCGACATTATATAATGGAAAAAGGTAAAATTGTTTGGATTGGGGATTCATCGAAACTGAACTCAAATAAAGAAATTCAAAATCAATATTTGGGAATTTAGCAAAACATTTTTTAAATGCTGCCTGTTACCACTTAACTTTTTAAGTTATGAAATATCAGCCTTGAAGTAATGTCAGCACATTTTCAGGTAGTTGATTAGCTTGAGCCTGCATCGATTGACTTGCAGAAAGCAGAATCTGATTTCCTGTCAATTTTGACATCTCTGAAGCCATATCTGTGTCTCTAATTGTTGACTCTCCTTTTGTTATATTTTCTTCAGCGATCCTTAATGAATTAAGATTGCTTTCGACTGCATTTTTCTGAAATGCTCCAATTCTGCCTCGATAAATTGTAATTTCATCAATCGCTTTATCAATTATTCTCCCAGCATCATTGGCACCTTCTTTACTCGTTAAATCAATATCATAAAGACTTTTAAATCCGCTTTCATTTTCTACACCCATTCCCAAGTTATTTGTACGAATGCTTTTCAATGAGAAACTGCTCTCCATTCCTGGTTTAGGCCCAAGATTTACATTCTTAGTCTGTTGAGAAACATGTACATAACCTTCAATCATTGGGTTTTCAGGTGAACCAACAATTTCCTCCTGGGTTTCTTCAACGAATTCTAAACCAATGAATTCTCCCAGCTCGTTTTTTATAGGGACTTCTTTTAATCCTATTGTGCGATCATATTGGACCGTAATTCCCTTTGCAGGCGATCCCCCATGGATGGCAGTTAAATACTGACCTTTTCCTCTGGCAGCCTGACCGCCAATTCTTCCGGCTACATCAATACCTGGTTCAGCTAGCTCTGCTATATTAGCTTGTTTTGTCAACAAACCCGGAAGATTAGTCGTTACAGAAAAAGTGTGGTCTTCACCAAACTCCTTGTGCCTTAAGTAAAAAGTTGTATCTGGTGTCTCAAATGCCTCTAATGCTAATCCAGTGGATTTTATTCCTTCCTTTATTGCATGCATTACTATACCACGAATATCTGCAGATGCTTGCTCAGCAGGAAAGCGTAAAGGATCTCGCCTGTGATTAGACAGAATTTCTTCAATGTTTTTGTTAACTACTCCTGAACTAGTATCTATTTCGACATTCTGGCCCCCTTCATTCAATAATATTCTTACCCCCGAAGCAATATTATCTACAGTCAATGGGATACTACCTTTTTTAAATGCCTGTGTACCTACTTGAGAAATATCAACTTCATATCCTTCTACAGGAGAAGCCTTTGTATCAGTTTCTGCACTCACAAATCTTAAATTATCTCCAACAGTGGCTCCATTTGTACCCAAGCTTCCATCAAGCAAATTTTTACCATTAAACATGGCTGTTTCCACTATTCGGTCTAAAGTTACAAGAAGGTCATCAACCTCCTGCTGATCTGCTTCAACCATACTTTCATCGTTCACCGCTTCATTTGCTGCATGAACTGAAAGCTGTTTAAGTGTTATCAAAATGTTACTGAATTCACTTAGGGCTCCTTCAGCTGTTTGAAACATTGCAATTGCACTGTCATTATTACTGTGAGCCTGTTTCAATCCAGCAATTTGTCCTCTTAAACGCTCTGAAGCAATCAAATCAGCTGGTCCATCAGCTGCACTATTTATTCTGGTTCCTGAACTAAGTTTAGAAATTGAACTTTTGACATTTTTTAAATTGTTATCTGAGTGCCTCAATGTATTCAGTGACATGGCATTGCTTCTAATTTTCATTTTGTTCTCCCTATTGTTTGTCTAACTTGTAATGTTTTTCATCAAAGCTGGTTAATTTGCCCAGCTGGAAAAACACTTGTTTTGCTTTTCGGAATATTCTGAAAAAACTTTATTCAAAATTTCAAAAAAATCACTTTATATTTTAATATTATATATTTGATGGCATCATCTCCACAGTTATCCTGTCCGCTAAAAGCATCCCTTTCGGTGTTAAACAAAAATTATTATTTTTCTTTAATGCATGACCCTGTTCATAAAGTAAATTTACATATTGTTCTTGTCTAAGGCTCCATTTCAATTCAAATCGTTCAACCCATCCCTTCAGGTTTACACCTTTACTACACCTCAATCCTAGCATCAGAAATTCTAATGCAAGCTGAGTATTTGAAAGTTGTTCTTCAAATTGAAAAAGTAAAGTATTTTTTTTCAAATTGCTAATATAAGTTTTTATTGATCCAATGTTTGCTCTACGAGTCTTCTCATAAAATGAATGGGCACCAGTGCCAAAACCAAGATATTCTTTTCCTGACCATACAAGCAGGTTATTTCTACTTTCGTTCCCTTTCCTTGAAAAATTTGAAACTTCATACTGAATTAGACCTGCTGCTTTCAATCGACTAACTGCCCATAAATACATTTCCTCATATTGTTCCTGATTTTCATTAACCCAATTACAGATTTGCATATTTTTACCAAAAGGTGTCCGTTCATGAATTTCAAGTCCATATAAAGATATATGATTAGGATTGTAGGAAATGGCTGCTTCTACATCCATTTTAAACATTGAAACATTTTGTCCAGGTATTCCGAACATCAAATCTATGTTCCAATTTTGTAAAGGAGAGTTTACTATTTCTTCGCACGCTCTTCGCAAATCAGAAGCACCATGACAACGCCCAAGCTTACTAAGTATAGAGTCTTGGAAACTTTGGCCTCCTAAACTCAAGCGATTGACTCCGATTTTAGCAAGATTTTTTAAATATTCCGGATTAACATCTTCAGGATTCATTTCAAACGTAATTTCAACATTTTTTGAAAAGGTTAAATGCTCTCTTACTTTTGAAAGCAGATTCGATAATTCAGGTATACTAAGTCGAGATGGAGTCCCTCCGCCGACATAAATCGATTCAAGAAATTTTTTATCATTACTCTTTTGACTATCACTCTCTTTCTGACTTTTTCCTTTAATTTCTCCTAAAACCATGTAAATTTCTTTCGACATTTCCGTAATATATTTACTATGTAAGTCAGAATGGTCTTTACAGACAGCAAAGGAGCAAAATGGGCAAATTTCTCGGCAAAACGGTATATGAAGATAAATAGCTGATATGGGGCTATATTTTTTATTTTTTTTGTGTGATTTATACAATTATTTTACCTTAAATATCAGCTTCTTAATTGTTACTATTTGATTTAGCAGGAGATATTTTTTGTTGATTTTTTGAATTCTATTACCTAAATTATATTGTCCTTATCCTAGTTATTTTGCTGTGCTGCCAAAAATTCAGGCATACTTCAATATGAGATGGTTATTTTGTCTGAATTGAGTCAACAGAATATTTATTTTAGAAATAAATAATTAGGTAAAATTAATTTTTCAGTTAAAATTATTTGAGTTTATTTGACTCTTTAATTAATCTATAATTTAATGGTAGTTCGATCTTAAACACTTTAACTATTTAAGGATTTTACTGGAAAATTGTTACTAGTATTCTGCATACGGATGAATAAATTAGCAATGTGAATCCAACCGAATATACTTGTTCACGAAAGGTATCCTTTAGAGGGATCTAGCGCACCATGGATTTGGTAATCTTCAAAAAATAGAATACAAATCACTTAAAAGGTATTCATGAAAATCAAGCGCCTATTCACCATGGAAGGTGAAGGACCATATCAATCTTTAGAATTCGAAAACCGCACTTCAGTTATACGTAACCCAGACGGCTCTGTAGTCTCAGAATGGGATAATGTGACTGTGCCAAAACACTGGTCGCAGGTGGCTACAGATATCATGGCACAAAAATATTTTCGAAAAGCTGGTATTCCCAAAAAGCTTAAACCAGCCAAAGAAAAAGGAATTCCTACCTGGTTACAACCTTCTTTGCCTGATCAATTTGAGTCTGATCAAGAAAAAAATGAGACTGATTCTGCTGAGAAGGAAGGTAGTGCATCTGAAACAGACGCGAGGCAAGTTTTTCATAGGATGGCAGGTTGCTGGACTTATTGGGGCTATAAATATAACTATTTCGATACTGAAGAAGATGCTCGCGCATTCTACGAGGAGCTTTGTTACATGCTTGCCAACCAAATGGCTGCTCCAAATTCACCTCAATTGTTCAATACCGGGTTAAACTGGGCTTATGGTCTGAATGGCCCCCCACAGGGTCATTATTTTGTTGATCCAAAATCTGAAAAAGTTGTTCCATCAGTAGATGCTTACACTCGACCTCAACCTCATGCATGCTTCATACAGTCAGTCAAGGATGACTTGGTTCGTGAAGGTGGAATAATGGATTTATGGACACGAGAAGCCAGATTATTTAAATACGGGTCTGGAACGGGATCCAATTTTTCTGACTTACGTGGTGATATAGAACCGCTTTCAGGTGGAGGAATATCTTCAGGACTGATGTCATTTCTAAAAATTGGTGATACAGCAGCAGGTTCAATTAAGTCCGGAGGCACCACACGAAGAGCTGCGAAAATGGTCTGTCTAGATGCGGATCACCCTGATATTGAACAATTTATCAACTGGAAAGTTCATGAAGAACAAAAAGTTGCAGCCTTAGTTTCTGGCTCAAAAACAATTAAAAAAATAATAAATGAATTGTTTGAAGCAATTAACGATTGGGATAACGAAGATGAAAAATATGATCTAAAACTTAACAAAAAACTGCAAATAGTTGGCAAAAAAGCCCGAAAAGCAGATATGCCACTCAGCTATGTCTATCGAATAATCCACCTCTCAAGACAGGGATACACCAAAGTTGAATTTGATGAATATGATGAAGATTGGAATTCTGAAGCATATCAAACTGTTTCAGGGCAAAATTCAAACAATTCTGTAAGACTTAATAATGAATTCATGCAAGCGGTGGAACAAGACAAGGAATGGAACCTTTATTGGCGCGTTGAGAAAGTTAATGCTCAAAAAGAAGGGAGAACACCAGTCCCATGTAAAACCCTGAAAGCATCTGAATTATGGGAAGAGATTGCCTATGCGGCATGGGCTTCGGCAGACCCTGGAATTCAGTACCATACGACTATCAACGAATGGCACACTTGCCCCGCTGACGGTCCGATAAGGGCATCAAATCCATGCAGTGAATATATGTTCTTAGATGACACTGCCTGTAATTTGGCTTCTCTGAATTTATTGCATTTTTGTGACCCAAGAACAGGAGAAATTGATGTAACAAAATTAAGACATGGTTCTCGAATCTGGACAATTGTTCTGGAGATAAGTGTCTTAATGGCGCAGTTCCCAAGCAAAAATATTGCAGAATTATCTCACAAATTCAGGACATTAGGTTTGGGTTACGCCAACTTAGGGACCTATTTAATGGTAAACGGCATACCTTATGACTCACCTGAAGCCCTTGGAATATGCGGTTCTATAACATCCATTATGCATATGACAGCTTATGCCACGTCTGCTGAGATGGCCAAAGAGCTCGGTACTTTTCCAGGATATGAGAGAAACAAGGAGAATATGCTTCGTATTATCCGGAACCACCGCAGAGCAGCATTCCGTGCTCCGGATAGCGAATACGAAAGTTTAACCATCAAGCCAATAGGAATCGACAGCCAGCATTGTCCTCCAGAACTTCTCAAGGCAGCCCAACAGGATTCAAATTTAGCCCTGAAAATGGGGGAAAAATATGGTTTCAGAAACGCACAGGTCACGGTAATTGCTCCTACCGGTACTATCGGTTTGCTGATGGATTGTGACACTACTGGCATCGAACCTGACTTTGCTTTGGTGAAGTTTAAGAAACTAGCAGGAGGCGGTTACTTTAAAATAATAAATAACTCTATACCACCTGCATTGAAGAAACTAGGTTATAACAACACACAAATAACTGATATTGTCCATTATATTAAGGGTCACGCACGTTTAGACGGTAGCCCCTGCATCAACACAAACGTATTACGTGCCAAGGGTTTTACTGACGATTTAATCAAGCAATTAGAAGATCAATTGCCCTCAGCATTTGATATTAGCTTCGTATTTAACCACTACACCCTAGGGGAAAAATTTTGCAAGGAAACATTAGGTATAACAGATGATCAGTTGGGAGATTTTGAATTCAGTGTTCTTAAACATCTTGGATTTACCAGCAAAGAAATAGAAGCTGCGAACGACTATATTTGTGGCACAATGACCATTGAAGATGCTCCACATATCAAACAGGAGCATTATAGCGTTTTTGACTGTGCAAATAAATGCGGTCGCAATGGTAAACGTTTTATTGCTCCAGAGGCTCATATCCAGATGATGTCAGTTGCACAGCCTTTTATTTCTGGGTCTATTTCTAAAACTATCAATATTCCAAACGAAGCAAATGTTAACGATTTTAAAGAAGCATATTTAAAATCATGGCTTAAAGGCTTAAAATGTAACGCACTTTATCGTGACGGCTCCAAGCTAAGCCAGCCACTAAATGTTAACGTTGATAAATACATTTGGGATGAGGATGATTTAGATTTAGAAATTGAAAATTCACAGCCAGCACAAGTACGAATTGCCGAAAAAATAATTCACCGCTACATTGCAAAAAGAAGAAGATTACCACACCGTCGAAAAGGGTATACACAAAAAGCCGTTATTGGAGGACACAAAATTTATCTGCGTACTGGCGAATATGAGGACGGTACAATTGGAGAAATATTTGTTGACATGCATAAGGAGGGAGCTGCATTCAGGAGTTTGATGAATAGTTTTGCGATAGCAATTTCTCTCGGTCTTCAACATGGTGTTCCAATTGAAGAATTTATCGAAGCCTTTATATACACTAAATTTGAACCTAATGGTATTGTCTCAGGTAATAACTCAATAAAAATGAGTACTTCAATTATAGATTATATTTTCCGTGAACTCGCTATTTCATACCTTGGTCGTAATGAACTGGCACATGTACACCCGGATGAATTACAGGCCAGTGCAGTTCATACGCAAAATGAAGTTGAACCTGAATTTGATAACGAACAGATCATCTCGGAAAGGACTCTGAGTACAGAAGAAAGTCAGGAATTCATTGAAAATGAGAATATCGGATATGAGGGAGTAGATTTTACTTTGTTAAAAAATACTGAATCTGAACTCGAGAACGCTCATACTGATTATTCAAGCAATAAAGATTTTACTGGTGACTCTGAGTTAGAACAGTGGGAAACATTAAACCGTTCCACGGAAAGCCTTGCTCAAGAAGCACGGATGAAAGGCTACGAAGGTGAAGCGTGTCACACATGCCAGCAATTCACAATGGTAAGAAACGGGTCTTGTCTCAAGTGTGCATCCTGCGGAGCAACTAGCGGTTGTTCATAAAAATCTCAGCAGATTTAAATTGTTGAGAAACAAGTCTTAGGTTTTTATTAAATTCAGAACCAGAGCCCTTCTTTTCTGCTGAAAACTTTGTAAGTAGTTGATTTGAAAACAGACTGACTTCAAAGTAAATAGCTCATCATTTACCTGAAAGTGAACTCCCCTTTACAATTGCGAAAATTTTCAAGAGGTGGAATCGCCTTGCTGATCACCTTAGTAATATTAGCTTTACTAGCTGTTTTCATGACAGAGTTTTCATTTGAAACAAAACTTGAAACAAGTGGAATTCAAAATTACCAAGCATCTTTCAAGGCCAGAAATGCTGTTAAATCTATGTTTAAAGCTGTTCTCGAAGGTTTGGAAAGTAATGAAGAGATTAAATTTTTCAGAAAGTACGTTCGGAGCTTATTATCAATAGGAAACTCAGGCAGAGAAATATCTATTTTAAACCCACCTGAGCCTTTCAAACTTCCTGTAGGAGTAATCTCTGATTTTCCTGATGTTACTTTTTACTCGCCCTACATACGTCCTATAGATCATCTATATAACCTTAATCGTATCCAAACACCACCTTTTAGAACAGTAAATCCCGAATCAAAATCAGATGTGCATCTTGCAAATCAATTTATAAATATTCTTAACAAATGGAACAATAGCAGTAAATCCGATAACAGAGAAACTTTATTTTTGAAAAATATGAAGTTTGACAATAATGAAATATTAAAGTTGTATGCAGCAATTTTCGACTGGATGGATAAGGACTCATATATTTATGATTCATCGATTTACGGTGCAATAGGAGCAGAAAAAGAAATATATATTTTTTCTGAGCCACAAATTGAAATTAAAAACGGATATTTTGATCAATTAAGTGAAATAATGCTGATCAATGCTATTAAAGAAAAAGGAATCCCAAAGAAGTTTTGGGCTGAGAGTTTCACTACATTTCCGGTTGGCAATAAATATGTATCTTCTTCAAATCATACGTCCATAAATCCGCGAATAAATATTAATTTGGCTACATTTCAAGAAATTGTTGAATTTCTAGAGCAATATGACCAGCAAACAAATTATTTCATAAACTTCTCTCAATCAAATTTCGAAAACAATTATTCACAAAATTTTTATCAAAAAAGAATTGAGATTGCAGAAGAGCTGACTAAACTGCCCAGGATAAAACTCAAAAAAAAAGACATAAAAACCAAATTAAGAAATATCACTCAATATTATAGCAAAGCGGATGAATATTTCACTCCTTATAGTTATTGGTACGAAATACATCTTAAAACTGAAATCAGTAAAGTAATCGCTGATTTAAAGGCAATTATATCGGTTGAAAGAAATGTAGATACAGGAATAGCAAAAGAAATAATTATTCACGATTTTTTGCTTAATTAATAAATTATGTCAAGAATAATAGGTAATAGAATAATTTATTTTAATCAAATTGATTCAACTAATTCATACCTTAAGTCCAAACAGGAATTACTCCAACAGCATGGATTAGTAGTACGCACAGACATGCAAACTTCTGGTCGTGGCAGGGCATCAAGGAAGTTTGTTTCACTACCTGGAAAAAACATCACCTTTTCTGTGGTTTTGCATCCTCAAAAACCTGCATCAGAGATTCAAATATATTCTTTGTTAGCAAGTGTGGTTGTTGCACGTGTACTTGAAAATTATGTAAACTCAATCCGCCTTAAATGGCCAAATGATGTGATTGTTAGTGGGAAAAAAATATGTGGCATTTTGCTCGAAACAATAAATATTCCAAAACATAATTTTCCAATACTGATAATGGGAATTGGTTTAAATACAAAGGGGAGCTATAAGGATTATCCAGATGATTTAAAAAAAATTGTGACAACATTGGAATTTGAAATGTCGAGAAATTCGGGAACCAAACTTAATATAGAATCATCTATTCTTAAAAATGAGAACATATTTAATCAGCTACTACATGAATTAGAGCGCTGCCTAGAAGAATTCAGTGAAATCAATAAAATTCCCGGTAACAAAAAAATAATTGACGGTCGATCGGATCTGTTAAATGAATGGCTTAACAGGAGCAGGGCAAAAGGTAGGAAGGTATGCAGTTTGTATGACGCAAAAGGTCAGAGAAATTCTAAAGGGAAATTAGGTATCATTGAAGGACTAACAAGTGAAGGTTATCTCCAAATCCGTACAGAAACTGGGGAAATCTTGACACATGTTTCTGGTGACATAATTGATTTAAATGATTGATTTAAATGATTCTAGCAATAGATATTGGTAACAGTAATATCGTAATAGGCGTTTTTAATAATAAAAAATTGATGCAAAGCTGGCGTCTACGCACAAGACTTCATCAGAGTATAGATGAATATGAAATGCTGATTAGAGGTATGCTTTTCGCATGTAATTTCAGCCTTGAAGAGACCAAAGGAGCCGTTTTGAGTTCTGTAGTTCCTGAGTTGACTGATGTATTTTCAAAACTTATTGAAAACATGGTTGGTCAACAACCAATGAAAGTTAGTAACGAACTTATTCTTGGAATTAAAATTAACACTGAGAATCCTTCTAAAGTTGGGCAGGACCGACTGATTAATGCAGCAGCAGCATATCAGCATTATAATACTTCCTTGATTGTTGTAGATTGCGGGACTGCCACTACGATGGATGTGGTAACTTCTGAAGGAGTATTTCAGGGAGGAGTAATATGTCCTGGATTATTAATTTCTGCTGATGAACTTTTTTCCAAAGCCGCACAATTATTCCAGGTTAATCTTGAAATACCAAAAAATCTTATAGGTAAAAATACTACTGAGAGCCTTAAATCAGGTCTTATATATGGTTATGCTGGTATGATTGAATCTTTGATAAATAAATTAACAAAAGAAATAAAACAACAGAATCAACCAGATCCAACAGTTGTCATAACAGGAGGATTAGCAGCAAAAATACTACCTATATTAACTAAGGCAATTTATCATGAAGATTTGACGCTACGTGGTTTGTATCTATGTTACAAAATGAATGTTAGTAAATAATTACATTATTAGGCTTTAATGCTGCTTTATGAAAGAACTCTCCTGAAATATCTTAACTAATAGCAAACTTTATTCATTTTTAATTTTTTAAACTATTAAAGTCACCAAATTGAACTAAATTTTCAAGTAAAATATGGCTGAAGAAAAAATTGAAGGTCTTGAAGGTCTGGATGATTTTGGAGATGATTTCAGCGAACAACTTGATGCATTTATGGAAAGTGAAGGTGAAGATGAAAGTGACAGTGAGTTGGATTCGTTTTTTGAAGATCTTTCTACCATCGATGATCTTGAAGGTGACGAAGAAGCTGAAATTAAGGATGATAAAAAAGCTTCTGATACGGATGAGGCTGTAAAAGAAAGTTCTAAAGCGGTTGAAGAAACAGACACTGTAGGTGAGTCTGAAGAAATATCTGAAGAACTGGAGGAAAAGCAGAAAAATAAGACAGTATCATTCTTTGATGCTTTTCCAATAAAATCAGCAATTATCTCAGGTACAACTGGATTATTTTTAGGAATAATCACAATCGTAGCCCTTTACTTCAATGCCCCCACCTTGGAAAATCAAGAACATGGAATTGTGGCTGTATTACCCCCAAAAGCGCCCACTAAGGTCGTGAAAGTCAGCAAACCTAAACAAAAGAATACTACATCGAAACCAAAGAAAACTTTGGCAAAACCTAAAGTAAAGCGGTTCAATTACTATGTACAGGTTGTTTCCTGCATTTCTCAAGAATGTGTAGATGAAAGCCGTATTCAGTTAAAAAATCTAGGGCATGAATCTCAAGTCTGGACTACAAACAAAAAATCTAAAATTGCGGAACTAATTACAACAAATATTTTAGCCGAAGAAGATTCTGCTAAATTTATTAAAAAAATAAATAATATTAATACATTGGCAGGACATGCATTTCGTAAATCAGTAAATAATGGGTTCCAAATTTCCTTAGGTTTTTTTCCTAATCTAAAGACTGCAAATGTTGTTAGAACTCACTTGAACAAACAATTTAAAGATCAGCTATTCTTTAAAATTCAAAGTACAACTCAAAAAACACAATACAAAATTGTTCAGATAGGTGGAATTAAATCAAAGCCTGTAGCGCAAAATCTTAGAGATCAGTTAAAAAACAACATTCCTGATTTCCAGGAGGCATTTGTAAAGACTGTTGAACTAAGATAAATCGTCAAAGAAGATACTAAGTTATACTTAGGTTAATGGACTAGCCGAATGCAGACATTAATTCAAATTCAAATTTTACTATCAGATTTAGTTTGCACTTTACTCGATTCCAAATTAACTTATCGTTATTTATAATATAAACCAAATCTACAGTAATTAATAATGGGAATGAATTGGACTATAATTTTCAGTGTTTTAGTAATTTCTTTTTTTATAATTCCATCAATTGTTTTTCTCATAAATTTGCGAAGAATAAGCAAAAATAACTTAGATAAAAATTAAACTGCATCCTTTTTGGGATGAATTAAATTTTTCATCAAGCAGATTTATATTTCAATAAAAGTCATACCAAATAATCCTCAAAAATCCCCGTACGAATTTAAACAAGTGTGTTTAAATTCATTAGATGTTGCAATGAGTACGTAACAAAATAAATTTACTGGAAAACTTTGGAAGTTAGACCGCCTTCAGGGAATGCTGGAATAATCTTTTATATTCTTAATTTTGCAAGAATCGGATTTTTAATATTATTATCACTTCAGTTTGCAACAATTTTTCTTTATTCAATGGAGAATTTGCAATCTTACACCTATAAAGCCATTAAAAAGAATCACAGCAATTTTAAACATAAAAATAAAATTGACCGAATATTTTTTTCATCCAAAAATTTTTACTATGTTTTTGTATCTGCTACAGCATTAAATTTACGTTCTGGACCTGGAGTAAATAATTCGGTTTTAAGAATTCTTCCGAGGGGGACACATATGTTTTCTTTATCTACAAAGGATTCTGAATGGTTGAGAGTTTTTTCCCCAAATAATTTTAAAGGATGGGTAGCTCGCAAACATGTTATATTTTATCAACCAAAATCTTTGAGTACATTTAGTGACAAAATTAGATATTTACATTCCAAATCTATACTGGAAGCAGGTATTTCGAATTATATGAAAGAAATTTATGAGCACAAAAAACTTAATATTAACGACAAATTATCAATAATTGTAGAAGACCTAGAGAATCAAAAGATATTAGCCTCAATTCACCAAGAAAAAAGTATAAAATCAGCAAGCACTATTAAGGTCCCAATCCTTCATGCCTACATGATTCAGCTTATTGACGGCGAACTAAGCACAAATTCAAATCATAAAGAATTGATTGAAGATATGATCCGCTTTAGCAGCAATTCAAGCACAAATACTGTTATTGAACTGTTAGGGGGACCTGCAAAAATTCAAAGAATTCTTGAAAAAACAGAAGTTTACAAACAAATTCTACTAATTGAGTATATACCTGAAAATGGCCGTACTTACAGAAATACAATTTCCGTTTCTGATTTAAACAGTATTTTTAAGGAATTGTGGATTCAAAGGATTCTCGGGAAGAAGTATAGTATAGAGCAAAACAGGCATGTATCAATTGAAATGCTTGATTTGTTAAAACTACCTGGCTATACATGGATAAAAGACAGAATTAAAGCAGGCACATGCTTTTCAACAAATAAAACAGTAACATTGTGGGACAAAACCGGTTTTGTCAAAGGATCAAACGGGAATGCAGGTATTGTTGAAATTAATACTCCATTCGGAAGAAAAGCATATTCAATAGTAATATTTATAGAGAGAAAAGATTTTCATTCAATCACAGAAAACGTAAAAAAATGGTTTGAAATGACAAGTATGCATATGCGAAGGATTTCAGAAATGACTTTTGCATATTTTTCTAATCTAAACCATAACTACAATCAATGTGGAATAAATTTATTGAAGCATCATACAAGAGAAGCTTTTATTAAAAAATCATTACATCATTAATCATGATTGTTCCCTATTATGATGCTCTGTTAAACATGTTGAATTTACCAATTATTTATGAAATTTGACAAACGTATAGAATGGTTTTCTGAGCGTGGAATGATAATGATGTTTCTCTGGGATAATCGTTTTCTGAATCCGCAGATTCCTGAGCAGAAAAAAACAATAAAATCTTCCGGATTGCTTGGAAAAACTGTCATGAAAGTTTTGGAAGAATTTTTTCCAAAGTTTGAGAATGAACTTCCAAAAGGGATGTATTTTCCCATCCCAATTTCACGGGGAATTAAACAAGGAGAAAGATGTTCGAAAGAGCTTGCTTTAAAGTTCCACTATGATTTTATAAATGTAGACCAAAAACAACAATGGAGCTTAAGGGACAAAATAATAACTGGGAAGGTATTATCACTTTTTAAATCAAATCTTTATTTTGAGGGGATAACAGGACGTTATTTTGTTGAATACTGGAGTGATGATCGTTGGGATAAATGCTATTTGGAATGTGCCATAACTCCAATGCTGGCATTGTCAATAGAATCTGTTACAGAAGGAATCATACTTCAACTAAATAACAACAAGTCAGATTTGATTTATATCAATAGTTTTCGATTGGACAAAAATGAAAGATGTTTTGTTCAAACTAAAAATTTTGGTGAAGTATTACTTTCAGATTCACCTCGGTTTTGGCTACTAGATCATCTTGATGATTCTGGAACACTACTTATTGTTAAAGAAGATCAGTTCCCTTTAATTTTTTCTTAATAATTACAGTTAAATAAAAATATTTTTTACGGAACACCCTCTAATATGTAACGAACTAATTGAATGACTACATAAATTAAAATCTAAAAACATTGAAAGTTTGTAAATAATAGTGTACGTTTAGTAATCATTAGCGTAAATATTGGAATCAACTTTTGGTGAGTTTGCTTAAGGACTTACTTCAATTACGTTTCCAAAATTTATAGAGTACTTTTCTCCTTTATGAGAAATATTTCTTGAACGGGATATTTCAACCTGTTTCATCATTTCTTTTCTTTCTTTTGCACGTTGTTTTTTTTCACGATTGATTAACTCGAAACGAAGTTTTTCTTTTGCTTCAAGAATAGAACTATTTAAAGTATCAATTGCTTTAGCTCTTTCCAGTTCGCCTTCCCTCTGTTCCATAAAACACTTATAACGGGCTTGTGCAGATTGGTTACAGGCAATTAATTTAGGTGTTAGTTTTTGGGCATATAAATTAGAATAAGAATTTAAACAAACAGTATATAAAATGAGTAAAGATAGAGTAAAAATTACGCAAATCTTCCTCACCTGCAGATTGTTATTACTTTCATTTATTTGCTGGTTAAGCATGAGTTTAGTTTCTTATGTTTTCTCTCAAACAGATACTACCAAAGCTGATTCAGAACAATCTATTTCTCGAGGTAAAAATGCTACTAATTTAGAAAATCCTTTAGTTATAAAGCCTACAAATATAGAAAAAATAGATTCTGATCAAGAAAATATTGGTAGAGAAGCAATGGCAATGATAATGGAAATTACTAAATCAAACATTCTTTATGAAAAAAATAAGTCTTCTGCGAATTTAGCACTTAAAGATCAGAAATTCAAAGATCGGGAAAAACATAATAAAGAAATGAAAGAATACAACGATAAATATAACAAAAAATATCTAGCAAGTTTTAAGCGTTTCCAAAAAATGAGAGGTCAACATGCAGAATACAGTGGCGTACATAGTGATTATTCTGATTACCTCCAACAATTTATTACTTCAACTAGCCGTTGAGAGAACTTTAATTCCAGTAATTTAGTTCCCTGAATAGTCTCTAAAATCAATGCAATAAATATGGCACGAGTAGCAATAGCAATGAGCGGTGGTGTAGATTCTTCTGTTGCTGCAGCTCTTCTCAAGGATAAGGGTTTTGAAGTTATTGGACTACATATGAAGCTATACCGTGGGCCAGAAAATAATATACGAAATAAAAGTTGCTGTTCAATTGATGAAACACTTGATGCGAGATTGGCATGTCACAGGTTAGGAATTCCATTCTATGCAATTGATTATCAACAAGAATTTAGAGAAACGGTAATAAATTACTTCATAGAGGGCTATTCAAGTGGAAGCACTCCAAATCCCTGCGTAATGTGTAATAAAAAAATCAAAAGCTCTTTACTTTTGAAGAAAGCAACTGAATTGGATTGTGATCATCTGGCTACAGGCCACTATGCGAGGATTTTTTCAAATCCTCATACAGGCAGCACGCAATTATCTCGTCCTCAGGATTTAAGTAAAGACCAAACTTATTTTCTACATGGAATTCCCTCAGTAGATTTACCTCGATTAATGTTTCCTTTGTCAGAGCTTACGAAAACCAAAGTAAGGAAAATTGCAAGGAAACTGGAACTATCTGCTGCAAACAAACCTGATAGTCAAGAAGTCTGTTTCGTTCCAAAAGATTACAGAGAATTTTTAAAGAATGAAATGAATGAATCCCCTTTGCCCGGAGAATTTACAAGTATATCCGGAGAAGTTTTGGGAGAGCATAAAGGATTACCATTTTATACTATTGGACAACGCAAAGGACTGGGTATCAATGATACAACCCCATATTATGTTGTAAAAATTGACAAAGAACATAACAAGATTATACTAGGCAAAGAAAACGATTTATATTCAAAAACAGTTTCCGTTTCGAGTGTGAACTGGGTATCTATTCCTGCACCGGAAACATCAATAAGTGCTTTAGTAAAACTAAGGTATGCGCATTATGGTGCAAACGCAACCTTGATTCCTGAATCCCATAATAAGGTTCGCCTGGAACTTGATAATTCTGAACGGGCTGTAACTCCAGGTCAAGCAGCAGTTTTTTACCAGGATAATATTCTATTGGGCGGAGGAATGATAGATTTTTCAAATTAAACTTTTTAATTTTTTTATCAGATTATGAACATTGTTTTAACAGGTTTCATGTGTGCAGGTAAGACAACCATTGGCCGTAAAGTTGCAAAATTGCTGGACTATAATTTCATTGATACAGATATGGAAATAGAAGAAGATCAAGGTTGCAGTGTTGAAGATATCTTTAAGTATGGAGGTGAAGAGTGTTTTCGGGATATAGAAACAAAAATGTTGGAAAAGTTGAAAAATGTTCAAAATTCAGTGATTTCAACTGGTGGTGGAATAATATTGAGAGAATATAATCAAAGCATACTCAAGCAAATTGGCAGGCAAGTATATTTGAAAGTATCCAAGAAAGAATTGCTTCAGCGTCTAAAAAAAGTCAATAATCGTCCTTTATTGAAGAATAAAGACTCTGATACGACTCTGGAACAAATGTTCAATGATCGAAGCTTGCTCTATGAAAAAGCTGAGTGTATCATAGAAACAGGTCAACAAACTCCGCAACAAATTGCTTCAGAAATAGTTCGAATAATTACAAATGAATACAAAGACCGAAAACTTTGAATCCGCACTAAAAAAACTCGAGGAAACTGTTGAAAAGCTTGAAGAAGGAACTATTTCTCTAAATGAGGCTTTAACAACTTTTGAATCGGGAATCCACTGGAGCAGGGAATGTAAAAAATTTCTTGATAGTGCAGGCCAGCGTATAGAGACAATTTTAAAGAATGAAAGTGGTGAGTTCGAACAAAAAGAGTTTGTACCAGAAAAATCGAATAAGCCTCTAACGAATAGCTAAAAGTAAAAAATATTATTTCAGAGATGTTCTGATCACCCTGGACTGTAAGAAATATAGAGGGAGACATTTTTCTGATTAAAGATTGCTGATTGAAATTATTATTTGAATAGATTCGCTGTTAAAAGTCATTAGCTGAATGAACATGTTAATGGATGTAGCTATACCTACAGCTTTTTAAAAATCCTAATCTGAAAATCAAAAATTATGTTGGCAGAACATCCTGATTTCATAGAATCAAAAATCAGGAAAAACAATGGCAAACAAAGATCAAAAGATTCTTATTAATGTCGAAGATGATGAGACAAGAATCGCCTTTATCAATGGACCAAAACTAGAAAATCTACACATAGAACAGACGCATCGTTCCCAAAAAGTAGGGAATATATATTGCGGAAAAGTTATAAAAGTACAGCCTTCTTTCCAAGCAGCATTTATAAACTATGGTGAAGCTCGCCATGGTTTCCTTTCACTTTCAGATATTAATTTCCAAGTATATAAACCAAACCGTCAAGGACGAGGGAAACCTTCTATCTCTCAAGTTTTAAAGCCCGGGCAGAAAATTCTCGTTCAGGTGATCAAAGATGAAATTGCTCACAAAGGAGCAACATTAACCACAAATATTTCTCTTGCAGGACGTTTCATTGTATACATGCCTGACAGTGATAGAGGGGGAGTTTCAAGAAAAATTGAAGATGAGGAGCAACGAACACGACTGAGACACTTGCTTAAAGGGCTTGGGAGTGAAGATGCCTCAGCAATAATTCGTACTGTTGGTGTTGACAGATCACTTACTGAATTGAAACGTGACTTCACAAATTTACGCCGTACCTGGAATGAAATTAAGAGTGACCATGATGATCAATCAATTCCAGGATTACTTTATCAGGAAGAAGACGCGATTGTTCGGATGATCAGAGATTTCTATCATGATAATGTTTCAGAAGTGGTGATTGATGAGCCAATCGCGTTTCAGCATGTCTTAGAATTTTTTCAAGCACAAATACCAAAAGATCAAAAAAAATTGCAGCTTTATCTTGGAGAAAAATCACTTTTTGCTTCATATGAGATTGAAGAACAAATAGAAGTGCTACACCAAAACAAAGTTCCTCTATCATCTGGAGGTTCTATCATTATCTCGCAGACAGAAGCACTAGTAGCTATTGACGTAAATTCAGGGAGATCAGCTCAAGAGAAAAATATAGAAAGTACTGCTTTTAGAACTAATATGGAAGCTGCGGAAGAAGTTTCCCGGCAGTTGCGCTTGAGAAACTTGGGAGGACTAATTGTGGTGGATTTTATAGATATGGAAAATTCTAAAAATCGTCTCGCTGTTGAACAGAAAATAGAAGAAGAACTTGTTGCTGATAAGTCAAAAACTTCCGTAAGCAATATATCAAAATTTGGTTTGATGGAATTAAGTCGTCAGCGAATTTCCGCAGCATTGTCACTTAATTCTACTGTTTTGACTTTGGCAAACCGCATATTGAGAAAAATACATGACTCTATGATAGAACAGAAAGTTTTGCAGGTACATCTTCGCCTGCCTCTTGAATTAGCAATTCACCTCTTGAACGTAAAAAGACAGCGATTAACTCAAATGGAAACGGATTTTGGAGTCCAAATTTCCATTACACCTGATCTGCAACTTGGTCCTGAGGAAATTCCAGAAATGGAGATAAAAATAAAAGAGCATAACGGTGAAGAAACAAGAACTTCTGTTCCCATATCTGCAGCAGATATAAGGGATGAAAGACCTGCCATGAAAAAAGGGCGAAGAAAAAAAGAATCTGATAATAATGATTACTCAGACTCTGATACCGAAATCAAAGAAAATAAATTTATTGAAGAACAAGTAGATACAACTGAAAAAACTGATTTAAAGTCAAATACTGAGGCATTTAAAGGAAATTCCAGGAAAGAAAATAAATCCGCAAAAACAAACCTGGACAAGAAATTAAAAAAAGATCAGGAAAAAAAAGGTATATCTAAGCAGAAAATAAAATCTGATAATGAAAAAATAAAAAAAAATAATTTAATTGAAAAAAAGCCTGACTCAAATGAAGTTTCAAATGAATTTCTATACATGAGTGTACATGAACCTTTGGCAAAACAAGATTCAGTGTTTGATAAATCATCTGACAAGGAATATACCCATGGAGGAAACAACGAATTAGAAAAATCAGTTTATAGCAGTGTCCATACCCATGGAGCTAATTACTCAAAAAAAGAAATTGGCATAGATTCTGATGAAAATATATCTAAAGATAATTTTTCCGAAATAAATATGTATAGTAGTGTACATTTAACAGATAAAGAATTAATTAAGAAAAAAGAAATTACATCAAAAAACACTACTAAAAAAATTTCTAAAGCAAAATCACCTAATACGACTACAAAAATAAATCAAAGCAAACCAATTAATAAAAAATCTGCTGCTCATAAATCAAAAGAATCCGATGATGTAAAGAAAGAAAATACTTTAAAAACACAATCTAAATCCAAAATAAATCCAACCATAAAATCTAAAATTATAAATAAAAACAGTACTTCAGTAGAACAATCGCTGCAAAATTCAAAAAAACCAACTCCCAAAAAAAAAGAAAAAGTTAATGCATCAAAAACAAGCTCAATACCAAAAACATCGGATAAAAAAGGAATTACAACTAAAAATTGAAATTGCTGGAAATACCTTATCCAAGGTCCTAAAAATTATTTATAATGGTTCATAAACCACTGATTAAATAATTATCATGTGGAAATCAACAACTTTAAAAATTATTCCTTCCATCACAGATTGTGACAAATTTCTTATGACACAAAAACTTCCTCACGGTAAGCAAGTGAGGGAGTATGTAAATTCTGTACTTAACAAAGTGCGTCAGGAAATCTCAAAAGATAGCAGCGGCACTCTTACTTTTGATAATGCAGAGATAATGGAACGTGTTGCAGATGAAGTCCGTATTAGGTCTGATAGCGTCAAAAGTGCTATAAATGCGACCGGCATTGTTATCCACACTAATTTGGGCAGAGCCCCTCTTTCAAAAAATTTGATTATGAAGGCTCTGCCAAAACTATGTTCTTATTCAACTTTAGAATTCGACCTTGTAACAGGAAAAAGGGGTAACAGAGATTCAAAAATAAGGACTATGCTACGAGTTCTCTCAGGTGCAGAGGATGCAATGGCAGTCAACAATAATGCTGCTGCAGTTTATCTTATGCTCAAGGGATTAACAATAAATCAACAGGAAGGAATTTTGCCTGAAGTAATTGTATCAAGGAGTGAATTAGTAGAAATAGGCGGATCATTTCGAGTACCTGATATAATGAGGGAAGCAGGCGTAAAAATGGTCGAAGTTGGTACTACTAACCGTTGCCGTCTTTCAGATTATGAAAAGGCAATAACCAAAAACACTGCAGCGATTTTAAAAGTACATCCATCAAATTATAAAATTCTTGGATTTACTGAATCTGTAAGCGTAGAAAAATTGTCCAAACTGGCTTATAACAATGGTATACCATGCTACTATGATTGGGGAAGTGGGAGTTTTTATCAGTTTCAGCATAGTGGATTGAGTGAATATACAACTGTAGAAAAAGAGCTCTCATATAGTCCAGATTTACTGACCTTCAGCGGAGACAAACTACTTGGAGGCATCCAGGCAGGTATTATGCTTGGTAGAACGGGAATCATTCAAAAACTAAGAAAGAGTCCCCTTTACCGTACTTTTCGTTTAGACAAAGTAACTCTAACTTTGATGGAAGAAACTCTTGAAGCATACATGGACATAAAATCTTTGCCGGATCAAATTCCCACAATTTTTCTTCTGGAACAGACTACGGAAGAAATTTCTGATAAAGCAAAGGATTTTTTGTCGAAAATAACTATAAAAAGTAAATCATTATGGCATTTTGAAATACGAGAAACTCAATCAAAAACTGGAGGTGGTGCTATGCCTGATTTAAATCTAGGTTCGACAGCACTAGTTTTATCTCATCCGCAATGGTCAGTATTAGAATTACAAAAATGGTTCCGCTCCCAACCTGTACCAGTAATAACTAGAGTGCATGAAGAACAAGTCTGGCTGGATTTCCGAACAATTTTTAAAAAAGACTTTGATGAATTGCTGAAAGTCTTTTCAAGACTGATTTCAAGTTAGTATTTTCCGCTCCTAAAAATCTTCTTAAATCAATTCTTTCCCAAATAATCACCTACTTACTTATCTTACAAAAGGTCTTTTTCTTGCTAGGTAGATAAAGCACCAAATTCACATTAAATTAAATCAAATCATTTTTTTTAAAATATTAGTGAACTATTTTAACCTGCAATCCTTCTTCATGAAGATTTTAAGTCCAATTATTATAAAAGCATTCACAATCAGCTTTTGCAGTATTTTCTTTACATCATTGGTTTGGGCTCAGTCCGGAGTTTATCAAAACAACAATTCAGATCTTGATCATAATCAGTTAACTGGTTTCAGTAACGATGGACGCGTAAAAGTGCTGCTGCTTAATCTCCTACCATCAGGAATGACAGAAACCGCAGCACAAGAAATTGTAAAGGCTCTTCAACTGAATATTTACAATACTAACCATTTTACAGTAGTTGGACCAGCTGAATGGAATATACAAATTAAAGATAGTGACCCCACACTTGCAGATTGCCATGATATTGCTTGCGGAGTTATGATTGGTAAATTATTCCGTGCAGACAAAGTTTTAGTAGGTACTATTCATTCAGAAATTATGCTGAATGAAAAAGGCAAGGAAGAACCAAGTTTTATTTTGTCAGTGAGACTTGTTGATGTAAAAACAAACAATACGAATTTTAGTGATGAAGTTCAATTTACTGATCTTAAAATGCATGATGAATTGTTCCGTCTGGCAGCTAGAATTTCAAATAATACATTGATGATTGGGAATATTGTTGAAAAAAAACAATCAGGAATCACTGTAAATTTGGGAAGGGCTCAGGGAATAAAAGCTGGGCAACGTTTTGTAATTTCCCGACAAATATCTAATCAAGAAAAGGAAGAAATAAATAATGAGAAAATTTATAAAAATATTGGATTAGCTGAAGTTGTTCAAATAAGTGATTTATCTTCTGAAGCAGTCATTATTCAAAAAATTTCATCAGTATCTAAGGGAGATAAAATACAGACATATATTAATACTGAAAAACTTAATCGCTTTATAATGCAAACTAGAAAAGAACTTGACACTCAAAAAAGATTACAGCCAAAAAAGCGTGTTTTTCGGTTAGGTCCATCTGTAGCTGCAGAAAGCAAGGATTACGTCCTTTGGTTAAATAGGTACAAACAAACCAAGGCTGAACATGATAGATGGATGTATACTACTGCTGGTACCGGTGGTGCAACATTATTGTTTCTAAGTGGTATTTTCGAAACAAGCGGAATTCTTGAATTATTACCATGGATAGCTGGTGCAGGGACAGTATATAGCGGAATACAATTTTTTCGTTATCGAGACATTCTTAATGAGATCTCCACAGAAGGCCGTTCACAAGGATATTTTAGCACTTCAAGGACAGTAAATAATTTTGAATTAATATTGACTCCATTTCAAAAAGGTCTAAAGGTAGCCTTTATAAAGCATTTCTGAACTTTTTTACAACCTTTCTAATACTTCACAGCAAAATATCCAATCTTTACTCCGATTACTCTTTCCAATAATTTTTCCCGCCTTAAATTTCAGGGTAGAACCCCAAAACAGCCTAAATAATCAACTTGAGTTTAAAGTTGAAAAACAGGAGACTGAGGAACGTCTTTAGTTTTTTGAAGGATTATAAAGGATGCATAAGAAAATTTTGCATGTCCTAAGATAATTTCCCTTAAACACTTTCCAATATTTCATACATCCAGAGTATTTTGACCACAAAATTTTACCTGAACTAAACCTAATAAATGGCGACATCAGAGTCACAAGACCAGCTATATTTTGCTCTGCAAACTTTTACTGAGGTAAATCGGATCATTACCTCTTCTCACAATTCTGATGAGACACTGGCAAGAACTGCGGAAATGATTGCCAAACGCATAAGTGTCGATGCCTGTTCAATTTATATTTATGATTCAGACCAAGGGATTTTAATACTTAAAGCCACACACGGCCTTGACCCTTCAACTATTGAGACAGTGCATATGTTACCATCTGAAGGCCTTGTTGGATTAGTACTTGAAAGATCTGCACCTGTACAAGAGTCCCAAATGCAGAAACATCCTCGTTTTAAATCATTTCCTCAAACTAAAGAAGATCACTTTTCTTCTTTTTTAGGTGTTCCTCTAATTGAGCACCGAAGATCTTTTGGAGTCCTTGTTGTTCATACAACTGAGCCACGTACATTTTCACCGCAAGAAGTTCAATTACTAGGCTCTATAGCAACCCAAATTTCAAGCCTAGTTTCAAAGGCTCTACTGATGAAGGAACTGGATACAGCAACTCAACAACATCCAATTTCGGAAAAAAAGAAAGGGGAAACTCATCATTTTTCAGGACAACCGGTAGCGTACGGAGTCGCGATTGGTAAAGCAGTACTTCTCCAGCAGTCAGATGTAGAAGAGCCACAGAAAAAAAGTTCAAGGTCCTCTGAAAGTGAAATGTCCGATTTTCAGGCAGCAATGGATCATACTATCTCCGATACGTTAGAACTGATTGAAAAAGTATCGGACAAGGTGGGAACTGAAGAAGCTTCTATTTTCCATGCACACTTAATGTTTCTTGAAGATCAGCATTTCCAAGAAAAAATTAAGTCAAGAATAGAATCAGGTAAGACTGCATCTTGGTCTATATATCAGACAGTACAGGAATACCTGGGTGCATTTTCAGAAATTAAAGATCCTTATCTAAGCGAAAAAGGTGCTGATTTAAAAGACGTTGGATATAGACTTTTGCATTATTTGGGTCATGAAGTTCTTTCAGTTACTAAAAAAACTGGCATTCTTATTATGCGTCAACTCCTTCCAGGTGATATCGCTCGGTTAGATACAACTCGCATCAAGGGTATAATATTGTCTAAAGGTGGTGTAGTTTCTCATGCAGCGATATTAGCCCGATCCTTGAGAATACCAGCAGTATGCATTGAAGACCACGAATTGGAACAAATTCATGATGGTGCTCCCCTAGCTATAAATGGGGATTCCGGAGTAGCTGTGGCATATCCTGAAAAAAAGATTCTGGAAGAATTTAAAAACCTGTTGGTTGAACAACAGAATTTTTTCGAACACCTAGATGATTTTCGTGATGTCCCTTGTAAAACCACTGATGGAACCCGCATAAATTTATTGGCCAACATAGCACTCGGTAGCGATGAACTTCAGTTGCCTCGCTATGGTGCAGAAGGAGTGGGGTTATTCAGAACAGAATTTTATTTTCTGTCACTAGATCGATATCCAAGTGTTTCTGAACAAACTAAGGTCTATCGTGATTTACTGGTGAATGTTCCTGAAGACATGCCAGTGATATTCCGAACACTTGATGTTGGTGCAGATAAGGCTGCTCCTTACATGGGATTTCAAGATGAAGAAAATCCATTTTTGGGTTATCGTGCAGTACGTCGTCAATTAAAACAAAAAACTGTACTAAAAGAGCAGCTTACAGCTCTACTGATGGCTACAGAAATCCGTCCTAATGTGCACCTGCTGTTTCCAATGATTACAAACGTAAATGAAATAATTCAGGCTAAAGAATTGTTTCAGCAGTGCCGCTTAGAAGTGGAAGAGAAAGGGATATCCATTGCAGAAATTAGAATCGGTATGATGTTTGAAGTCCCTAGCACATTACTTATATGTGAAAAATTTTTAAACGAAATTGACTTCTGCTCAATAGGAACTAATGACCTCACTCAATATGTTCTTGCGGTAGATCGTAATAATCAAAATATTGCTGATCTTTATGACCCTCTTCACCCTGCAGTACTTAAATTAATAGATAAACTAGTAAAATCCGCAGAGGTACATCAAAAGCCTGTTGAAATTTGTGGAGAAATGGCTTCAGACCCTGATGGTTGTGTAATTCTGGCTGGGTTAGGAATTATTTCATTAAGCATGAATGCGCCTCTAATTCCTGTGGTCAAGAGAAGACTCTCAGAAATATCAATCACAGATGCAAGATCACTCGCAGAAAGAGCACTGGAGGCAAACTCACCAAGGGAAGTTAGGGACATGATCAGGGAAAGTTTACCTGATTCTCATTCATAGAAAAAATACCATTATGATTTCTGAAAATAATCTACATAAATTATGCCTGATTTATGGAAATCAGAAGTTATTAGTTGATGAGACAGTCGATTCTATAATTAAGGAAAGACTTGAAGGTCGCCCATATGAATGGGCCCTGGAAAGGTTCTACTCAGATGAATTGCTTAAAAACAAAGGAGAATCTGGGAAACAAAACATTGAAGATTTGCTTATAAGCTATGAAACCTTGCCGATGCTTACTGATCGGAAAGTTATCCGTATAGATAATTTTGAATTGGTTAAAAAGCCCAGTAAAAATTCTGGGAATAATAACCAACACTTGTTGTATGAAACTGTAGAAAAAATAATAAATAATCCGCCTGATAATATGTGGTTTATATTCACCAGTGCGGCAACACGTGATCAGGATTTCAGCAAACCACTATTCCAAAGCATAAAGGAGTCAGGGCTAATAAAAAAATTTACTGCCTATGAAAATTCTATTCCCTTAAACTGGGTTATCCAGAAGGGTGATGCCAAAGGACTTCCTCTTTCAGCAAATACTGCAAGATTACTTATAGATATTGTTGGAATTGATCTGATGGACCTTGAACATGAACTTGAAAAAATCAGTTTATACTTATCAGGAGAAAGTATCACAGAAGAAATGATCAAGGGACATATTCGAGGTCACAAACATTTTTCTGTTTTCCGTATGACAGATGCTTTGTCGAGAAAAGAATTGCTTCCTGCACTGGAAATCCTTAACCAACAACTACAGATGACACCGCGTGAGCATGTAAGAATTTTTTCACTTATAATTTCACAATTTCGGAGACTACTGAGCATTCACAGCATGCTAGAGCAATTCTACAAAGAATCAGAAATATTAAATAAAATTCCACTTCCACTATTTCTTAGCAAACAAGTTCTGGCACAGGCTAGAAACTTTTCAAGTATAGAACTACAAAATATTTACAGAGAGATTGCAAAACTAGACTTACACATAAAGTTCCGAAGTTCACTAGCGCCTCTTATTCTTCAAGACCTATTTCAAAGAATATGCTCAGGGCATTTTAAAAATTTACCAGGTTAATCTTGCAAAATATCGCATTTTTTTCATGAACTAAAATTACCCAATTTAACAACCGGGAATGAAATCGGTCAAAATATGATTCACAAAGGTTACCTTTATCTGATTAGCTGTGCATGTTCATTCGGTTTTATTACAACTTTAGCGAAAATAAGTTACAACGAAGGAGCTACACCCCATACCGTGGTTTTTTTTCGTATACTTTCTACATGTCTAATAATGGGGATATGATCTTTTTGGACTGGCAGTAAAATAAAATCACGTAAAAAAACCAAGGAACAGGTTGTTTTCAACTCACCATTACGATTAAAAATTGTGGTGACCGGAATTTGTGTTTCAGTAATGAGTCTGGGATATTTAGGTTCTGTAAAGTATATTCCTGTAAGTTTAAGTGTTTTACTTTTTTTTACATTCCCATTTTGGGTTTTAATCATTAATTTCATTATTGACAGGGATATTCCAAAACTCCACAAACTTTTTGCTTTTATAATTACATTTTTTGGACTTGCTCTAAGCCTGGGACCTACCTGGGATGTACTTGACATAGTTGGAATCCTTCTTGTGCTTTGTGGGTCAGTTGCGCATGCCGTATATATTGTTACAGGATCAAAAGCTGTTCAGATAATTGCCACTCATGACATGCTTTTTTATTCCAATACTATTGCGGTTTTTCTGGTTGGTGCTGTGATGTTTTTTTCAGATACTTTTTCCATCAACCATACAATTTTGGGATGGACAGGAATAGGAGCAGTATGTTTGCTGTTTACAATTGGACAGGTTTTTTTATTCAAAGTAACAAAGCATACTGGATCTGCGCAGGCAAGTCTCATCCTAAACGTTGAACCTATAATCTCGATAGTTGCGGCCATAATTCTGCTTGGTGAGCAAATGACAATAGCCCAGTACATAGGCGTTTCTGTAGTAATAACAGCTCTTTTCCTAGCTGGTGACAATCTAAATAAATTTTTTCTCAAACAAAAGCGACAAACAGTATTATAAAGAAGGTAAAATTATTTCATGAGTAAATCACTTAATAAACAAAGTGTTGAAGCTGAAGAACTGGAAAAAAGTTACCAACTACCTGATATAGTTAAACAGCGTCAGCATACATTAAAAAAATTGTCTGTGAAGCTTGGAGAGAAAATTTTGGACGTAGGTTGTGGAGTTGGTTTTCTCTCACATGAAATCGCCATACTAACAGGTGGTTCCGGGCAAGTATGTGGAGTTGACAAAAATTTAGAGATGATACGTCATGCAAATAAAAGATGTGAAAGCCTCCAAAATGCAGAATTCTCTGAGGCAAACGCAGAAGATTTACCTTTCCCAGAAGAATCTTTTGATGCAGCTTGTTGTACACAGGTGCTGCTCTACGTAAATAATATTGATCAGGCACTTTTGGAAATTAAAAGGATTCTTAAACCTACGGGCAGGATAATTATTGTAGAGACAGACTGGAGAGGTATTGTACTGAACAGCGATTATGATTCTATCACAAGAAAAATATTCTCAGCCTGGGATGCAACAGTTCCCAGTCCCAATCTTCCTGTACGTCTTGGCTCTCTTCTTTTAGATAATGGATTCTCCAATGTGAATGTGGAACCAATACCGATACTTAATACAGAATACACTCCAAATCACTTTTCTCACGGAATGATGAATTGGATCACGAGGAATGCCTTGAAAAAAGGTTTTATTACCAAAGAACAATTCCAAAAATGGCTGGATGATCTAGATGAAAAAGGAAATGCAGGAAATTATTTCTTTTGTGTGAACAGATTCCTTTTTTCAGCTAAGCTAGCTTAAATAAAGAGACTTTAGTGAATCGGAGTTTCAGCCATTTCAAGATGAAGATTTTTTTCATCGTAAGTATGAGCCAGAGCAACTTCCTCGTCTAATTCAATGCCAAGTCCCGGTTCTTTCGGAGGAATTACAAATCCAGTATCCCATTCCACAGGTTTTTTAAGTATTTGAGCATGAAAACCTTCCCAGCGCCCTATGCTCTCTAAAATCAAAAAATTTGGTATGCAGGTGCTGATCTGAATGTTTGCCGCTCCTTCAACTGGTCCGCAATAGAGATGAGGTGCAACTTGTACGTAATGGCTTTCAGCCATACCCGCAATTTTTTTTGCTTCAAGAATACCACCTACACGTCCCAGAGCAGGTTGTAAAATAGACGCTGCCCCTGTTTCAAGTACGCGTGCAAATTCATGTTTAGTTGTCAGTCTTTCTCCAGTTGCAACAGGTATTTTGGTCTGACGTGCAACCTTTGACATTTCTTCAGGACTTTCAGGAGGAGTTGGTTCCTCAAACCAAAGAAGGTCATATGCTTCCAAACGACGTGCAAGCCTGATTGCTCCTGACGTAGAAAACTGCCCATGCGTACCAAAAAGCAAATCTGCTTTGCTACCTACTGCCTCCCTAATATGTCTACAAAATAATTCTGATTGATCCATTGCTTCCAATGATGGTTGACGCGGATCAAATACTGAATAGGGGCCTGCTGGATCAAATTTTACTGCAGTAAAACCCTGTTTTACAGACTCACTCGCTGCTTCAGCAGCAAGGACTGGATTATCATAAACATTTGGACTTTCATCAGTATATGCGCTTCCAGTTTTAGGGTAGAGGTACGTATACGTTCGAAGTTTTTCATGAACCTTTCCCCCAAGTAGTTCGTATATTGGTTTCTCTACTGCTTTACCACATATATCCCAAAGAGCAATCTCTAAACCGCTCAGGACTCCCATCAGTGAAGCATCAGGACGCATTGTGTAGCCTCTTCCGTAAACACTTCTCCAGAGATACTCTATCCGGAACGGATTCATTCCTTGTACATGACGTTCAAAAACATCTACTATCATCTTTTCAACAACTTGCGGATGAAATGTTGAGCAATATACCTCTCCTACTCCCTCAATTCCATTATCAGTAAAAAGTTTGAGAAAAATAAAATATCTCCCTCCATGGTGTGGAGGAGGATTCCCCACCACGAAAACTTTCATGTTATTTATTTGCATGAATCAACTAAAATATGATTTTTTTCCTGTTATTTGTTTAAAATACTTATCTTTTATACCCTTAAATTATTAAAGTAACTGAACTTGAAATTTAAACAGAATATATATTTTATTTGCTACCCATTATATCACTACTTTCTCAACCAGAATTATTTTAGGAGTTTGTTTAATTAAATATTCAAAATTTTAAACAAATTGACTATTTTTGGTTATTTAACAAAAAAATTAAAAGGAAGGTAATTATAGATTACAATCAGCAAAGTCAGAATTTTCTGACAAACTACTGTTGAAAAAAACTAATTTTAAATATCATTTTTAATTCAGAGTACTGATCTGAAATTTAGACTTTTCGAGGAATTCAGGATTAATTTCAATTCCCCACCCTGGGCCATCAGGGATCTTTACTTTCCCATCTTTAACTACCAGAGCTGGATTGTAAATTCCTTCCTGCCATGGATAGTAATCATTTCCTTCAATTGAGAATTCCACATATGGTCCTGCATTTTCCAGTGCGCCCATCAGGTGAAGAGTAAAAACAGTAACTAGGGAAAGGTTTGCGGAATGGGGAGTACAAAGTAATTCAGCTTGACGAGCCATCTCGGCGACCTTAAGTGTTCTCGTGATACCTCCAAGGTAGCACACATCAGGTTGAACAACATTTACTGCACGCATATCAATCATTCTTTTCCAGATTGTCAGATCACAGTCCTGTTCTCCTCCAGTTACATCTAAATTAAGTGCATCGGTAACCTGTTTAGTCCATTCCAATTCCCAGTAAGGACACGGCTCTTCAAAATGGCAAATTCCATTATCTTCAAGTATCCTCCCTACAGAAATAGCTTTCTGGGGAGAATAAGCGCTGTTCCCGTCAACGAGTAGTGAGACTTGATCTCCTAAAGTTTTTCGGACTGCGGGCACAATTTTTTCAGTACGTCCAGGCCACTCATCTTCGTCATGTCCACATTCCTTTCCCACACGGAATTTAAAAGCATCAAATCCAAATTCATCTCTTAACCTGAATAATCGCTCTGCTTCTGCCTGAGGTGCAATATCCCGCTTCATACTAGAACCGTAAACCCTAAATTGCCTTGGTATCCCTCCCAAAAGCTCACATACACTTTTATTTTCATACTTACCCCTCAAATCCCACAGTGCAGTTTCAAGTCCGGCAAGTGCACGGCGCAGATAAGAACCTGGGAATTTATGCTCTTTTTCCGGGATTTCAAGGACAAGTTTTTCAATATCAAAAGCATCTGATCCCAGGGCGTAAGGAGCAATCTGGCGATGAACAATTAATGAAGTTATATCAGCGTTGTAAGGCGATACTTGCCCCCAGCCTTCAGAACCATCTTTTGTGCGTACTCTTAAAAGCCCGATATACCTATTACTGAAGGTCTCGATGCTATGAATTTCTAATCTTTCTAAAATTGACATGAATTTTTAATATCACCTAAGTAATGATAATTTTTTAATTTAGACTTTCTAGAAGTTTGCAATTGTATTCGAAGTGATCAGCTCATCAGGCAGATTGGAATTATTCATGATCCTGGTTTTTTCACAGTAAATTATGATAAAAGAACTAATTGGACCAGATTGTATTATAAAATGCTTGATGGTTGGATTCTCAGAAGTAAAAAGTCAAAAAACAATCACATTTCGCAATGTATCACTTCTGCGGACATCAGCAATAGCTTTATTTATTTCCTCTAGTGGATAGCGACCGGTAATCAATTCATCGAGTTTGAGACGGCCTTGCTGGTACATGGATATGTACCATGGAATATCTGTCACCAATCGGGTAGAGCCCATTTTACTACCCAGCATATTTTGTTCAATTCCTGCGAATTTGCAGGAATCAAATTCAACTTTAACTCCGTCTGCAGTCATCCCTACAATTACTAGAGTACCGCCCCTGCCGAGAATTTTAAATCCTTGTTCAATTGCGTTTTTGTCTCCAACTGTAACAAAAACGTAGTCAGCACCTCTTCCTTCAGTTATGCCATATACTGCTTTTGTTGACTTTTCATGGCTTATATTTACAGCATGTGTTGCTCCAAATTTTTTTGCTGCTTCCAGTTTTTCATCTGAAAGGTCCAAAGCTATAATACTTTCAGCTCCGGCAATTGAAGCTCCCTGTACACTGTTAAGACCAACTCCCCCAGTTCCCAATACCACCACACTGCATCCAGATTGAATTTTTGCAGTATTGACTACGGCCCCGAAACCTGTGATGACCCCGCAACTCAAAACTGAAGCACTCTCTAGGGAAATTTCTTTAGGAATTGACACTAACTGCGAGGAATCTACTACCACTGATTCTGCAAACGCTGCAGTCCGGAGTCCATGTTTTATAAATTCCCCCTCAGATGTCCTAAGAGGACTATTTTCATCCAATGGGAAAACACTGTCGCACTGAACTTTATCTCCTTGAGAACAGTAATGACATTTTCCACAAGATCTAATTAAAGTTACAAGTACATGATCTCCTACTTTCACATTAGTCACCCCATCACCTACATCCGACACTACTCCGGCAGCTTCATGCCCATATACAGCAGGAAGATCTCCCCCCCATGCACCCTCAGCATAAAGAATATCACTATGACAAATTGAACAGGCTCCAAGTTTTACTTGTACTTCTCCATAATTTGGAGGAAGTAACTCAACTTCTTCAATTACGAGTGGTTTCCCAAATTCACGACAAACTGCAGCTTTGATAAGAGTCATTTTCCTTTCCATACGGGTTCACGTTTTTCATTAAAGGCTTTTGCGCCCTCCTTCATGTCTTCTGAACGGTTAACATTTACTACTGAAGAACAAGCATCATGGACTGAAAAAGCTTCATTTTCCGGTATCATTTCAGTCATTCTTAGAACCTGTTTTATTGCAGGATAAAGCAGAGGTGGACCTGCAGAAAGTTTTTCTGCAATTTCGCGTGCTTTTGTTAGTCCCTGTCCTTTTGGTACTATATGGTTCACTAGCCCCCAGTGTTTGGCTTCATTCGCTTCCATCCAGCGTCCGGTCATCATCATTTCAATAGCTACATGATAAGGGACTCTTCTCCTGAGTTTCACAACTCCACAATCTGGAAGTACGCCTACATTTATCTCAGGAAGTGCAAAAGTAGCATGTTCTTCAGCAACTATAATATCGCAGCCAAGCATTATTTCAAACCCTCCTCCACACGCAATCCCATTTACAGCACAAATCACAGGCTTATTAAAATTTCTTGGATAGTTTAAACCACCAAAACCGCCAGAGCCGTAATCTGAGTCAGATTCTTCTCCAGTTTCAGCCACATTTTTCAGATCCCAACCAGCAGAAAAAAATTTTTCTCCCTTGCCCGTTAGAATGGCAAAACGCATCTCAGGATCGTTCCTGAAACTTTCCCACATCCGGTTCATTTTCCGACTGTCTTCAGCACTTATAGCATTCGCCTTACCTTTAGAAAGGGTAATTTCAAGCACGGATCCAACTTGGTTTAGAACGAACGGTGAATCAGACATTATTTTTCTTTCATCATTATAAGTGCATCCGCTACTACCACTCCTTTGCCGGAAGGACGCACGATTAAAGGATTAATCTCACATCCTGTAAGATTTTCAATTTTACTTTTTATAAATTTTTCAAAAGACATTACTGTTTCAACTAGCTCTTCTGAATCGCCTTCAGGTTGTCCCCTCCAGCCTTTGAGGAGTTTGTTTGAGCGAAGTTTACTTATTGATTCTTTCACATATTTTTTAGATAAAGGCATCATCAATACTACCGAATCCTTTAGCAATTCCGTAAATATTCCTCCAGTACCAAGTGTTATAGTCAGACCGAACTGCTTGTCATCGGTCATTCCCAATATAAACTCGGCCACGCATTCAGTTATCATTTCTTCAACTAAAAAAGTATCACTTAATCCAGACATTTTTGAAAGAGCATCTTTCAACTCGGATGCATTTTTTAAGTTAATAGTAACACCGCTCATATCTGACTTGTGTAGTATTTCTGGCACAACTGCTTTTAAAACTACCGGGAATCCAATCGCCTTCGCAGCTTCCAAAACCTTATCTTCACTAACTAGTTTGCTTTCTGGAATGTTTATCTGGTGTTTTTTAAGCAAATTTTTAGCCTCAAATTCATTTAACGTTTTTACATCAATGCTTTCGTTATTTGAAGGAACTATTTGCGGAGGTGACCATTCACTCCAAACCTTACTTATTTTAGCAGCATGACACAGGGCTTCAATGGATTCCAAAAGACCCTGTAAAGGAACAACACCCGAACTCAAACATCTTTCTCGTGTTGACTTAGTCAGACTTTCCGGTAATGACGACAGCAAAGAAACCTTAGCAGTTGTTTTTTGAGCTACTTTCAGCAGCACCTCAATCACATTATCAAAAGATTCGGTATCTGCCTCAGTTTCATCCTGTGGATCAAGCATCAAGGCCGTCACAGCATAACCGCATTTCAGTAGGACATCAAACATTTCCTGCAGTTTTGTATTTTCAAACCACGTTGCAGTCTGAAAATCAAGAGGATTGCTTAATTTAACACGATTACCTACTGTAGCCTTCAATGCGTCAATTTTATCTTCTGGAATTGCGGTGAAGTTCAATTCAAAACCCTTAGCAATATCCGAAACCATCGACATATCCCCGCCTGATGCTCCCAAAATCAAAATTTTGTTGGAAGGAAGGGGGCCAAAACAATGAAATATCTTAAGCGTTTCTACGAGCGAACTAAGTGTCTCACATCTAGCAACTCCTATCCTTTCAAAAAACGCATCATGTATTTCATCAGACCCTGTCAACGCCCCTGTATGAGTCATTGCAATACTTTGACTCTGAATGGACCTTCCGACCTTAATCAGAGCAATAGGTTTACCAAGGCTTCTTGCGTGGTCGACTGAATCAATAAATTTTTGCACATCAAGGATGCCCTCTAGATAGAGCCCAATTGCAGAAACTCGATCATCTTCTGCACAGTATTGAATCAAATCTTCTGCGGCAAGTCTCTGTTGGTTGCCGACTGTAATCACATATCCCAACGGTAGTGACCTGCGTTGCCCCATTACAGTAATTGAAATTGTCCCACTCTGAGAAATAAATGCTACACCACGTTCTAGAGATTTTCCTGTAACCTGATCGGGCCACATAGCAACTCGATCGAAAAAATTGGCAAATCCATAACAGTTTGGACCTATATAAGGTATATCTCCAGCAGCATGATCAAGCTTTAGGGCAAAAGCTTCTCCGTCCTTTACTTCATTGAATCCGGATGCAAAAATAACTGCCCCTCCAATGCCTTTCTTTTTGAGTAAACGGAACTCCTTTATTGTAAGATCACGATTTATTCCCAAAAATACCGAATCAGGCACTCCTGGAAGATTATCTGTTGAATTAATACAATTCTCTCTGGTGGGGTTTACATGCCATATATCTCCTGAGAATCCCAACTTACGGCATTGTTGAACTACATAATCTGACCATTTACCTCCATATACGGCTATAGATTTAGGTCGAAAAAGACGTTCCAAGTTCATAATATATTGAGTAGTAGGTGTAAATAAATCTGATTACTTTAGTAATTTTGATAAGATGCGGATTGAGTTATGTTATTTATTTTTATTAAAATTGTCAGCAATAGTTTTAGTTTAATTTTTTAACATCTAATAGATAGCTGAATGAAAATCTCACTTAAGGGGAAGCGCGTATTTATAAGTGGAGCCGCAGAAGGTATTGGGAGAGCTACTGCGTTATCCATGCATAAACTCGGTGCTGAAGTAATTATATGTGACATTAACGAAGAAAAATTAAGTTCAATGGGGAAAGAAATTAAAACTTTTGTATGTGATGTCTCTGATTCAAGTAAAGTAGACAGGATGTTCAAACAGATAGAGAATTTTGGACTAGATATTCTTGTTAACAATACAGGTATTTCAGGCCCTACCAAGCTTATAGAAAATATAACTGACGATGAATGGCGTGCTTGTATGTCAGTATGTATTGATTCTCATTTTTACTGCACTCGCCGTGCAGTGCCAATTTTTAAGCAACAGAACCACGGAGTAATAATCAACCTAATTTCAGGTGCCGGAATAATGGGATACCCCACAAGAAGTCCCTATGTTGCCGCAAAATGGGCAGTGACAGGTCTTACAAAATCTTTGGCTATGGAGCTTGGTCCGGATAATATTCGCGTAAACGGTATTGTTCCCGGTAATGTGAATGGTGATCGTTTGGAAAGAGTGATTGCTGCACACGCAGAAGTAGATAAGCTAGATACTGAAACTGTGCGCAGATTGTATAAAATCGGCACATCAATGCAGTGCTTTGTTGATCCGGAAGAAATTGCGGAGTTGATATGCTTTCTCAGCTCTGACTGCTCAAAACACATCTCAGGACAAATAGTGGGAGTTGACGGTAATACAGAGACTCTTTACCCCAGGAGCTAAATAATTTTTTAGAAAATTTGTAACAAAAAAATTGGCACCATTATTGGCAACTATACTGCAGTCTGAAGTCCTCTTTATTAAACTGCTTTGGGAAGCACCCGTTTAGCACAAATTCTTTGGCTATACATCCTAATTCGTCTGCAGATTTAGCACACTGTCCGTTATCCGCCAGCAATGAAAAAATCTGAGTACCTTCAAACTGATCGATATATTGCTTACCTGTCGGAGATCTTGAAGTAACACATGATTTACTGCTAAAATTTTTAAAGTTTATACTTGGGAGTAAATTTTTAAGTTTATCTGTAAGCCATTCAACTCTTGTCATGTCTCCTTCACTTTTAAACCACTGGGTCAAAGACTCTCTGTTAATCGGTAGAGAATCACCAAATGAATGTCCTATTTTTACATAATGTTTTCCGTCGGGATACAAAACGGGAGGCATAAAATAAATATAGCGCATTTGATCATTTCCATAGCGATAGCTAAGTGAAGGCATGCCCTTTAGTGAAGGTAACTGCTGTTTCGCTATTTCCCCGTATACAACTGTATGAGGCACAACTTCGTATTCAATTTCCTTTGGTATCAAACCACCAATATTTGCATATGCCCCCGTCGCAATGACAACCTTTCTGCACTTCAGTTTTTCATTATTTGTACAAACCGAAATAGATGTATCATCTTGACTGATTTCTATAACAACATCATTAATTATCCTTCCTCCGTACATCTCAAGAGATTTGTTTTGTGCGGCAATTTGGATTCGTGGATTGATATACCCACCCATGGTCTGCTGATATATTATCTTTACATCTGAAGGAAAGTTAAAGTAGGGAAAGCGTTCTGCCGACTCCTTTTGCGAAAAATGCTCTGCGTCAGGGAAATATTCTCTTTGTACTGTTTCTACATTTGTATAATAATCGCTATTGTTTGTAACAGAAAGATAGCCAACTTCGTGAAAAAAACTTGTTCCAGTTTGATTTTCGAGTGGTCGATATTGTGCTATCGAAGCTTTAGCAATCTGAGCGTAATAAGGATCTGGATCTAGAATGCGAACAATTCTTCCTGAATCATAATGACTGCCAAACACGCCATTGTGGTTATGATAGTCTTCAGGCTCAGTCGGTCCAATTAGAACTACATTTGTTCCAGCTTTTGCAAACTGCCTTGCGGTAGCAGATCCGATCAGACCTCTTCCCACAACTACAATATCAATGTCCGTCATAACTGTAGGATTTAAATTATCAGTGATTTTTTTTTAGAGCCAATTTAAAATAACTATAATCAATTTATGAACTTAATCAATGAATAATTTTTTAAAAATGGTTTTTCAAGCACCAAATGGCCGAAGCAGTGCTCGTGAGATGATATGACGCTGTATTTCAGAGGTACCGTCCCAAATTCTTTCAACCCTAGAGTCTCTCCATATCTTCTCCAAAGGAAGGTCCTCCATTAACCCCATTCCACCAACTGTCTGAATTGCCTGATCAGCTACTCTAGCTAACATCTCTGTGCAATAGAGCTTGGCCATTGCACAATCTTCTGGTGTAACTGATCCCTGGTCAATTTTCCAAGCTGTTTCCATAAGCAAGAGGTTTGCAAGTCTGATTTCCATTGACATGTCTGCAAGAGGAAAGGAAACGCCCTGGAATTTACCTATTTTTTGACCGAACTGCTCCCTATTGGCAGCATACTTTAGTGCAGTATCAAAAGCTCGTTCCGCTCGTGCAACGCTTGTAGCTGCAACAGTAAGACGAGTAGGTCCAAGCCATTCGTTTATTAATTGAAACCCCTGTCCTTCTGTTCCCAGCATCCTCCATTCTGGAATACGTACATTGTTAAAATTTAGGATGTTATTAGTATATCCCCTGTGAGATACATTCTTGTAACCATCAGCAACCTCAACTCCAGTATCACTGAAATCAACAAGGAAAGCTGAAATTTGCTTTTTAATGCCTTTGTCAGTTTCCTCTTCTCCAGTTGCCGCAAACAGTACACAGTAATCTGAAACAGCTGCCTGTGAGATAAAATGTTTCACTCCATTAATAAGCCAGTGACCTTTATCATGGGTTGCTTTACAATTCATTCCTCTTAAATCTGAACCTGCTTCAGGTTCAGTCATTGCTATACAATCTCTCTTTTTACCTCGAACAGTGGGTTCCAGGAATTCTGTTACCTGCTTTCCCTGGCATGCAGAAAGAATATTTAAAGGACGGTGAGCACATTCTGCAAGTGCCAGTGAAGTCCTTCCAAGTTCTTTTTCTATCAGCATTACAGATACGGCGTCTAAACCACCACCACCTGCTTCTTCAGGAAGATTGCAGGCATGCAATCCAAGCTCAATAGATTTTTTTTTCAAAACGACTGCAAGGTCAGATGGAAGAATGCCTTTAGTCTCCAAAATTTCTTCATGTGGCATCATATCTTTCTCGACGAAACTTTTTGTCATTTCAACAAGCATTTTTTGTTCGTCACTTAAATTAAAATCTAACATAAAATTAATCTTGGCTGCTTAACAATTTTAGTTTGGGAATAAATTATTCCAAACGACCAAAAAATGTCATTCTTGCCAGTTTAGAAAGCATGATGCCTGGCTCTGTGTTAAAATTAAGCGTAACCAGTATTCTGGCGTGATCACTTTTAACCTGGGTGACACGATGTAAGGAGTTCCTACCTTTGAAAAGTACAAGAGAACCATCACCCATATTAAGTTTCTTGCATGGAATTCTGCCTTTGACCACATCTTCGGTTTTTGCAAAACCCTGATCATTTTTTTCAAAATTTCTTAAATACTCAAGATACTGGAACTCTCCCCCCTGTTCAGGTGCCTGAACCATAAGGGTTACTGCAAAAGATGCATTGTCATAGTGCCAGCCTAGCTGTTGACCCTTTTCAAAATAGTTTATGTTTATAGAGGACAGGTTGTCTGTGTAAGGGAAAATTTTATTAGAAAGTAATGCTTCTAAAAAACTTTGGAATACGGACCATTCATAAAGTGTCCTTAGGGGTGAATCCAAGGGTATCTGATCGTGTGTAACACATCCTTTGTCACTAGACTGTGCAAGATTCCTAATATGCTCATCAGGTAGGTCAGGGTCTGGTTTAAGCAAATAAGCGTTGTGGTTCTGATGACAAAAATAAGCTAAATGATGCAATTCTCTTGATTCTGATTGTAAATAATCAAGAGATTCAAACGTAAGAAAATTTTCCATTACCAAGGCACCTTTTAAATCAAGCTTTGCCTTGCAATTTTTTCTATAGTTTATGTCCTTTATTGGATGTTTCTGCAAATTAACTATTTTCTCAGGTGTCATTTTGATCCTTCATAATCTTCCACACAAAGTCATTTATAACTCTTAATTAATCCTGATTTAACTTCCAGCTTTTTAGCTAAATTCAACATTTGTTTCCAAGTCTTTAATGGAATTGCTACACCCTTCTGTTCGTTTTCGGTGTATGAGTCTCGTTCACGCTCACCAGGAATTTCTACACTATCAAAACCCGGTAAAGTAGGGCATGAACGCAGATCCTGAAGTATTTCTTCAGCAACTTTCATGTACTTTTTAGCATCAACGTACAAATTGGTGTCAACACAAACACAAAACCAATTCATCTCAGTGGTCACCGGTCCCAGCATTGCCTCCCCAATCAGTTCTGCCAAAAGTGCTAAACCATATCCTTTTGGACCAGCCATTGGCAGAATTGCTCCACCATTAAAGTAATCATTCGGATCTCGAGTAGGATTACCATTCGTATCAATCAACATTCCCTCAGGCAGCAAAACACCAGCACTCTTAGCAGCATATATCCATCCTCCAGCAATCTGGCCAGTTGCGAAATCAAGCACTATAGGACCTTTTTTACCACCAGGAATTCCAAAAGCATATGGATTGGTAGGCAACATCCCTTTGGATCCTCCATGTGGAGCAACCTGTGGCCAATCTTTATGACCTCCTCCTCCTACCCATATTGTCAAACAGCCTGCTTCGGCTCCCTTTTCGGCAAATGCCCCCACACGTCCTGTATGACCACAATGGATCGCAGCCACAGTAGAGATACCTTTTTCTTTTGCTTCTGCAATTGCTTTTTCAATTCCAAGCTGAAGAGCAGGTATCCCAAATCCTCCTTGACCATTAACAATCCATGCTCCATTATCCTTCTGGTTTAAAAAAGGACGTCCAGAGGGGTTCATATAACCATTTTCCAGTTGCTCCACATACTGAATCATACGCATTACACCGTGAGATTCAACACCTTTAAGATTTGACTCCACAAGATGCTCGGCAACAAATTCAGAAATATCTTCATCACAACCTACTTTCTGGAAAACACTGCTTACCAGAGCTCTAATATCTTTGACAGGAACAAGTTCGCGCTTTTCAACTTCCAGTTTGCTACTCATAAATTGATTCTAATCATTTTTTGATAATATCTGCTAATTTGGTGCTAAAAGTCTCTCATACTTTTTCTATTCCCCATAATAGATCAATAACACTACTCTAAAAATATTCCCTCAATATTTTTATTATTTTTCATTCTGCTAACCTTAGTATTTTTAATCAGCTTAATCATAACTAAAGCTTGGCTAGCAGTTACGAACTAGAAAATCTCTCAGTGGTGGCAAAATTTTCTCAGGACCTTCAATCAAAATAGAATGCTTTAGATTTTCAAGAATTACCAGTTCAGCATTAGGAATTGTATCGGCAATCGATTTATTAAGGACAGGACTGCAGCCTGCGTCGAACTCACCTGTCATTACCAGGCAAGGACAATCCAGCTGAGGTAACCACGGTAGCATCTCCGTAGCAGCATATATGTCAAATACGCTCAAGAAAACCTCTTCCGGAGTTTCAACAACCTGCTTGATTCGAGCCTCCACAATATCCGGGTAATTGGCAATGAATTCATCTGTGAACCATCGGTTGATGAGGGTTTTAAGCAGTGGGGACACCCCTTTTTCCCTCATCATATTGACAACCCTCTTAACCTTAGCACTTTCCTCTTCAGTTCGGCCTGCTGCAGTACTGAGGAGTACGACTGTCTCCACACATTCAGGATGGGTGAGGGCGTAAGCAGGCCCGATTTGACCACCAAGTGAATGTCCAATAACATGGATTCTTTCATGTCCCAAATGCTTTCGGAGTAACTCCATGTCCTCAACGAGTTCATCAAGTGAATAGGGAACTGGTGGTACAGGGCTTTCTCCATGTCCACGTAAATCAAACGAAACACAGGTAAAATCAGTACTCAAATTTTCAGTAAAGGCTTCCCATGTCCCTTTACGTGACCCAATACCATGTACCATGTAGAGAGGTGGCCCCTCTCCTACAACGCTGTATGCTACTTCAATGGAGCTCATGCAAATCCTTCATTTTTTTCGAAATATTCTTTTTTTCACTTATGCCGGTCCAAGAAAATTTGGCATCACTTCCTCTGCGAAGCGCTGCATGGCGTCTATATGCTGTGTCTGAGGCTGTCCAAGGTTAGAACTTAAAATGTAATCGTCAATACCGGCTTCGTAGTATTCGGACATCTTATCAATCAACTGATTAGGTGTCCCAATAAGTAGGTTCTTCTCAAGTTCTTCGATTGATTGAATGCAGGGCAGGGCAAGTATACAACCATTTTCGACCTCACCTGGGCCAGTGAAGACATTTTCAAAACGACCATAGTATTCATAGGCACGAGTAAGAATTTCACTGGTTTCCTTTTCGTTTTCTGCACAGTATGTGACACGAGACATCATGATACGCAAATGTTCTCCTTCTTTACCCATGGAAGCCTTAGCTTCTTTGTGGGCAGTAATCTGAGACTTGAAAAGTTTCTGCTTACCGGCTAGTGGTGTGGTCTGAATGTGGAAACCACGCTTGGTAGAGGCGGCAATTCCTGAGGGGTCCATTACTGCAATCATCATACGCGGCATTGGCAGGGTCAGAGGGCGAGGCATGATGGTTATAGGCTGAAAGTTATAGTACTCTCCTTCCCATCCAATCTCCTCCTGCGATAGAAGTGCAATCAAAACATCAATGCTTTCGTCAAACTTTGCTCGTGTCTCTTCCATTCTAATTCCGAAACGCTCTATCTCGTAGGCAAAAGCACCTCTGCCAACTCCAAGAACCAGTCTTCCGTCTGTAAGAATATCAGCCTGCGTAACTTCCCCTGCAAAAACTCGCATATCCCTTATCGGCAATACGGCTACTGAAGTCACCACCTCAATATTTTTTGTAATGCTAGCCACCTTTACTGCCATTTGCAAAGGAGAAGGTGTCAGTAGAATGTTGATAAGGTGATGCTCAGGAATTGTGACTCCCTTATATCC
>CACERX010000002.1 GCA_902562015.1 uncultured SAR324 cluster bacterium
TGAATTTTTTTTTATACTTTGCCCACAAAACATTGTGACGTAAATCAAGGCGCCCGGGCAAGGTAAATTTTTGTGCAGCATTAATCCATTTTTTTTTTCTGTTTGGTTTTTGCTTTAAATAAAATCTGCATGGCAGATAAACTTGCCTGAAAACATTCAATCCATGGCTTAGAGAAAATTTCAGGGGATAACATATGATCAGGAAATTCCTTTTCAAAAAAATCATCGACAAAAAAACAAGGTACATTGCCATTACTGAAATTTCCCTTTAACCAGTGTCTCAATTCTTCAACTTGAGGAGCCACAATTACAGGAATACCTGTACGGGTGATACCCATTTTCTCTGTAGCAATCTGCTTTAAATCACTCCCGAGGACTTCCTGATGATCAAAGCCGATTCTAGTTAAAACGCAAAGCTCCTTATCAGTTACATTTGTAGAATCAGCTTTCCCCCCTAATCCTGTTTCGAGAACTACCCACTCCATTTTGGAGCTCATGAAAACATAAAATGCGACTACAGTCAGAATATCGAAATATGAAAGGTATGGAGTCCCTTTATAATCTTTTGCTAAGTTCAGTACCCTGGATGCACTTTTTTCAAACACATTTTCAGAAACAAACTTGCCGTTTATGGTAATTCTTTCTCGAATATCCACTAAATGCGGGGAAGTATAGCACCCGCTTGAAAAGCCTTGCACTCCCAGCATTCTGCTTATCATTGCTGCTGTGAGGCCCTTCCCGTTGGTTCCTGCAATGTGTATTATCTTAAAATTTTTTTCTGGATTATCTAAATCTCGTAGTAATCGTTTGATGCCGTCAAGTTTGCTTATATCCCGAGGTTGGGCGCTGGATTCATAGTTCCCCCACTGCTCAAGTTCGAATAGAACCTGTGTATAATTTTTATTAGAATCAGGCATTTTCAAGGAATGTTTAAGGAAGAATCAGGGGGGAATTTTCTTAAAAAGGCAAAAACCTCTTTATATACCTTTGAGGTAAAGGAAAGCAAATAATTTTTAACTAGGGTATTACAAACTTGTTTCCCTGCTTATGTTTATGCAGGCCAAACGGTTTCTCACTAAAGACTGGTGGATTCAGCCCAAGACTGGTGCCTGAATCTATTTGAGGTACTTAAAAAAATCGCTTTCTGCGTCCATTAAAAGTGTTGTCCCCTCCTGCAAGCTGTCTCGATAAACATCATGGGAACGTAGGAATTTAAAGAAATCTGAATCCTTCTGGTAAGAGTCAGCATAAATTTTGGTAGCAATTGCATCAGCTTCTCCGCGAGTCTCTTCGTTAATTTTTTTTGATTCAGCAAGAATTTCTACACGCTCTCTGTCAGCATCAGAACGAATTTTTAGGGATTCTTCTTCACCTTCCGAACGATACAGTTTTGCTTGTCTTTTACGTTCCGCGTTCATACGTCCAAAGACGGACTGGCTGTTTGCTTCAGGAAGGTCAGCACGTTTTATTCGCACATCTAGGATTTCAATTCCGAAATTTTCCGCGTTTTGACGGGAGCGCAAAGTGATGTCTTCTCGGATTTCCCTGCGGTTTCCGGATACGATTTCCATAAGTGTGTGTTGACCGAGTACTTCACGTGTTTGAGAATAAATTATGTCGTCAAGCCTTGCGTGGGCTCCGGCAGTGGTGCGAACTGTTTCATAAAACTTGAGTGGTTTGGAAACACGCCACTTTGAGTAAGTATCTACCTTCATTTCTTTTTTGTCTTTTGTAAATACCGCGCCAGGGTCTGCATCATAATCTTGGAGCCTGTTTTCCATGTAAATCACTCGACTGACAAATGGCAACTTGAAATTGAGTCCCGGCTCCATGACAATGTCAACGGGGTCACCTAAAAGGATCTCAATAGCATATTCAGTTTTATCTACTATGTAAGCGCTCAAGTAGATTGTGGTGGCGATGATGAGTATTCCGATACCCCATATATTTATCAGCTTCTGGAACATAAAATTTAACTTTTGTTTAAATTAAAGTTTTTAAATCTTATTTTAAATAGTATGGCTTTAAGTCAGCCTGTATTTATTAATTGATGTAACAAATTGTCTTTTATTTTAGCACTATTGTCAAGATGAAATAACTCCAAGGGATCATAAAACACAAGGATAATAATACACAAATGTTAAGTTTCAAATCTCCAAGTAATAATGAGCGAATTCTCGCCATGGCAATGAGACAAATTGAGAAAATGCTTAAGGACATGCAAAGTGAAGGGAAAGATTTATCAAGGTTGAAACTCAAAAAATTTCAAAAAACCCACCACATTCACTGTAGTTGTAAACTATGTGAAGAAGCCAAGAAAAAAAATGATCCTCATTTGCGCGGATTAAGTGAAGACGGTTTCAAAGTTTATTTAGATAGTGGGAAAAAAGCTAATTGAAATCAGTTTTTCCAAGCCTTGTTATAATCTAGTTTAGCAAGTTCTAATGTCTATATCCTATCTACAAAATTTTTTTACAACTAAGTGCAAATAGTATTTTCCAAAATTAGTAAATTGACAGTTTGACTTATTGCTGCGTAAAATGAGTTCATTTTGAGCAATCATCAAACTTTTGGAATGAAATTGCATCATTCTACAAAAAACGCGTTTGATGAAAATTAAGCATTCCAAACTTATTTTTATGAACCGTGAATCACTTGAAAAGACTCTCACATCTTCGCTGTCACTCATGCTGGGCTTGGCAATTCTCGATCTTTTATTGTACATCTGGTTTGGAACTGCGGCAGTGACTGTTCTGGCTCATGCCATGTCTTTGTGGCTGGTACTTCGTCACCGTTTGATTTTTGACTTGGTGAAACTGCTTGAAGCATCAGCCCTACTAGTTGATTTATACCTGATTACAAAGTATGGTTTTGCTGTCTTTTCGCCGATTGCTACTCTTTTCTCAATTATTCATATCGCTTTGAATAAAGAATATCACCTAGGTAAACTTCAAAAAGACCTTGACAAAGTATTTGCCTCCAAAAGCAATGATGCTAAGGATGATTGAAAGTTCCTATCTAAGCTGGACAAGTAAATAAAGTTTTTTCCCCTAAGCTTTTTTTCCTGCTTTGGATATACGGGTAAACGAAAAAATTCTGGAATCAGTTTGGCATGGACCTTCTCCGGGAAATGCCCCATCGCTTATTTTCCTTCATGAGGGGTTAGGGAGTGTTTCTATGTGGAAGGACTTTCCGCAAAAACTTTCCCAGCAAACAGGTTGTGGTGCTCTTGTATACAGCAGGTTGGGCTACGGAAAATCTGAGAATTGTGAACTTCCCCGTCCACTAAACTTCATGCACAAAGAAGGTTTGGAGGTACTGCCTCAAATAATTGCTCGGTGCAGGATCAAAAACTATATCCTTGTTGGACATTCTGACGGGGCATCAATTGCGCTGATCCATGCAGGATCAGACTCTAATAAAAAATTACTAGGGATTGTTAATGAAGCACCACATGTTTTTTGTGAATCCATCACAATTTCTTCTATCCAGAAATTGCGAGTGAAATATAATTCAGGTAATTTGAGGGAACGCCTCAAAAAACATCATAAAGACATAGATATAACATTCAACGAATGGGCAAATGTCTGGCTTAATGATGAATTTTATAAATGGAACATTGAATCATTTTTACCTCGTATTAAGGTTCCGCAATTAATAATTCAGGGAAATGATGATGAGTATGGCACCTTAAAACAGGTGGAAACAATTGTTCGTCATTCAGTAGGAAGTGTTAAAACTTGTTTACTAGACAACTGTGGTCATACACCGCATCGAGATCAGCAGTCAAAAACTTTGCAAGTAATGACTCAATTCGTGCGAAACTTGCTTGTCAATTGAAACCTTGTTTTATAATCGTTCAAATTTCTTGCATTTTAATGCAGCAGGCATTATCTTGAGCGATGTATAATTCAGTTTAGGAATGCAGATCCTTATTAAAAATAATCAAAGACAAATCAAACTATAAAAGACATTTAAATAATGCCAAAAGTACTCCTGATAAATGGTCCAAATTTGAATTTACTGGGTAGCAGAGAGCCTGAAATATATGGATCAACAAATTTGATGGAAATTGAAAAAAAGGTGGCTTCCACACTGAGAGTACATGAAATCGATTGTAAATCATTTCAGTCAAACTCAGAAGGGGAAATTATTGATTGGCTTCATAATAATTGTAGTGCTGATTTTCTGCTTTTAAATCCGGGAGCACTTTCTCATACCAGTGTTGGGCTACGTGATGCTGTGCTTGGTGTGGGAATCCCTTTTATTGAAATTCACCTTTCCAATGTGCATAAACGAGAAGAATTTAGACACCACTCCTATTTTTCAGATATAGCAATTGGAGCTCTTACAGGACTTGGAGTCAAAGGTTATTTGCTTGCAGCAGAGTTTGCAGTTGATTATATAGAACAAAAAGTGAAGATAAACTCAGATATTTGACACCAGTGCCTCAGTAAAGTCTCTCAATATTTTTTTTGCAACAATGAGAGTTTCCTCATCAACATTTATTTTATTTTTCAACCTCCTGCTTGGAGGCATTGCCTCATACATTGTAGGCTCTCTATTGAGCACATGGATGCACTATGAGGTCGTGTCTTTTTCTGAGTCAATGCTTGGCAGACCTGCGATTATAAAAGATAAACTTCCTTTTGATCCTGGTAAATCTGAGAATTCTTTTAACATTATTTTGGAACGTAATGTATTTAATGCACAAAAAATCGAAGTAGAATTACCTGATGAACCTCAGCCCGAGTTAGTAATTAGAAATACTGAAAATTTAGGGGAGGAAATGGTCGAACAAACAAGTCTAGCACTCGCACTTACGGGAACAATGATCTACGGCCCAAAGACCTCATTTGCCTTTATCAGTAAAAAAAACAATCTTCAAAATTATGTAATTTTTGGAATAGGGGATTGTTTTCATGCAAATACTAGCCATCATGATGTTGAATGTACGAAGGAAAGTGTAAAAGTACTAGAAATCAAAGATCGTTGGGTTTTGCTTCTGCATAATGGGAAAAAGCAGGCATTGCGTATGAGAAACGCACTTCCCGCAGCAAAAATAGCTGATGTTGTGGAAAAATCAAACAATTTGCAGAAAAATACTTCTAACAATCTAAAAACTGCCGCATTAGTTGTTTCTCCAAAGGAAAAATCTGCTTCAGAAAATACTCCGTCTTCACCAGCTACTGTTAAGAGTGAAAATACTTTTCACTTTGAGCGCGTATGGGTTGATGAACAATTGGCAGATTTTGGCCAGCTTTTGAATGATGCCAGAGTTATTCCAACTAAGAAAGACGGTAAGTCATTTTTCATGTTTCAGTACATAAAAAAAGAGAGTATATATGAGCAATTGGGATTGAAACCAAAGGACATAATATTGGAGATTAACGGATTTGTTGTGGATACAGTTGATAAAGCCCTAAAGCTGTTGGAAGTCCTTCAGTCTGAAAGAGAAATAGCCCTGATTGTTGAGCGGGAGGGGAATCCTGTAAATTTTCATTACTACATTGATTGAGTAACAATTTGAGAGCTTAAATCAGTTATAACTGTGTTGTATGTTTAAAATGATTAATTATAATCTTAAATATATGCAGTTGTTTCACTCTATCGAAAACATGACGGGCGTACTTGATTATTTGCTGGTCTGCCAAATTTCGAGCAGTTTTCTAGCAGCACTTGCGGGCAATATTTCTCCAGATGCAACAAATTTTTCCAGTTCAGGAATTTTTTTTTGAATAATTTTATTTTTGCGAAAATTCTTCAACAACCCTTCTTCCACTAAAGTCCACATCCATTTTTCATATTGGCTTCTTCGTTGTTGTTCCCACTCTCCAGAATTTTTTAGGGATTCACGGAAATTATTCACGGCTTCCCAGATTTTGTCTATTCCCTGTTTTTCAAGAGCGCTGCTACGCAAAATTTGAGGTTCCCAAGAATTTTTTGACGATGAAAGCAACTGCATTGCCTTTCGGTATTCAGACTGTGTCGTTATTGCCTGAGATTCCTGCAAGCCATCTGACTTATTTATAACGATCAAATCTGCAAGTTCCAGCACTCCTTTTTTTATACCCTGCAGTTCGTCTCCGGCATTTGGGAGCAACAGTAGCATAAACAAATCGACCATTGAATCCACTAATGTTTCGGACTGTCCAACTCCTACTGTCTCAACAAAAATTATTTCATAACCTGCCGCCTCACATATCAATATTGTCTCTCTGGTTTTTCTGGCAACCCCTCCAAGAACTCCTGATGAGGGAGAAGGACGTATAAACGAGTCAGGATGTTGTGACAATTCTTTCATACGCGTCTTGTCGCCCATTATACTTCCTCCAGTAATAGGACTACTTGGATCTACCGCTAATACCCCCACACGATATCCAATTTCAATTAAATACAGTCCAAATGCTTCAATGAAGGTACTTTTACCGACACCAGGGACTCCCGTTATTCCAATTCGTAAAGCTTTTCCTGTGTAAGGTAAAAGTGAATCTAACAGTTCCTGTCCTTGTTCAAAAGATTCCGGATTTGTACTTTCCAGAAGTGTAATGGCTTTGGCCATTGATCTTCGATTCCCCTGAAGAATCTCTCCCAGCAAGGTTGAACTTTTTTGATTCATTTGTCTTGGGTTTAGTGATTCAGTGAGTTATTTTTAGAGATGACAGCACTTCACGTGCTGCATCAGGTATTGGTGTGCCGGGACCGAAAATACATGATACTCCAAGGCTTTTTAGAAAATCATAATCCTGTGGTGGAATCACGCCGCCAGCAACAACTGCAATATCTTCAGAATTTTCTTTGCGCAGTACTTTCATAAGCTGTTCAATTAATGTTTTGTGTCCCGCTGCTAGCGAAGAAATTCCAATCACATGAACATCATTCTCAATTGCCTGCTTAACGACCTCTTCCGGAGTTTGAAAAAGAGGAGCAAAGTCAACATCAAAACCCATGTCAGCAAATGCCGTAGCAATTACTTTTGCACCACGGTCATGACCGTCCTGACCAATTTTGGCAACCATAATCCTTGGACGACGTCCCGCTTTTTTTGCAAATTCCTTTATTTCATTGCGTACGTCTGAAATTTCCTGCTGATCCGGGAATGCTCCTGCATAAACTCCAGATATTGATTGAATGGGTGCGTTGTAACGTCCCCAGACTTTCTCAAGCGCTGAAGAAACCTCACCAACAGTTGCACGTGCCCTCATTGCATTTATTGAGAGCCCAAGAAGGTTCTCTTCACCAGTATCAGCAGCTTTAGTAATTGCGCTCAATACGTAATCAATTTTTTGCTGATCACGATTTTTTCGGGTTTGTTTAAGTCTCTTAATTTGTGCATCTCGCACAGCTGTGTTGTCAATTTCACGTACCTCGACCGGTTCACTATTCCCCGCTTTGTATTTGTTAATTCCGACAATCACTTCCTCTCCCTGGTCAATCATGGCTTGCCTTCGAGCTGATGAGGCTTCAATTTGCTGTTTAGGCATTCCTGATTCAACAGCTTTTGTCATTCCACCGAGTTTTTCTATTTTTTTAAGCAGTTTAGTCGATTCCTGAATTAAGGATTCGGTAAGTGATTCCATGAAATAAGAACCTCCGAAAGGGTCAATAACATTTGGGATTCCTGCCTCTTCCTGCAAAATAAGCTGAGTGTTCCTAGCTACTCTGGCGGATGTCTCAGTAGGTAGACCAAGTGCTTCATCAAAAGCGTTTGTATGTAGTGACTGTGTTCCGCCTAGTACAGCCGCAAGTGCTTCAATTGTAGTGCGTACTATGTTGTTATATGGATCCTGTTCTGTAAGGCTCCATCCTGATGTCTGACAATGGGTGCGCAACATTGCAGACGCAGACTTTTCAGGGTTAAAATCCTGAATCAGTTTATTCCATAAAAATCGTGCTGCACGTAATTTGGCGATTTCCATGAAAAAATTCATCCCTATACCGAAAAAAAAAGATAAACGTGGTGCAAAACTGTCGATTCCCATTCCTCGATTTAGAGCTGTGCGGACATATTCCAATCCGTTGCCGAGGCTGAAGGCAAGTTCCTGTACAGCATTAGCTCCTGCTTCTTGCAAATGGTAACCGCTTATGCTGACTGAATTGTATCGAGGCATGTGTGTGCTGGTGTACTCAATGATATCGCCTAAAATGTTAATAGATGGTGATGGAGGATAAATATAGGTGTTGCGTACTATGAATTCCTTCAAGATATCATTTTGGATGGTTCCTTTGAGCTGTTCCTGCTTAACCCCTTGCTCTTCAGCAGCAACTATATAAGAGGCTAAAATCGGCAATACCGCACCGTTCATTGTCATGGAAACAGACATTTGATCAAGTGGTATCTGGTCGAATAAGATTTTCATGTCTTCAACCGAATCTATTGCTACTCCTGCTTTCCCGACATCTCCAAGCACCCGCTGATGATCAGAATCGTATCCCCTATGGGTTGCAAGATCAAAAGCCACACTTAGTCCCTTTTGTCCGGATGCAAGGTTTTCTCTATAAAATTTGTTTGATTCCTCCGCGGTTGAAAATCCTGCATACTGCCTGATTGTCCAGGAACGACCAGAATACATTGTGGCACGCGGTCCTCTAATGAAAGGTGAAAAACCAGGGAGTGTTTCTGAGTAACCTAGCTTCTCTAGGTCTTCAGAAGTGTATAGCGGTTTTATTTCAATGTCTTCTAAGGTGTTCCAGTTTACTGAAGAGACGGGTTTCCCCTCCAGTTCTGAGGAGGCTTTTTTTTCCCAGTCTTTCAAGGCAGAAGTAGATTTTGAGTATGGCATTGTTTTTTCAATATCTCATGGTAAACAATTTTGAAAAGAAAGATTACTCCTTACAGCCTACATCTTTCAATAAGGTGTCTGTAGATGTCTGTGCATTTGTAATGGCTTCGGTATTGTCTCCTGAAAGAGTCAGTTTGCTAACTGATTCAGTGAGTTTACTAAGATAAGTTGTAAGAGAATCAACAGGATCACACACAGCAGTGCGAATTGCAGAGGGCAGGAGACCACCTCCATTAGCCCAGGTAGCAAGTTCTTCTAATACTTCTGTAGAGTCACTCAAAGATTCAATTGCAGTTTTCATTAGCTGGCATTGAATGGCATTACGTTCAGTATTCCAAAGGTGACCGTCCATTGCTTTGAGCATGGCCTGAGCCTCCGAGCCATTAGCACCGTCAACTTCTGAACAAGTAAGACTATTTCCGGATGGAACGAGAGCTGTTGCAGTAGTTGCATTGTCATAAGTAATAACCTGGTGAAGCTGCATCGAAAATGCCAGTGCAAAAGTGTCAAGCAGAATTTCATCCGCGCTTAAAGGTGAACTGTTGTCGTTTAGATAAGGATGCAAAAGTGCGGACGCGTTATCAAGGTAATTCTTTGAGTTAGTAATTGCTGTTGCACGTTGTGAATCATCCGAGATCAAATCTGTGCTTAATTGCAGAATATTCAGTATTGTAGCTCCTGCAATATCATCTGTACCTAGTTCTACTCCGGATGGAGCAGTATAAGCGCTGGGAACTGCTGATGATGCTTTAAGAAGGTTAACAATGTCATAGCCCGCTTTTCCCATATAGGCCGTTGCTTTGTCTTTTCTTGATGTACAAGCTGAGAGGGCAGTATCATAGTCCCTTCCATCAAGTGCATTAATGCATGCGCCTGTATCTGTTTCTGTTACAAAGTCTCCACATCCACTTACAGAAAAAATAAATCCAGAAAGAACACTCAAAAAAATAATGTTTTTAAGAGAAACAAACACTTTTGACTGCAGTGTGCTCATTCTCAAAATCCAAAATTAACTTGAAGTACTCTTCGTTTATCTGGACTGTCTCCAGGCTCATCACCTGTTTCCGATGTATAAACGGCATACTGTATATTTAGTCCGCGGGCAAATATAAATGGATTAAGTTCAAATCCGTGAGTAAAGTATCCCTGATTATATCCTGCTCTTACAGCAAAGAAACTTGCTCCTGAGTCAATTGGAATAATGCCTAGTTCAGTACCTATGTGAAGCCTTTTAATGATGCAGTTTGTTTCCTTATTTGTCTGGCAGTATGTATCATCTGCATGATTCATTGTTAAATCACGAAGGTCGAAGGCAAATAGCCATCTAAACGGCCCCCAGTCTGGTTGCCACGAAAGTCCTGTGCTAAATTCCGGCTCCTGATCTGAAGGTGATGTCTCGTTATCTGAAAGGTTAAATTTAAGACCACCGACATTGTTTGCAGTAAAGCCCCATGTCATTTTCAATGCAGAAGCTGTTTCAAGGCGTCTTTGAAATCCGAAATTAAAAGTTTGAGCCTTTTTCAGATTTGTAAGTTCGCAAGATCCGAAGGAACTTGATAGGTCTGTATTTGTAAGTACTGTACCTATGGTGGCAGTTGTTAATGGTATATCGCAGCGTTCAACAGATTCTATTGAGGCACCAAAAAGCCAACGCCCACGAGCAACTGGGAGACCAAATCCAAGGTTGGTGATTCTGTCTAGGCGTAGGCCAAAATCTATTTCAATTGACACAGGATTCCTGACTTCTAGGTCAAACTGTGTTTCTACACCACTTACACCTCCAAGGGTCACCAATTCTCCAAAGGGCATAATCACGTTGATGTCAATTAAATTGCGAAAATGAACACGTTTGCCCATAAGTAGCTCAACAATCTCCGCAGTGCTGGAATCACTGCTGAGTTTTGATATTTCATTAACAATGTCGACAGAATCTTCTGAAACCTCGAATAAAAACGGGAATCCCACAATAATAGCATCAACTCCAACCAATCCGGCAGGATTGTAAAAAAGGGCATTTTCATCAAAACTAAGAGCAATACCTGCGTTCCCCATACCCAGATTACGAACAGCCTGAAAGGGACGCCGTAACTCACTTGTTTGAGCCTGCAGACTCATTAATCCGCTTAGATTCAGTAAAAAAAATAGGACAAACAAAATGCGAATGTGGTAGCGTAATCTTGACATTAAAGCAAAATCTAAATGTTAACCAGTTTAAATATAATTATTAATGGGTTATATCGCTTTGGTAAATGCACCCTTTATGCAAATTTTTTCTTACATAGCTCATAACATTCTGTATATTGGTGTTGTTAAAGTTTAGATTAAACATTTCCCAATTATTCTACAGTTTTTTTATGCCCACACTATTTGCGTTAGATTCCATGGCAGTCCTCTACAGGGGATATTTTGCTATGATCCGGACTCCGCTGATAAATTCAAAAGGCTTGAACACAAGTGGGATCAGGACTTTTTTAATGCAGTTGATAAAAATAATTGAAGAAGATAAACCTGATTATCTGGCGGTGGCGTCTGATTCAATGGAGCCAACATTCCGTCATAAAATGTTCCCAGAATATAAAGCTACTCGTGAAAAAATGCCGGAGGATCTCGTCGATCAGCTCCCGTATCTTCCAAGGTTGGTGGAAGCGCTTAATCTGCCTTATTTGATTCTTCCAGGATACGAGGCTGATGACATTGTGGGTACACTTATGAGGCTTTGTCGTGAAGCGGAAATAGAAGGAGTTATGGTTACTAGTGATAAGGATTACATGCAGTTAATCAGCGAAGAAATTGTGATGCTGAACCACCGCAACGAGCGTATAGGAATAAGCGAAGTGGGAGAAAAATTCGGATGCGCTCCTGAGCAGGTGATTGAGATGCTGGGCCTGATGGGAGATTCTTCGGATAATATTCCCGGAGTAAGAGGAGTTGGAGAAAAAACCGCGGTTAAGCTGATATCAGATTTTGGAAGCATTGAACGTGTTTATGAAAATCTTGAAACAATTACCAGCAAAAGTCTGAAGGAAAAACTGGGGAATAATCAGGAAAATGCATTTCTTTCTAGGGATCTAGCCACTATTGACTGTCATGTGCCTCTATCTGTCTCGCTAAAAGATGTCCATCTTGGAGAAACAGATTTATATAACAATGATGAATTATATGCCCTGCTCGAAGAGCTAGAGTTCAGAACTCTGATGAACCGTCTTGTAAAAAAAAGGGGGGCTGTTTCAGCAAGTCAGGAGTCTGGATCTACTGATGCTAAAGCTAGGAAATTATCAAGTAATGAAAATCAGGAACTGCTTTCTTCGGAAATTGTAATTGATCATGCCTATCTGGAAGTCAAATGTTCTTTAATTCAAACTGGAGAAGAACTACGATCCATATTAAGTGAATTTTCTAATAAAAATAGAATAGCTCTTGCTTTGGATGTGAAAGGTGAGCATCAGCTTGATTTTTGGCTTAATGGATTGGCGATTTGTGGTGATGGTGAAAATGCAGTTTATATTGATTTAGATAATACTGAAACAGAAAGGGAAGAAATTATTGGGTTACTTAAAACACATCTGGAGTCTGCTGAGCATCCGAAAATTTTCTATGATCTTAAAAAAGCAGTACAGCTTTTTTCAAAATTAGGAATTAAGATTGAGGGTGTTGAATCGGATATATTAATTGCTGCACACATGACTGATCCGCTTTCAAGAAGACATGACCTTGATTACCTGCTGGGACTCAAGTTGAATATGAAAAGGCAATCCAAGGAATCTACCTATGCACCAAAGCAGAGCCAGATGGACATGTTTGAAGAATCTGATGAAGATGATTACACAGTGCTTTGTGAAAACTCGGTCATAATTTTTCAGTTGCATGAACTTCTTAAAGCTCAGTTGAAGCAAACCGGAATGGAGAGTGCATACCACAACATAGAAATTCCACTGGCCGGTACTCTTGCAGAGCTTGAAATGACTGGAGTAAAGCTTGATGTAGGAGGATTGAAAAAAGTTGCTCTTGAGTTTGATGGACGCCTTACTGAATTACGCAAAAAAATTACTGAACTTTCGGGGGAAGAATTTAATCCAAATTCTGTAGTTGAACTACAGAAAATTCTTTATGAAAAATTTAGACTTCATGAGCGGTTCAACATCAAACCAAAAAAAATTAAGCTTGGCAACCGTATGTCTACTGATGAGGAAACATTGGAAAAACTTGCTGAAGATGAATTGCCACGCACCATCTTAGATTATCGTTCACTAAATAAAATTAAAAACACTTATATTGATCAGCTTCCCGAATATGTTCATTTAAAAAGCGGAAACATCCACTCGACATTTCATCAAACTGGAACATCCACAGGGCGTCTGTCATCAGAAAATCCGAATTTGCAGAACATTCCTGTTCGTTCCACTGAAGGACGACGAGTCCGTCGTGCCTTCATAGCATCCAGAACTGAAAATATCCTGATTTCTGCAGATTACAGTCAGATTGAACTTAGAGTTGTAGCACATTATTCAAAAGACCCAACTTTTCTAGAAGCATACCGTCGAAACCTTGATATCCACTCGCTGACAGCTTCAACTATTTTTGGCGTTGCAGAAAAAGATGTGACGCGTGAAATGCGGGACAGAGCAAAAGAAGTTAATTTTGGACTGATTTATCGTATGGGTGCTGAGAGGCTGTCAATAGTTAGCAAAACTACCAAAGCTGAGGCAAAAGAATTTATTGAACGCTATTTTGAGAAATACAGTACAATACACTCTCTGCAAGAGCGATTCTTGGAACAGGCTCGAAAGGAAGGTTTTTCTGAGACTTTATTCGGAAGAAGACGATACTTGCCAGACATAAATTCTAAAGGACTTTTGAAAAGAATTGCAGAAGGTGCAGCTATAAACACGCCAATCCAAGGTTCTGCAGCGGAAATCATCAAACTGGCCATGATTGATGTGGAGAATCTGTTAAGAGAAAAAAAAATGCAGTCGAGAATGATACTTACAGTGCACGATGAGCTAGTTTTTGATGCAGTCAAAGAAGAGGAATATGAACTATGTGAGATTGTCAAGCATGCAATGGAGAACGTGGTTGGCCTTGAGGTTCCCCTGCTGGTTGAAATAGGAAAGGGCCAGACTTGGCTTGATGCGCATTAATCTTCCATAATGCTAAACTATTTATAGTTTATAGGTCAATTTGTATGAGTAATAATTAACTATAATAGTCAATTCCTAGGAATCAAAATGCTTTTGAAAAATTATGGTCATTGTTACAATATATAAATACCTGTAAAAAAATGTTTTGAGGAGAAAATAATGGTAACAGCGCTTGTACTTTTAAACATCGACCGGAATAAAATTAAAAATGTTTCGCAAAAACTTGTAGATATGCAGGAAGTATCAGAGGTATATTCTGTTGCGGGACGATATGATCTAGTGGCGATAATTCGAGTAAAAAATAATGAACAAATCGCTGAAACAATCACAGTAAAATTCTCTGATATGGAAGGTATAACAGCTACAGAAACTCTGATTGCTTTCAACACTTTTTCTAGACACGATCTTGAACTAATGTTTTCAATCGGGGAGTGATAGCAAATGTCAGCTCCAGGATTGAAAAAATCAATAGAGGTCCGGGAAGCAATATCACGTATGGACCAATATAGACCCCCTCTTGAAATCCGTGATCCGGATGCATTCCTGCTGATGGACTTTAATGAATCTCCAATGCCACCCCCTCCGGTAGTAATTAAAAAAATTACAGAATTCCTTAACTCTCATGTTCATGTCTATCCCAAATATGGTGATTTTCTTCAGAAACTCGGGAATTATTCTGGTGTTCCTGCCGAAAACCTGTTGCTGACAAACGGTTCTGATCAAGCAATTGACATCATAATGAGAAGCCTATTGGAAAAAGGAGAAGAAGCTACAATGGTGCAGCCTGGATTTCAGATGTACAATCAGATTGCGAATACACTTGGATGTAAATTGAGCGGGCCGCAATTTCCTCCTGATTTCCATTTCCCCCACCTTGAATTGAAAAAATCAGTAAACACCAAAACACGATTGATTGTTTTAATTAACCCGAATAATCCTACGGGAACATCCGTATCAATTGAGCAAATTGAGGATATACTAAAATCTTTTCCGGATATTCCTTTGCTTGTTGATGAAGCATATTACGAATTTACTGGTGAAACCTGCGTCTCACTTTTGAGAAACTACCCAAAGTTGATTTTGGTACGCACTTTTTCTAAAGCGCTTGCTTTATCAAGTCTACGTTTGGGTTACATTATAGCAAGCCAGGAATTCATTCTTGAGCTTCAGAAAATTCGTGGTCCTTATGATGTGAATAGTGTAGCTGTATTAGCAGCTCGGGAGCAACTTAATCTCCCGGAACACTGGCAAAATACCGTGAGACACCTGATGGATGAAAGTAAACCGGCATTAGAAAAATATTTTGACGAAAAGCAGGTGAAATATTTTTCCAGCAAGGCAAATTTTATGTTGGTAGAACCTCCGGATGTTGAGAATGCATGCAAGTTCCTGATGGATAATAAAATTCTTGTAAGACCGATGAGACCGCCGATATCCCACACTTTCCGAATGAGCCTCAGGATGATGCCTGAAATGCAGAGCTTTATGGATGTTTTTACCCGTTATTTAGACAGCTGACTAGAAAAAAGCAAATTGGTGAGATAATTGCATTCATTCAAGTCCTTATGAAGGAACCGCACAGGAGGTTAGCGTTTTCCAAGGAAGGAAAAAATTGACAAGGACGACAAGAATTTAACGATGATCTCCTGTGTATCCCGTTTAAGCTTTTTATTTCAAGTTATGATCATTATTCCCCCTAATAATTTCATCAAGTACATCCATATACATACCGCAAAGTGTTGACCATTTGTCAGATTTGGTCAGCTCCTCTTGAAATTTATTAAAGGTACCAAATTCTGTTTTTTTATGATCAAAATCGTTGCAGTACGGCAGAGAGACACTTTCCTGAGTAAAAGGGGAAATACAGGTGAAAAAATCGATGCACAATTTATGAGGATCAGCATTGTAAATCATTTGCATTTTTCTTAAAAATAGGGTTGCAATTGCTTCACGATCTCTTGCTGACATGGAAATTTTGCCTGATGAAGCCTTAGTCAAAAGGTTTTTTTCAAATACCATTACGAATAGCAGGTAATCACTCCAGTTCCTTGAAAGACCAAATGACCGTACTTCAGGGGTATTTGCCCATTCAGTTAAATATTCCTGATGACGGTAATAGCAGCTTAAAATATTTTTTTGTGAGCCTTTTTGTCGCGCATACCATACCATAACCTGCTGCTCGATTTTTGAAATACTGATACTTTTCAACTGGCTCCAGATCAGCAACAGTAGGGACTCCATTCCTCTAAGCATTTCAAGGTAATTCATAGCCAAATCCCTTTCAAGCCAGGCACAGTGAAAAGGCATATTATGAGCGGAATTAAGTGCATCAATAATCTTTGCCAACTGCCAGGATGCTTCCTCTTTCAACCAATTTTCAGGGCTCATTTTTTTTTAAGAATGCTATCAACTGTTAACTATGAAAAAGTGCTCCATCTGTTTAAGTCTGCTGAGTATTGTAGGCATGTCCGCAGGCACATCATTTAAATTTAGTGTATTTTCAGGTACGTAATTAAGTGATGTCTGGTCATCACACAGCCATTCAACAAGTTTGTCATGATCAAGTTTAGCAGTATCTTTAATCTTTAGCCTCAAGCGGTTGTTTTCATATTCAATTTTTTCCACACCATGAAGCTGTCCCCATAGTCTAATTTCAGCATGTCTGAATATATTAAGCACCGCTTCCGGAAGAATGCCGAACCGGTTTTCGATACCGTTACGAAATTCCCAAAGGTCTTCTTTTGTGGGCAGAGTCCAGACTGCTTTGTAAAAAGAAAGGCGCTGGTTGCTACTGCCTATGTAGGATTCAGGAATAATCTGATCAATCTGGCTCAGTTTCACCTGAATGTCTTCCACAGATAATCCTGATTCAGATTGTTGTAGTTTTTTCACTGCTCTATCTACCATTTGTGTGTAAAGCTCCAGACCCACGCTTGCTATTTGCCCGGACTGCTCTGATCCAAGTAAATTCCCAGCTCCTCTAATTTCCAAGTCTCTTGAAGCAACCTTAAATCCTGCCCCAAGGTCGTTCAAGTTCTGCAGTACGTTGAGTCGCTCATTTGCGATTCCGCTTAAGATCATGTCTGGTGGATACAGCAAATAAGCATAAGCCTGTACATTGCTACGTCCAACTCTTCCCCTTAGCTGATAGAGTTGAGATAGTCCAAAAATATGTGCGTTGTTAATTATGATTGTATTGGCATTTGTTATATCAAGACCAGACTCAATAATAGTAGTAGAGAGCAAAACATTAAATTCCCCATTAATAAACTCCAGCATAACTTTTTCCAGTTTTTCTTCCCTCATTTGACCATGTCCGATTACGATCTTCACATTAGGAAGGATATTATCAAGATAGCGACCATATTCATAAATAGTATCAATACTGTTGTGAACTATAAAAACTTGACCATCGCGACGAATTTCACGGCTGACAGCTTCCTGAATAATATATTCATTTGCAGGTAGTAATCTGGTCCGAATTGCCCTGCGATCTGCAGGAGGTGTGTTTACTAGGCTAAGGTCCCGTATTCCCATCAATGACATGTGAAGAGTACGTGGAATTGGAGTGGCTGAAAGAGTAAGTACATCTACAGAGGCCCTGAAGTGCTTAATCTTTTCCTTGTGTTTAACCCCGAAACGTTGTTCTTCATCAACAACAAGCAATCCCAAGTCTTTGAATTTAACATCTGTTGAGAGCATACGATGTGTACCAATAAGCACATCTATTTTACCTTCCTGCAAACGTTTAATAATTTTTTTCTGTTCCGTTACTGTTCTGAAACGGCTAATGACATCTATTATAAAAGGGGTGTTTTCAAATCGGTTGCAGAATGTCTCAAAGTGCTGCTGTGCGAGAATTGTGGTAGGGACAAGAATCGCAACCTGTTTTTCCTGTTGGACAGCCTTGAATGTAGCACGCATGGCGATCTCAGTTTTTCCAAAACCAACATCTCCACAAACGAGCCTGTCCATAGGCATATCATTTTCCATATCTTCCTTGACTGAGTTTATCACTTGCATCTGATCTGGAGTTTCCTCAAACTCAAAGCGCAGTTCAAATTTTTGCATTTCCAGATCATCAGCTGCAAAGGCGAAACCCTTACGGGCTTTACGTTCAGCATAAATGTCAGCCAATTCTTCGGCAATGTTCTCCACAGTCTTAGAAACCTTACTGCGAGTCTTTTTCCAAGCTTTTTCTCCAAGCTTGCTCAATTTAGGAGTAGTGCCGTCTGCATTTATATATTTCTGCACAAGGTGGATTTTTTCTAAAGGAACGTAAACTTTTTCATCATTTGCGAAAACTAGCTGCATGAATTCGTTTTGATTGCCACCAGCCGAAATTTTCTGTAACCCTTTGTAGCATCCGATTCCGTAGTCAAGGTGTACAATATGGTCTCCTTCCTTTAGATCATCAAGGTTACCTGCAGTCTGGTGAACTTGGGCACGCTGTAAGCGACGACTCCTTGTTTTTTCACCGAAAACTTCTTCCTCAGTCAGTAAAACGAAAAGATCTTTCCCATTTGAATCAAGTTTTCTGAAACCTGAAGAAACTTTTCCTATTAAAATTGGGATCTTGTCATCCGTGTATTTAGGAGCTTTTTTTTCAAGCCACTCAAACCATGGACATGAGTTTGTGTTCATTTCATTCCCCGCTAAAGTGCTCTCAACTCCTAAATCGTCAAGCAGTTGCTGGAATCCATCCGCATGTGTTTGGTTTCTTGCACTGAGCAAAACCGGTGTTCCAGAGCTGTACCATTTTTGAATCAGTTGAACCATGTAACCTACTGAGGAAGTAGCCTTCTCTCTTTTAAATTGATTGCGTAGTGTCTTGTTATCTACAAACTGAATATGATGTACTGTACGTGCTTTAGATTTATTAATTTTCATTGAGCTTAAAATCAGGTTGACATGCTTATTAAGCTTGGTCTGAAGTTCTCTATGGTTTAAAAATAATGACTCAGGATTTAGAGTAAGCTTGTTTTGTTGATTGCTGATTTCGTACTCCAAAAAGACTTCATTGTAAAAATTTTCAGCACGCTTATTTAAATTTTTTTCTTCATCAATTATCAAAATGAATTTATCTGGAAAATAATCAAATAGTGTTTCCAGTTCTTTGTAGAATAAAGGGTAAAGTGATTCAATTCCGGGGAACCCTTCCTTATTTTTCAGACTTTGTCTTAATTGCAAGAGTACTTCTGCTTTGCATTTTTTTCGATATTCTGGCAGGTTTTGGCTAGCATAATCGATATTTTCTTGATTAAAAAGGATTTCACCAGCTGGGAGGATTTGTAATGAATCCAATTCAGTTTGATCAGTATGTTGAGATTGAATGTCAAAAGGTTTAAGTAACTGCTTCTTGGAATTTTCAGAAAACTCTATTCGGACTGGTTTTTCGATGTTCAATGGAAAAACGTCTATTATCCCTCCATGAAAACTGAACTCTCCCAGTTCTTCAACCACATCAACCTGAATATAACCAGAATTAAGCAGTTGTTTTCTAATTTCATCCGGACTTCTGAAAAACTCATTTGTTAGTGTGAAAGTGTTTTTTAAAAAATCATTTCGAGGCAGAATAAACTGCATCAGTGCATTGGGTGTGGTAATAAGTACTCGTACCTGCTGATTTAGTAAAGCTGCAAGCGTTTGAAAACGTTTTGCAACCAGTTCTTTGTGTGGAGAAAAATTGTCGTATGGAAGCACATCCCAGAATGGGAAAAAATAAACCCCCTTTTTTCCAAAATAATAGTATATGTCATGCAGTAAAATTTCGGCAATATCAAATGATTCACATACAACCACAACTGGGAATGTTCCCTCTAGAGATGATTCGGATTTATTGCTGAGCATGGAAACAAGCAGTGCTTTGCTGGAGCCAGCAAGTCCTTGAAGTTCAACTGGAGCAGAATCTCGATTTATATTGTTTAGGATTTTCTGGAGAGATGAGGACATGACTTTGGTAAAAAACTGTAAAGATTCCGGTGTTCATGTCTGGCGTAGAATATCCAGTACTACTACATAGACAATAGGACACTCCACATCTTCATTTATTATACGGACAATTTTATAATTTACTTCATCAAGAACAAATTCTCCTTCCTCAACAAGCAGTTCTTCTTCAAACTCAATTTGTACTCCATCCTGTTCTCCCAACAGACCGTGGATGTTCACAATTACAGTGGAGGAATTTTCATCATTCATTACCATGCTAGATGAAGAAAAGTCTCTATCACGAGGATGGTGACTTAGTTAAAAAATTTTTCCTTAGAGATATTGAAACTTAGGACAAGCATAAGTTTGAATTAGTTCTTAGCCTAGACAAGTAAGTATGAAGTGCAAAGCGAGTAATTGCAAGGGCTTAAGCTTTTTAGTTACTTTCCAATATCTCAAGCCAACTCCAGATCCTGATGTTGCATTCCCTATAAATGTCCTTGAGAATAAGTAAGGATGTAGTTGTTTTGTAGTGGGTTAAAACTTGATTAAGATATATATTGTGTGTTCCGAAGAAATTTTTTAGAAGTATTTACAATGGATTACAGAAGGCAAAATATAATTTTTTCTGAATCAAGTTTAAATTCTAAATATTTGTGAAAACTTTAAATTTTTTAGCAGAATTATCTTACATTCCTGTAATATTGAATGATATTCATATTCTCATGCTTCATTGTCTTCAATAGTTTTTAAGAAGATTTAATTCAACATTAACTGAATGGTTTGGAAAAATTACTCATTTTTCATCAGGGGCAGGCTTGCAACGTTATCTTCTAAGAATACGTATTGATTGTTCTAAAGCTTGTATTTCAGCACTGAGATTGCCATAATTTTAATATATGTTATATGTTTTTCCTCAAATAAAGGAGGTTATAACTGAGATTTTAATTAAATAATGAGCAGAACCGCAAGAACTCCGATTTTCACCCACAAAGAAAGAAAGAGTATTTACAGTTTAAGCGGTATACTTTTTTTCAGGATGTTCAGCATTTTTTTGATATTGCCGGTTTTCAGTGTTCTTGCCTTGGATTTGGAGGAGGCAACACCATTTCTGATTGGAGTTGCTTTTGGGGCTTATGGTTTGACTCAAGGGTTTCTTCAGCTTCCATTCGGAATGTGGAGTGACAGGGCAGGAAGAAAAAAAGTGATCGTGCTCGGTTTGGGGCTATTCATTATCGGTAATCTGCTTGCTGCTGTGGCTGATTCTATCTATTTGATGATAATTGCACGTTTTCTCCAAGGGACAGGTGCAATCAGTTCAACCGTATTTGCTCTGGTTGCAGATTTAACTCGTCCTGAAGTCAGAACACGTGCCAATGCGGCAGTGGGAATAAGCATCGGGACTGCTTTTGCGATTGCATTTTTAACAGCTCCTTTTCTTGGAGAATGGCTGGGTTTGGGAGGAATGTTTTGCATGATAGCAATATTTTCCTTAATAAGTATGGGACTTGTAATTACAACGGTTCCAAATCCAGATGTAATACCCATTATGCCCGAGGAGACATCCTTCTTGAAAATGATAAAAAAAGTATGGATGGTTCCTTCTTTACGGATTATTAGTTGGGGAGGATTTGTTTGTGGAGCGGGCCTTTCATCCACCTTTTTCTTGATACCAATGACACTTTTAAATCTCGGCTATGAACGTGGAGAAATGTGGAAAATATACTTGCCTATGATGTTTGCAGGAGCTTTGATGATGATACTTTCGTCTGTTTTCGCGGAGGTCCGTAACCGCTTTCGTGAAGTTATGCTTTTTGGAGTGGTTTTGCTTCTGTTTTCAGCTTTTGCGATGGGGATTGGCCAGGATCAAAAGACATTACTTTGGTTTATAGTTGCTTTGTTCTTATTTTTCATGGGATTCAACATTTTTGAGCCAATTTTCCCTTCTTTAGTTACTCGGAGTACTACAGGAGAGACCAAAGGTACTGCAATGGGTGTATACAACTTTGCACAGTTTTTTGGACATTTTGCTGGAGCAACTCTTGCCGGGGCACTGTATATTAATCACTTTCACATTTTCATTTTGCTGATTTTGCTGGCTGAATTTTGGTTTTTCTATTTAACACTTTCATTTACAAATCCTAAAAAAAAATATTAAAAAAATATTAAGCAGCAATGAAGTGTTTTTCTTACCTCAAGATTAGGCTGAAGAATTGCTTTTATAGAGAAGATTTGTTGCTCATAAACATAAACCTGTGCTCTTAAAAAAAAAATGTCTGGAAAACTCAAACCTTTAATTGTACCCCTGCTCCCGATGAGGGAAGAAATAGTGTTCCCCGGAACTACAGCTCCTTTTTTCGTAGGCCGTCAGTCTTCAATGGATGCTTTGGATCGGGCACTCTCTGGTGACAGAGAAATTTTTGTAGTAACTCAAAGGGATTCTTCTGTAGAGAATCCAAAAGAGAGAGATTTGTATGAAATAGGAGTTCTTGGTAGTGTCCTCCAAGTGATGAGACTGCCTAATGGTACGGTCAAAGCCCTTTTCGAGGGAGTTCACAGGGGTAAACTTTTGGCTACAAAACTGGATGAAAAAGAATTTTTAGCACAGATTGAGCCAGTGTATGAAAGTGAACTGGATTTCGATCAGGATGAGCTGGAAGATAAGGCCAAAAAAGTACGTGAACTTTTCAAAAAATATGTAGTGCAGCGAAAGCTGAAGTTAGACAAAGATGCTTTAAAATCGATGAAAGAACTCGATCCCATGAGCGTTAGTGACAAGACTGCGTCATTGTTGAAAATCTCAAATGAGCAAAAACAAAATTTGCTGGAAACTCTTAATCCGGTAATCCGGTTGAAGATGGTTCTGGATATTCTCAGGGATGAGATGAAAATAAAAAAGCTTGAAAATAAGCTTAAAAAAGAAGCATCAGATAAGTTCAGTGACACTAAAAAAGCAGATTTCCTTCAAGACCAGCTACGCAATATTCAAAAAGAACTTGGACAAATGGAAGATCCAAAGGCTGAAATGGATGAGATTGCTGAACAGATCAAGCAGTCAAAAATGCCCGAAGAAGTGGAAAATGAAGCCGAAAAAGAATTAAAAAAATTACGAATGATGTCACCAATGTCAGCTGAAGCAAATGTTGTAAGAAACTACCTTGAATGGCTTATAGCAATGCCTTGGGACATACGAACTGAAGATAATTTTGATCTTAAACAGGCGGAACAGATTCTTGATGAGGACCACTATGGTTTGGAAAAAATAAAAGAGCGCATTATTGAATATTTAGCTGTGGCTTCGCTTAAGGGAAAACTTAAAGGTCCTATTCTTTGTCTGAATGGTCCTCCTGGTGTTGGGAAAACTTCTCTTGCTCAGTCTGTGGCAAGCGCTCTGGGAAGAAATTTTGTTCGAATAAGTCTAGGAGGAGTAAGAGATGAAGCAGAGATACGTGGTCATCGTCGCACGTACATCGGAGCTATGCCTGGAAAAATAATTCAGTCTATCAGGAAAGCTAAAAGCAAAAATCCAGTTTTGCTGATTGACGAAATAGATAAACTTTACCAAAGCAATATCAGTGATCCTTCCGCAGCTATGCTTGAGGTACTAGACCCTGATCAGAACGATTCATTTATCGATCACTACCTCGATGTTGAATTCAGTTTGTCTGATGTCCTTTTCATTTGTACAGCTAATAGTCTTCAGAATATTACTAGTCCTCTGCTAGACAGGATGGAAGTTATTGAACTGACAGGCTATACAGAATTGGAAAAACATCAAATTGCTACTCAGTTTCTTACTCCACGACAGAGAGAATCCCATGGTCTGGAAGAAAAACAGCTTCGTTTCAGAAAATCTGCAATTGAAGAAATCACACATGGCTACACTCGTGAAGCTGGGGTACGCAACCTGGAACGAGAAATTGGTAAAGTATGCAGAAAAGTAGTAACTCGTCTGGTACGAAGCAAAGGTAAAAAAACTACTATCGTAACTCCAAAACTAGTACACGAACTTCTTGGTGTACCAAAATATGAGCGTGACCAGCGTGAAGATAAGAGTGATATTGGAGTTGCAATGGGATTGGGTGTCACTCCAATGGGTGGGGAAATGCTACTGATTGAAGTAGGTTTAATGCCAGGTTCAGGAAAAGTTGTACTTACAGGGAAAATGGGAGATGTGATGCAGGAATCCGCTAAGGCAGCATTCTCCTATGTTCGCAGCAATGCTGATTATTTAGGTATTGATCCTGAAATTTTCGCAAAAACAGATTTACACGTTCATCTTCCTGAAGGAGCAATACCCAAGGATGGACCTTCTGCCGGACTCCCGCTAATCATGGCTATAATAAGTAGCTTTACTAAAATTTCAGTTAAGCACAATGTAGGAATGACTGGTGAAATTACATTGCGGGGTCATGTGACTGAGATAGGAGGTTTGAAAGAAAAACTTATTGCCGCAAAGAGGGGTCTCCTAGATACAGTTCTGATTCCCAATGAAAATCAAAAAGATCTTCTCGATGTACCGGATGAAATTAAAAAAGGTCTGGAAATAATTATTATCAAAAATGTAAAAGAAGCATTGAGATTGGCACTGGTTACTCATCCTCAGGACATAAAAGATCAGCAAAAAGGTGTGAATGATATTTCATGGACAAGTGATTCTGGTTCCCAGGCTACTGCATGAAATTATTTTTTATATTTCTACTGCGAACCTTTAATTAAAAATTCCTTAAATTTTTAATGAACAAACTTGATACAAATTCGAATCTCTACAAAATTAGGCATTCGCTTGCGCATGTGCTGGCACAGGCAGTTCTGGAAATACGCCCTAGCGCTAAACTTGGTTTCGGGCCTCCGGTTGATAATGGATTTTATTATGATTTTGATCTCGAGGAACCATTGACGCCTGAAGACTTGCCCAAACTTGAAAAACGTATGAGACATATTATTAAGTCAGGACAGGTTTTCGAACGTGAAGAATTAGACCAAGAGAAAATAGTTGAACTTTTGAGCAGTGAGAATCAGAATTACAAAATTGAGCAGGTTGAGGATCTTGTTGCCCAAAACGAAATTATAAGTCTATACCGTAATGGTCCTTTCTGGGATTTGTGTGAAGGGCCTCATGTTAAAAAAACAAGTGAAATTCCAAAAAACTGCTTTTCGCTAGATTCTCTGGCAGGAGCATATTGGAAAGGATCTGAAAAGAACAACATGATGCAGAGGGTTTATGGCTTGGCATTTGAAAATAGTGAGCAACTCAATGAATATAAGGAGAAGCGCAGCCTAGCAATGCAACGTGATCACAGGAAACTGAACAGCAAACTTAGCTATTATACTATCAGTGAAGAAGTTGGCAAAGGCCTGCCCTTATGGATGCCAAACGGAACCGTGATTAGGGATGAACTGGAAAAACTGGCCAAGGAAAAAGAATTTCTTGCCGGATACAAACGGGTATCAACTCCCCATGTAACAAGAGAGGATTTATATTTTACTTCCGGACACCTGCCTTATTATCAGGAAAGTATGTTCCCCCCGATGGAAATGGATGGGGAACGTCTTTTTCTCAAGCCAATGAATTGTCCTCATCATCATATGATTTATAAAGCAGAGCCTAGGAGCTATCGTGATCTTCCCCTCCGTCTAGCAGAATACGGCACATGTTATCGTTATGAACAGTCTGGGGAACTAGCTGGATTGCTGCGCGTACGCGGTATGACCATGAATGATGCTCATATTTACTGTACTCCTGAGCAGGCTAAATCAGAGTTTATTAATGTTATGAATCTGCATACAGAATATTACAAGATGTTCGGATTGAGCAATTTCTGGTTGAGACTTTCTCTTGCTGAGGAAGATAAAGGTAAATTCGTAGATGAGCCTGAACTATGGAAAAAGGCAGAAACTCTTGTTTCAGAAGTAATGAAAGAAGTAGGTATACCTTATGAAGCTGTTCGAGGTGAAGCAGCATTTTATGGTCCAAAGATAGATTTTCAGGTTACAAACGTGGTTGGCCGTGAAGAAACTGCCTCAACAAATCAAATGGATTTGGTGATGGGTAACCGTTTTGGTTTAAAGTACACTGCAAGTGATAGTCAAGAACATACTCCGATAATTATTCATCGCGCACCACTTGGTACGCATGAAAGATTTGTGGCTTTCTTGATAGAACATTACGGTGGAGCATTCCCATCATGGCTGGCTCCAGTGCAAGTACGGTTTATTCCGGTGGCTTCAGCATTCAATGAATACGCCTTTGTCTTGAATCAAAACTTGTATGATTCTTTAATTCGTTCAGAGGTAGATGATTCTCACGATTCATTCAGCAAGAAAATCAGGAATGCCGCGGTGGATAAAATACCAAACATCTTGATTGTTGGTGAAAAAGAAATGTTAAATCAATGTGTTACTTGGCAAAGATACGGAAGCAAGAAAGGAGAATCAGTTTCATTTGAAACCTTTTCGTCATTGTTCCATGATGAAATAAAACTTCGTCTTGACTGGCGTGACAATGACAAAAATTAATAATAAAAGGGTAAATTGTCTTAATTATGGCTCAAGCAGAAGCAGGAACAGTATCTGGAGAACAATCACCTGTTGATTTAGAAGAGAAGATTGCCAGAGATGTGATGGTTATCTTTCAGAAGCAGATGGATAGCGAAGCTGCATCTGAAGAAGCTTCTGCCTATATTTGGCAAAATGTGGGTACTCCTGAAAAAATAGACGCTTTTGTTGAAGCTACTGAGTTATGGTTGGAGTCAAGTGGCGTTGCAGATAAATTTGCTGCTTTGAGCTGGAATGGCCTAGCTATCAAGAGGGACAGCAACGAAAACTATGATACCTTGCTTCGTATGATGGTTGATTCCATTTTAAATGGTTATTATACGCTTCAGAAACCTGATATTGATTACAAAGGCAGGAAATATTCTACCTACACGTCAATCATTGGAAATACCTTCATCCGTATGTTGGAACTTAGTTCATCAAACATTGAAAATGCGTCAGATATTTTTTCTATAGTGGTTCGCCATGAAATGGAATTGGAAGCCAAGTCAAAGGCCGAAGAAGAAGAAACAGGACATAGCAGTTTCCCTGCAGAAATGCATAAGTTGTATGATGAGTTGATAGAGTACCTTACCAACCGTGCGGAATTTAAAGCTACCCCGTTGTCAGATGGTGAAGATAATCCCAATGAACATATCGAGGAGTTAACAGAAAGGCTTAGGGCTTCAAGACGTTATGTGATGCAGGAGATCATCAATGAGCGTGCAATTGAAAAAAAGAAACAACTGGAAATGGAGCTGGAAAATCAGCTTGCTTCTGCTGAAGAGATTGTAATAGCGGCACCACATTTTACAGAAGGGATGTCATTTTTCGTAAAGGAAAAGCGGTATAACATAAAATATCTTAATGTGGAAAAAGTTAGGGTAACATTACAGCTATTAGCCCATATTGTAGGTGCAATATATTTTATGATGGGTCACATGGGGGTATGGGGAATAAGTTGGATTGACGGAATGTTTGTTTGTTTTGCAATGTTTATTTTAGCTCGCCTAGTAGGTTCAAGAAAACAGATGAAATTTTTTTACCCAACTGACGTCAGCAAAGAACTTGAAGAATGCTCAACAGCATTCATCAGTGTTATGCGCAATATGTCTCAGGAACAGTTTGAAAATTTTCTGGTACGGCAGATAAAGCTGGAAGAAAACCAAAATTATTTATCTATGATCCCTGAATTTGTTAAATATCTTTATGCAGTCATGCCGGACCGTAAAAGCATGATGATTTCTGTGGATGAACTTTCTGAAGTAGTGGAAAATTCTGAAATAGAGGTTGCCAAGCAACTACGAGGACAATAGTAGTTTTTGTCTCCCTTCAAACTGTTTAGACAGAATAAATTAAGAAATTAATACGGAGAGAATAAAATTAAAGATGCCTCTAACTGAGTTAATGTTTAAAATTAATGCAATCCTTTTTATTTCTAGCCCTATAGGGTCTCGCAAAGTTTGTACTCTTTATGAAAAAAAATATAATGTATACACATTCAAGGATTTCTTAGAAACACCGGCTGTTAATGAAAATCCTTATAGGTAGCAATTTCCATTGGTGGAACGCAGAAGCTGAATATGCTGCCAAAATAGCTCTACTGCTACAGCAGGCTGGACATAGGGTTTTTGTACTGACTCTGCCTAACTCACTAAATTCACAAAAACTTTCTAATCTTGGACTTCCTCTTGTTGAGCACATCAATCTAAACAGCAAAAATCCCTTTCATATTTTTCTTTCATATCAAAAACTGAAAAAATTTATTGATGATGAGCAAATTGACCTCATCAATCCGCATTGCTCAGAAGGATTACCGTTATTTGTTTTTGTCGCTCTTTCTGCGCGTTCAAAGCGTCCTGAAAGCCCTATTGCCATTGTTCGAACTAGAGGAACAACACGAATCTTGTTAAATCACTGGTTGAACCGTAAAATGCATACAGACTGGATAGATTATCATATAACAGCAGGAGAAATTGTTACTCAGAGGTTGCTGAGTGCTGTTCCGCAAGTCGAGAACAAAGTGGAATCAATTTATTTCCCTGCAGATTGTTCCTTAATACTGCAGAAGCCGGTTAAATATTTCTGGAAGGAATTTGAAATACCAAAAAATTCCACTATTCTCTCAGTCGTTGGGCGCATTCGGGCTGTGAAAGGACAGCGAATCCTGCTTCAGAGTTTTAGTGAACTGCTATCAGAATTTCCTGACCTTATTTTGCTGATTCCTTATCGGGACACCTCAGAAAACGAACCGGAAATGACTGCACTTAGAAAAGATATTAATCGGCTGATTCTCAAAGACAGTGTGCGGCTGATTCCAGAAAGGGAAGACATTCTTCAGATAATGAAATTTTCTGGTTTGGGAATTGTCAGTTCAGTTGATTCTGAAGTAATATGCAGAGTAGCAATGGAGTTTTTTTCAGTGGGAACTCCTGTAGTAGCGTTCCCAACAGGATGTCTTCCGGAAATTATAAAACACGAGCAAAACGGAATGCTTGCGAAGAACAAAACTTCGGAAGCACTTGTTATAGAAATACGAAATGTTCTCTCAAATCCGGAACTCTTAGATCGGATTTCTCATGGAGCTCGCAGTGATGCACTAGTCCGATTCAACCCAGACATCATGCTAGACAAAACCTTGGAAGTTTTTGATTCTGCCCTTTCATCTTATAAGTAATAGGATATTAAATAATTCTTAAGGAAATGAATTCAAGCTTGAGAAAAAAAATCAAATCTCAGAAAATTATAATTCAGGAGGGATGGGTGAGTGGTTGAAACCGACGGACTTGAAATCCGTTAAGGCTGCAAGGTCTTCGGGGGTTCGAATCCCTCTCCCTCCGCCATTTAACAGTTATTACAGCAACATCCCCTCAATTAATAATCTTCTCAAAAACACCTCTCGTTCCACTTAACTTCCACTCTTAGAATAATCCTAACTTTGCTTTCTTAAAACAAGATTTGTGATATCTAATACTTTAAAAGATCTAGCAAACTACTAATTATAATTTGATTAACTGCAGTATAATTTATTATTTTTTAGGATTTTTTTTTAAATTGGAAGTTATACTTTTCCAAAGCCAGGCAAGTGGGTCATAGAATGCTCCTGCAACTCTCTCCTTTAGAGGTATGATTCCATTATCAGTAATCTTTATGTTTTCCGGACATACTTCAGTACAGCACTTTGTAATGTTGCAGTAACCTATCCCGAAAACATCTTTAAGTTCTTTAAGTCTATTAAGTGTGTCAAGTGGGTGCATTGCCAGGGATGCAATTCTTATTAGGAAGCGTGGACCTGCAAATTCCTTGACATTGTGGTCTCTAATTACATGACAAACATTCTGACAGAGAAAACATTCAATACACTTATGAAATTCTTGAATTCTCTCTATATCTTCCTGCTGCATCCGGTAAGTACCATCAGGTTCTCTAGGTTTTGGAGTTAAGGGTCTAATTTTTTTGTTAATTTCATAGTTTCTTGAGACATCTGTTACAAGGTCTTTCATATGAGGGAATCCACGTAATGGCTCGATCAACACCGGTTTATCTAACGATAATTCATCCATTCTTGTCATGCACATCAGTCTAGGTCTACCATTAATCTCAGCACTGCATGAACCACATTTCCCAGCTTTGCAATTCCATCGGACTGCTAGATCATTAGCATGCCTTGACTGTATCTGATGAATTGCGTCAAGAACCACCATTCCTTCAGTTACTTCAACAGTAAAGTCTAAAAGATTCCCTTTTGCTCCTTCCCCTCGGAATACTTTAAATTGTGCTTCAACCATTATTCCCTTTTGCCTTTTATCAGATTTTTTCTACAATAGTTTTTGCAAATATTCTGGTATAGGTTCCCTTTCCCGGGTTTCGATGACCATTTTTCCTCCCTTATCACTTATGAATGAGTTTACATTCTGAAAAGATTCGCTGCTTTTCGGGAAATCATCTCGGGTGTGACCACCCCTACTCTCTTCTCTCTTAAGAGCGGCTAGAGTAATAGCTTCGGCAACGCATAAAAGATTTTTCAGATCAAGAGCATAATGCCATGCCGGATTGTATTGTCTGTTTCCTTCCACGCGAACTTTTTCTCTACGCTTCTTTAGTTCCTGAAGAAGTTCTAGTCCCTTTTCCATTTCGTCTTTCGTCCTTACAATGCCTGCGTTATTTTCCATTATTTCCTGAAGATCTTTCATAACAGAATATGGATTTTCAGTTCTTTCAGGATCAAATTGTTCCAGAGAAATTAATTCCATCTTTTTCAGGAGATCCTCGGAGGGATTAAATGGCTCTGCAATTTCTTTACTGTAATTTGCTGCATGAAATCCGGCTCTAGCACCAAAAACCAGGAGATCTGTAAGCGAATTTCCTCCAAGTCTGTTTGCACCATGAAGACCACCTGCTACTTCTCCAGCCGCAAAAAGACCTTTAACTGTTGTCATTGCAGTTTCAGGTTCAACTCTCACTCCTCCCATTACATAATGGCAGGTGGGGCCTACTTCCATTGGCTTACTGGTAATATCTAAGTTGCCCAATTTCATGAACTGGTGATACATACTGGGCAATTTCTTTTTTATGTATTCTGCATCTCTCTGGCTTGCAATATCTAGAAATGCACCCCCATGAGGGCTACCTCTTCCAGCAATTCTTTCACTCCTTATCGCTTTTGCTACAACATCACGAGTAAGAAGTTCAGGTGGACGCCTAGCTTCAGGGTCCCCTTTCAGCCAGCGTGATGCCTCTCCTTCAGAATCAGATGTTTCTGCAGCAAAAGTTTCAGGAATATATTCAAACATGAAACGCTTGCCATCACTGTTTTTTAAAATTCCTCCCTCACCTCTAACACCTTCAGTTACCAAAATCCCTTGTACACTTGGAGGCCATACCATCCCTGTGGGATGAAACTGCACAAACTCCATGTCAATTAGCTCTGCCCCAGCTCGATAGGCCAGTGCATGACCATCACCTGTCCCCTCCCAAGAATTGCTGGTTACCTTGTAAACCTTTCCTAGACCGCCTGTTGCAAGAATTACTGATTTTGCCTTAAAAACTACAAACTGTCCGCTTTCTCTCCAGAATCCAAAAGCACCGCAAACTTGGTCATTCTCTTTAATTAACTCCACAACACAGCATTCCATGTAGACCTCAAATCCCTGATGAATCCCATGGTTCTGGAGTGTTCTTAAAAGTTCTAGACCAGTACGGTCACCAACATGAGCAAGACGGGGATATCTGTGACCACCGAAGTTTCGCTGTGCAATCAATCCTTCCTTTGTTCGATCAAAAATGGCCCCCCATTCCTCAAGTTCTGATACTCTAGCAGCAGCTTCCTGGCAAAAAATTTCAACCATACGCCAGTTGTTGATGTGCTTTCCTCCCCGAATAGTGTCTCGGAAATGCACCTCCCAGTTATCTCTTGGATCAGAATTTCGCAGTGATGCAGCCATACCTCCTTCTGCCATCACTGTATGTGCTTTCCCGAGCAATGATTTACAGATTAAACCCACTGAAACTCCTTGAGCTGAGGCTTCAATTGCTGCTCTCAGTCCTGCTCCGCCTGCTCCAATTACAAGGACATCATGCTCGTTTACTTCGTATGATTCCACTTATAAAATTCTATAATCAGTAATAATGCTCATCGAGACGAGTCGTATATATAAGTCGGTAAACCCAACCCAAAATAAGCTTATCCATGCCCAAAGATTATGATGAACGTTAAAAAGTGAAACAAATTTCCATGTCTGGTATCTTTGATTGCCAAATCTAGCGCATGAATAGCAATTTATATTTCCTCCCACCAGATGCCTTAAAGAATTGCAGCCGAGAGTAAATGCAGTCAGGAAAACTGCATTAAGGGTCATTATTATACTTCCGGCTCCTACACCTAATCCATTTTCAAAAGAGAACGAAACAATTGCATCGTAGCTTAAAATCACACAGAAAATGAGAGCAATATAAAGGAAATAGCGATGTAAATTTTGAAAAATAAATAAAACACGCTCTCCACGATATTTTTGAGGCCTTGCTCCAACCGCACATGCAGATGGAGTAAGAAATAAAGATCTGTAATAGGCTTTTCGGTAATAGTAGCAGGTGAACCTGAATCCTGCAGGAGCCCAGAGGATGAGGAATGCTGGTGAAAAAGGCCACCATTCGAATTCAAGCAGAGGTGCATAAAATGGAGAGAGGTAGGGTCCCCACTGATAGTGTTCATTCTGAAAAGCAGCCCATGTTGAATACAAAATGAATGCAAGTAAACCAATGGAAGTTAGAAATGGTCCGACCCACCAGTTATCAATTCGAGTTGTTTCAAGAAAGGATCGATTTGGATGATCAATGGATATATTTCTTTGCATTCTAAAAATGTTAAGATGTCAAAAAAGTAGTTATAAGATCAAAAAAACAAGGTTTCTGAGAGGCAGAATTATAACTCAGAGCCAGAGCTAAAAATTTTTTTGAAAGAAAAAGTCAAGGATATCTACTAAAAAAATTTCTTTAAACAAAACAATTCTACAATATTTTTTAGAAAATTGTTTTGAAAAGATCAAGAATTCTCAGCAGAAAAAATTGGCAGGGTATAAAAAAATCAATGCTGTATCAATAATAAAACAAACTTAACCTATGTTTCTAACATTATTTTTAGATATAAAAATTGTTGTTAAAAAAATTAAATTTTTTACTCTTTCAATGTGGGTTGTTATTCCTACGTAGTATGAAAATCTCTAAATCAATATAGTTTTTTAAGGATTAGTTGTAGTAATATTCCCGTCCTTATCAATTTTCATAGAACCGATCATTTTCTTAAATTTATCTAAATCCATTTGGCTAGCATAAAAGTGAGTACTAAGATAAGCGATTTGTGCAGCAAGTTGATTTGCAGTTTTGATTTCCTCTAAATTTGCTCCTGCCTTTACAGCATTAAACTTGTTAGCATGAACGCAATATTCGCATTTCATAGCAGCGGAAGCTGCAAGGCCCATTAACCACATATATTTTTCAGGTATAACTGAATTTTTATACAGTCCCATTGCACCTTTTAGAAATCCTGCTGATGCTTTAATATTTGCTTTTGGTGATAAACCAATTATTGGATGTTTTTTAAGCTTCGAGTATTCAGCATCAGAAATTTCTTGGCTAAACCCTAAATTAGTCATTGAAAAAATGATACATATGAAAATTATTAACTTGGAGAGCATTTTCACATAATTTAATAATAATTTTTTTTTAAGCATAATGTTGTTATTCTAGTGATCTTAAATATTTTTATTGAAGTAAGTTAGTTACTTACAAATAGTTAAATTTTAAAAATCCGAATGTTTTGGTTTACTATGAAGGCATCACTCCAAAACCAGCCATCATCGACATCATGTCAGTGTACATTCTTTGATTTTTTATTTGACCATTCTCACTCTCAATAACCTGACAAGCTCTCATTGTATGAGTTTTTCCAGTTGGAGGAATTTTACTTCCGTCAGGCATTTCCATTTCGCCGGTCATTGTTGCAGTAACTTGCATTTCAACTGCACCTGTATTTCCTGATTGTATAAATTCTCCAAATTCAAAAATGAAATCAGAAAATATATTTCGCCAAATTTTATCATTTGCTAAATTTGCTTCCCTTCCAGTGAAAATGGCACCAGTCGGGTCTGAACCTACTGTATCATCAGAATAAAGTGACGCTACTGTTTCCCAATCCTCATTCTTAAAAGCTTCAGTCCATTTTTTGATAATTTGCTCTGACATAATTTCCTTTCATTAATTTAGTTTTTTTAGTTATCCTGCCAAGCCCAGTTGCCCCATCATACTCATGGTGTCGAGGTAGTTTTTCATTGACTTGATTTTTCCGTTCTCAAATTCATAAACGAAACAATTATTAATATTAACACTTTTACCAGTTGGAGGGATTTTACTTCCGTCTGGAGCATTTATTTCTCCTGTATTTGTTCCTGTCCAGGAGCATTCTTCAAACATAGTATTGCCTGATTCAACCCTGTTATTACACTTTCCTACCATGTCTGGGAAAGTAGTTTTCCAATTTTTAACATATGCTTTAGCCTCTTCCTTACCGAATGCCTTATGCCCTATGGCCACATCCTCAAGAGCAATGTCATCTGCCGCTATGGCATCAGTCCATTCATCAATTTTATTTTCATTGAATAATTTTATACCTAATTCTGAAATTTCTGCATTTGTCATTTTGTCCCTTTCATTTCTTAACGATTTAATATTTTAGTACTGTCTTAGTGATTTACCTGTAAGAAAAAAAGCCAATTTTATATTTAGATAAAAAAAAATTGTTAGAGTTTATTAGCATAACATTATTGTTTTTTAGTAAATGCTAATAATAATTTTTCAAAATCTAACTAAGTACTATGCTTAATTTTTATATTAGACGTCATAGTAAAGAGAGAATTCATACGGATGAGGTCTTAGTCGCATTGCATCAACTTCACGTTCTCTCTTGTAACTCAGCCACATGTCGATTACATCCTGAGTGAATACATCACCTTTCAAAAGAAAGGCATGATCTTCCTCAAGTGCGTCCAATGCAGCGTCCAACGAGCCTACTACAGATTTCACGTCTTTCATTTCTTCAGGCTTTAGATCATACAAATCTTTATCAACAGGTTCTGGAGGTTCAATTTTGTTTATAACGCCATCAAGTCCTGCCATAAGCATTGCTGAGAAAGCTAAGTATGGATTAGAGCTGGGGTCTGGAGTCCTAAATTCGATTCTTCGCGCTTTTTCACTGTTGGAATATGTTGGAATACGAATGCAGGCACTCCTATTTCTAAGCGAATAAACGAGATTAATAGGGGCTTCGTACCCAGGTACAAGCCTCCGATATGAATTTGTTGTTGGAGCAATAAAAGCACAAAGCGCGTCAGCATGCTTTAGCAGTCCACCGATGTAATGTCGTGCTGTATCACTTAACAAACCGTATTTTGAGGCATCATAAAATACGTTTTTTTCTCCTTTCCAGAGACTTTGATGGACATGCATTCCTGATCCGTTATCCATAAAAATTGGCTTGGGCATCATAGTTACCGTTTTTCCGTGGTTCTTGCCAACGTTTTTAACGATGTACTTGTATAACAAAACTTTATCTGCCATACGAGTAAGGCTGTCAAAACGCATGTCAATTTCCGCCTGTCCACCTGTTCCTACCTCGTGATGATGAACTTCCACATCAATATCAACTTGCTCTAAGGTTTTAACCATTTCTGAACGGATATCCTGCATGTGATCCATTGGAGCTACTGGGAAGTATCCCTCTTTATAACGTGGTTTGTAGCCAAGGTTCTGTTGAGAGTTATCTCCGGTATTCCAAGCACCTTCAACAGAGTCTACATGATAAAAGCCTTCATTGTAGGTTTGGTCAAAACTGACATGGTCGAAAATGTAAAACTCGACTTCAGGGCCCCAGTAACTAAGATCTGCTATTCCAGTGGATTTAAGATACTGCTCTGCTTTCTGGGCAAGGAATCTAGGATCCCTTGTATATGGCTGGGCGGTTATAGGATCTTTTATGTTGCATGTAATGCTGAGAGTCTGGTGTTTTGTGAAAGGATCAATAAAAGCTGTTTCTGGATCTGGGAAAAGCAACATGTCGCTTTCCTGTATGGACTGGAAACCTCTAATACTTGAACCATCAAAACCTAGACCTTCTTCAAAAACGTCCTCATTTAAGCATGATATAGGTGTTGAAAAATGGTGCCATGTTCCGGGGAAATCGCAGAACTTATAATCAACAATTTCCACATTATTTTCACTTGCAAATTTAATTAGTTCTGTTTGATTCATTTAATTCTCCTTGAATTATACTTAAATTTTTTTTTAAATTTCTCATTTTTTTAAAGGCTTAACAGTTGTTTGTAAGCCAAAATGTCAGTTTATAATAATGCACAGAAAAAATGCTTTTTAGTTTGCAGTTTTAATTTTTAATATACATTAAGCTGTGCCAGCGTCCATACATATCTCAAAGATTATGCCAATAAAATATTATTTTACTAAATTTATATAGTTTATTGATTTTATTAAATTATTTAAATACTGTTAAAAACATTATTTAAGTACTTAAAATTAATATCGCCTAAAATTTAATCACTATTTATATCTAAATGCATAATAATTGATCATCTTTAATTGCATCATTAAATATAAATTTTATATGAATTTTTTACAAATGCTTCAATTGATTAAGTAGGGAGTGTATTTTAACGAAAAAGATGATTGGAAGCCTATGATTCTTAAACCTTAAAACTATAAATGATAACTAACTAATTATTAATGGGATGTTCTTCTGCCAATTAATAATAAAAAATTCTCAGATCAGATAGTAGCATTGTGATTGAGACATGTTAATTAAAATAAAGTCGAAAGATTGTTATCTTATTCAATCTCATCAGAATTCGATTGAAAGGGGCTATTAACTATGGCAAAATTGCAATGGAAATATTGGATCAATATTTTGTAAAAAATAATAATCTATAATAATAATTTAAATCAAAAATACAGATGGAATTAAAAGATAAAGTAATAATTATAACAGGTGCTGGGCAGGGTTTAGGGAGACAATTCGCGCTGGACTGCGCGTTAAACGGAATGAAAGTAGCACTTGCAGATATCGATGTAGAGGCGATGGAAAAAACTCGCAAGGAATGCGAGGCTAAAGGAGTCGAGGCAAGAGGATACGAACTTAACGTCACAATAGAAACGGAAGTTGAGGCAGTATATTCTCAGGTCGTAAGCGATTTCGGCACACTTGACGCCACTGTAAACAACGCTGGAATTTTACGTGACAGCCTACTTGTAAAGGAAAAAGAAGGTGAAATCAGGAAGTTCCCTCTCTCCAAATGGCAGGAGGTTATCGATACTAACCTCACTGGGGTCTTTCTTTGTGGACGCGAGGCAGCAGCTCAGTTTGTTGAACTCAAAAAAAGAGGTGTGATCATAAACATTGCCAGTGTTGCACGTTCTGGAAATTTTGGACAGAGTAATTATTCCGCAGCAAAAGGAGGAGTTTCAGCTATGACAGTTCTTTGGGCTAAGGAACTAGCTCAGCACGGAATAAGAGTAGCAGGTGTTGCGCCTGGTTTTACTGCAACAGAGATGGTTGTCTCACTGCGTGATGATGTAAAAGAAAAATTCGTCAAGAGTATTCCTTTAAGACGCTTTGCTGAGCCTACTGAAATGTCCGATGGAGTTCTGTTTATCCTCAAAAATAAATATTTTACTGGCCGTATGCTTGAAATTGACGGTGGTGTCAGAATGTGACAAAACTGTCCGATTCGATTCAAAATATTTTTCTCTACACTACAACGATATTGATCTGGGGTTCCAGTTGGCTGGCCATTAAATTCCAGCTTGGATACGTAGATCCAATGGTCTCGGTTGCTTACCGGTTTATACTTGCATCTGGTATTTCTTGGCTCTACTGCAGTTATTCAGGGATATTGATGCGCTTTGGATTGCGGGATCACTTTTTAATGTTTCTTCAGGGCACCTGCCTCTTTTCGTTGAATTACTTGCTATTCTACATTTCTGAACTTACTCTTACCAGCGGTCTTGCAGCAGTAATATTCAGTACCCTTGTAGTAATGAATATGCTAAACGGGATCATTTTCTTGAAAAACAGGTTTGAGCTTCGAATGGGATTTGGTGCATGCCTTGGACTTGCGGGAATAGTAATGGTTTTCTGGCCAGAAATAACCAGCTTTGAAATGGGAGATGAAAACCTGAAAGCCACGGCAATAGCAATTCTGGCCACGTTTTTAGCTTCACTTGGGAACATAGCCTCTGCAAGAAATCAGTACAATGGTGTCCCGGTAATACAAGCAAATACCTACGGCATGGCTTACGGTGCGCTGCTTATGCTGGCATTGTCTTTTGCCTCGGGGAAAGAGTTTACAATAGAGTTGACGGTATCTTATATAGGTTCCTTGCTGTTCCTTTCAGTTTTTGCCACCATATTTGCATTTTTGAGTTACTTGACACTGGTCGGTAGGGTTGGTGTTGAGAGGGGGGCATACGCAACTCTCGTGTTCCCGCTTGTTGCGCTTGGAATATCCACAGTTTTTGAAAGCTATCAGTGGTCTGCATACGCGGGTGCAGGAGTGGCACTGATTCTTGCAGGAAACCTTTTGATTCTAAGGAGAAGATCAAGCTGAATTTTTCATTTTTAGAACAAATTCGTCAATGGTTTCAATATGATAATTTATGCTATCCTGTGGCAGGAAGCTGGAGCGGAATCCGTTTTTTGCTATTTCAATGATTTCATTTTCACTCAACTTCAGGGCCCGCTGTGTGGCAATAAAATTTTGATTAATGTAGCCTCCAAAATATGCAGGATCATCTGAATTTATTGTCACTCGAATACCATGGTCAAGCATTTTTTTAAGGTTGTGATCTTCCATTTTATCAAATACACATAGCTTGATATTTGAAAGAGGGCAAACAGTTAAGGGTATTTGTTCTCGAACGATGCGCTCCAAGAGTTTTTTATCTTCAGTACACTTTACTCCATGGTCGATTCTCGAAACTCCAAGTATGTCCAGTGAGTTCCATATATATTCAGGAGGACCTTCTTCACCGGCGTGTGCAACTTTACGGAATCCATTTTCCGCTGCCTTTGCGAAAGCGTTTTCAAAATTATCTGGAGGGAATCCAACTTCTGAAGAATCAAGTCCTACTCCCTCAATCCAATCTTTGAAAGGCAGTGCCTCTTCAAGAGTTTCAAGAGCTGCTTCTTCGCTCAGGTGCCTTAAAAAACAAAGTATCAGGAAAGACGTAATTCCAAATTTTTCTCTTGCTGCTTCCAGTGCTTTATGAATGCCAGTTATAACTGTTTTAAAAGGAATGCCTCGGTCAGTATGTGTCTGTGGATCAAAAAATATTTCTACGTGTCTTACATTTTCATTATGTATTCTATTCAAGTATGCCCATGTCAAATCAAAGAAATCTTCAGTCTTCTTCAGAACTCCTGCTCCTGCGTAATAAATATCCAAAAAAGACTGAAGATCACTGAATTCATATGCCGCCCGGATGTCCTCAACTGAAGAATATGGTATATCAACTCCATTGCGCTCTGCCAGTTCAAACATAAGTTCTGGTTCCAAACTTCCTTCGATATGCAGATGCAACTCAGCCTTTGGAATTCCCCTGATAAATTTTTCCATTATGTTTTCTTTGTTTTTTGGTAATTCTAACTATAAGAAAATGATCTAATTTTAACTTAATGGTTAAAATTTCGGACAACATTTCAATTTCTCAGGTTTATGAAATAAAGATCTAAAAAATTTCATTCTTTATGTTAATTCGTTTGCAGTAACAAAAAGTAGTTCAGGAGTCATGTTTCGAACCTGCACCAGATACGTTCTGGAATAAATTTTATTAATCCGGAAACAACTGCCCATGGCCAGACAGGAACCGTGGAAGAAAATACTTTTTTTTCTATCATATCAGCCGTCAAGCTAGCACATTTTTCGGCGTTAATTAGAAAAGGTCTGAATTTGCGGTTAGTGTTAATTGAAGTATCAATAAATCCAGGATTAATCACGGTAACATCAATTTTGTGTTTTGTAAGATGGTGACGGATGCCTTCCATGTATGTGGATAAAGCAGATTTGGAAGCTGAATATGCGGGGACGTTGGAAAGACCTCGAAACCCTGCAACAGAAGATATACCAACAATTTGTCCACCTCCTTGTTTTTTAAGTATTTCCGCACCAGCATCTATAGTGGCCATTGCTCCAAGCAGATTTATTTCAATCACTTTGCGGTCAAGGTTAAATGTACCTTCTCCGGGGAAACTTCTTTCACCAACTCCTGCATTGGCTATTATGATGTTTGCTCCTCCAAGTTTATCCGAGAGTTTGAAAAGAACTTCCCTGACAGCTTCAAATTTAGAAACGTCAAGTTCTGCAATTTCTACAGTATTATTTTTGCTAATCTCGTTTTGAAGATTCTTTAGAAGTTCAAGCCTTCGGGCGCATAAACCAAGTGCGTAGCCTCTTTGAGAAAACTCTACTGCTAGGGCTCTACCAATTCCTGAACTGGCACCAGTAATTAAAATTGTGTTGGTCATTTTATGTAGTCTGCTGACTACCGCGACCAATCATCCAACCAAGTCCAGATCCAACTGCCACCCAGATTGTAGTGGTAAGACTTCCTGAGGAAAGCAACCAGAGAAGCAGATACAAGGCAAGAACACTATACTGTAGCTTACGTTTACTTTGAAAAAGTAACCCGAATTCCTTTAATTTTGCTAACATCTCCTGAATGAGTTTATCCATTTTATAGAATATTTATTGCATGGAGTTATACTTTAAACATATTTAAGTTTCTATACTGTAAAGGACAGGTTCAAGTTTAACTTGATGTCACAAATTTTTTGTTTAATTTGTGCTGATGCTATAGAACGTATCGGCTGATAATAATGGCTTAGTGGAAGAATTGGTAAAAGCACCATTATCAGACTCTATTTTTAATTGGACTCTATTTCCACAACATACCTGATTCTTGTTAGATCCCCAAAATTTAGATATATATTGGGTTTTACTAATACACAAACCAATTAGAAAACAAAGTGAGACACTTACTCATCATACTCTCCTTCTTTCTTCTGTCTTCTACTGTGATTGCGTGGTGAATGTCCAAATTGTGCTATGGACTTTGTTTGGGAATGATAAAATTATCGATTGTAAAAACTCATAAATTAAGTATACTCAAAACCATAAAAATTTCTGAACTAGAACTTCAGGATTGACCAAAAGTGTGACCAAAAAACATACGTTGGTTGGTTTTTTGTCGGAAATTTAAAGTAAAGTACGGAGTCAAGGGTATCTAGGAAATATGGGTCTTGAAATCATGTGGTAAAAAATCCAATAAAATCAGTATGCCGTAGTGGTGGAATTGGTAGACACGCATGATTCAGGTTCATGTGCAAGAAATTGTGTGGGAGTTCGAGTCTCCCCTGCGGCACCAGGACTTTCTTTCCTGACTGCGAAGGAAGAGAAATAGGTTATACTGCAAAAACCTTGCTTCAAAGGGCCAGATAGCTCAGTTGGTAGAGCAACGGACTGAAAATCCGTGTGTCGGTGGTTCAATTCCACCTCTGGCCACCAGCATTTGCAAAGTTTACGGGTTTACAATTTTTGGAAAATCCATTTTTTCGCAAATAATCCATACAATTCCCTAAAAATATCCTCTCCGTTCTCCAAATTTTCTTACCAGAAAAGTCTAAATAAAGATCTGCACTGGCAGAATATATTTGCCAAAAGTAAATTTTAAATATTAGCCCAATAGTTTTTTCTATGTCGATATAGAAAACTTAATTTTTTAATCGAGCTTTACCTGCAATCGCTGCTCGATTAACGCAGTACGGCGGCCAATCGCCTTTTACACCGGCTAGCAAGTTCTCAACCGACATCATCGCCATCTTCATACGTGTATCGATCGTGGCACTGGCTACGTGTGGCGTTATAAGGCAGTTTTTGAGCGTCAACAAGGGATGATCAGCAGGAATCGGCTCTGGTACAGTAACGTCCAGCGCAGCTCCAGCTAATTCACCAGATTTAAGTGCTTTGTACAAAGCATCCTGATCGATAATCCCACCACGACTCGTATTGATCAAAATAGCTGATTTTTTCATCAGCTTGAACTGGACTGTACTAATCATATTCATGGTTTCTGACGTAAGCGGATTATGCAGTGTGACATAGTCAGATTGTTCGAGCAATTCATCAAGAGAATCCACGTAACTGGCGCCAAACTCTTGATCTCGCTTATTACGGTTGAAGTAAATCACCCTCATACTGAATCCGGTGGCACGTTTCGCCATTTCGGATCCGATTCTCCCCATACCAACAATTCCTAATGTCTTATGGTGAATGTCAGTAGCAAGGTAGCCAAGAGGGTCGAAATCACCCCATTCCCCTTGCTTGACCTTCGCTGAAAGATCATTGATCCGGCGGGCCATTGTTGCAAGCAGCGCAAATGCTTGGTCAGCTGTGGTTTCAGTTAGAATTCCTGGAGTGTTGCAAACTGCAATGCCACACTCGTTGGCAGCGTTAATGTCTATATTGTCGTAACCAACACCAAACTGTGCGATAACCTTGAGATTTGGTGCAGCATTCATCACTTCAGCATTTACTTTATTCGTGATGTGGGCATAGAGACCGTCAAAATCGGAAACAGCTTTGATCAGGGCCTCTTGTGACGGTGATTCAGAATCTTCCCAAACAACCACATCAGCACCACTAGCTCCTAAGGCCTCGACAGCCGCTGAAAATGTTCGTCTAGTTACGAGAATTTTTGGCATTTGTTGTCTTTTTAAAATGGTGGGAAAATCAATAATTTACTTTCAACTCTGTTTCTTCTTATATAAATTTTTTGAAAAAGGTTGGATGAGAATTACGATTTTAATTTCTGCCATGTGTTTTTTCTATGTTATAATGTTAATTATACACAAATTTTACGCAGATTGACCATTTGTAAGCAATTGAACTATTATTAAAACCTGCAAATGTTTGGGAATTTAAATGATAAAAAATTCATAATTCATTTTTCAATTCTAATTAAGTTTTTTTTTGTTCTTTGTGTATCGCCTATGGAAATTGAATCAAGTAATAAGCATAGACTTATTGTTAACTTTGTTGAACCAACGAATGTTTTTGAATGGATAGTGGTTAACGACAATGTGATGGGTGGTATCTCTCGTTCGAAAGTTAGTATTAATGAAGACGGATACATGTTATTTAATGGAAATGTCTCCTTGGATTATGGAGGTGGCTTTGCTTCTGTTAGATCATCCTATGAAAATTGGGAAATAGGAAATTTTGAGGGCTTTGTCATAAAGGTTTGGGGTGATGGGAAATCTTACCAGTTTCGTTGTAGAATGGGTAATAATTTTAATGGAGTGGCCTATCGTCATTATTTTCAGACAAATAATGAAAATTGGCAGGAAATTCGTCTGCCTTTCAGCAAATTTGTTCCTACGTACAGAGGAAGGATTCTTTCAGATATAAAACCGCTTGATCCTAAGGCAATAAGGAATCTTGGTTTAATGATCTCAGACAAACAGTCCGGTAGTTTTAATCTAAAGATTGCCTGGATTGGAGTATATTAATTGAGAAACTAAAGTGAAATCTTTCTTAAAAGTCTTTTCAATTCTTTTTCATTTTTCATTCAATCTTAATAATGAGAAAAAAGAATTTGCTCAATTGATTACTGTTTTTTATCTAATTATTTTTTTGTATAATTACATAATTAATTTAAAATGATCGGATCAACTGAAATATTAAAAGCATAGTATAAAATTGTCTTTTTGAAAGTTTGCCTGATAAATACATATGACCTAGGTCATCAACCATTTGGTATTGCTAGCCCTGCAAGGTGGCTTGAGGATGCAGGTGCTAATGTAAAGTGCCTTGATCTATCTGTGGAATGCATAGATGATGATACGATTGAATCTGCCGGTTTAATAGCAATATACCTCCCAATGCATACTGCAACTAGGCTTGCAGTTGAAGTCCTTCCCAAAATAAAAAATCTTAATCCTAGAGCATATCTGGTTTTTTATGGACTATACGCGAAAATTAATAAAGACCTTCTCCTGAGCCTAGGAGGAAAAACAATTATTTCAGGAGAGTTTGAGGATAGTCTGGTACATCTTTATAAGGAATTAGTAGATAAGAAGATATTCAGTAATTCGGACATGGTATTACTTAAAAGGCAAAAATTTCGTAAGCCAAATCGCAGTCATCTTCCAAATTTAAAGAACTATGCAAAACTAATAAATGGTAAAGGACAGTCAATTACTGTTGGTTATACCGAAGGTACACGAGGTTGTAAGCATATTTGTCGCCATTGCCCTGTAGTAAATGTTTATAAAGGTCGATTCTTTGTAGTCCAGCCAGATGTGGTAATGGAAGACATTCGCCAGCAGGTCAAGGCTGGCGCAAAACATATTACATTTGGAGATCCTGATTTTTTTAATGGACCGGGCCATGCTTTTAAGTTAGTAAAGACTTTTCATGAAGAATTCCCAGACCTGACATACGACGTCACCATCAAAGTAGAGCACTTGCATGCTCATAGGGAAAAACTTTCTCTGTTGGCTGAAACCGGATGTATTTTTGTCACCACAGCTGTTGAGGAGGTAGATAATGAAATTTTATGCAAACTGGGAAAAAATCATACAAGATTTGATTTTGTAGAGGTTGTAAATGTGACACATACCGCAGGGCTTAAACTTTCTCCAACTTTCATACCTTTTCATCCATGGACTACAACCTTTGGATTTGTGGATCTTCTTTCTATGATAAGCGAATTGAATCTGATTGAAAATGTATCTCCAGTTCAGCTTGGCATCCGTCTTCTAATAACGGAAGGGAGCAGAATTTTAGAACTGAAAGATATTAATCAGTTTCTTGGTAATTTTGATGCAGAAAAGCTGAGTTACAATTGGAAGCCGGACGATCCACTTACAGATGAACTGCAGGCTGAAGTCTATAAAGCAATCCAGCTTGGAGTAAATGAAGGTGCAAGCAGAAGGGCAATTTTTGAACAGGTTTGGGTTTTAGCTCACAATGCACTTAATCAGTTAGCACCGACGTTGCCTCCTGAGCCTGTTGGAAGTACCCATGTACCTAAAATGAGTGAACCCTGGTATTGTTGTGCAGAGCCTAATGATGAACAAGTCGCAGGAATGAAGAATTTTTCTAAAGTCAACAAATTTTCACAAAAAGCAAGTTTATGAAAACAAAACCAGCATTTTAAATAATTAGTGATCAATAGGTATGGTAAAAAATTTTATGTAATCGAGTTATTAATAAAATTTTTGACTAACCTCTATGTCTTTAAATTGTTTTCTTAATTACAGCTCCCTGATGCATAGTTTTTATTACCAATCCACTTATTATTTTGAGCTCCTGTAGTTGCCGGCTTCCCATTATTATTGGAATTCCAGAAATCTGGGACACTATCTATGTCTCCTGCCCAAGCACCTTTCATAAGTATGTTCATAGTATAACTTCCAGCGGCTAAGCAATTGGATGAACATGCACCATTTTCATCACCATTGGCAATTCCTTGAGCATGATAGTGATAATTATAGTCACCGTGATCATGTCCACCAAAGGTATCTAAAGCATAAGTAGTATCCTCGGTATAGCCATCCATATAATCATAACTGGATTCATATTTGCCGTATAATGCAACTCCATCTAGTCCAAATCCAATTAATGGTGGATGCATGTAACCTACATAGTCTGGAAGATTATAAAGGTTTAATCCGTTACCCGTTGCTCCATGTCCATCACCATGCCAGTGAAGACCCATTCCCTGACCTACATGAATGCCAGAACTTGTGATTTCTGCTTTCTCAACTGCAGGCAGTAGAGTGTTGTTATAAACTGGGTAGATTTGCACACCATCTACTGCTATACCAATTGTACTTATGCTGGCGTGGGAATATACAGTATAGGTAGAACTACTTGCATCAGTTGCTAAAGATGTACTAAGAGTATTATCAGTAACGCTCGAAACTTCTCCGTAATCCTTTAATGGTATTTTGTGCAAAAATGTCTGTAAAACTGCATCACGCGTTACATTTGAGTCAGGATATGAACCAGTACCATCACCAGGAGGTACAGGCACATCTAGTAATCTGTTTGGCCTGTCTGATATAGACCAAGAAAAAATAACCATGAAAGGATGCCTAACGCCACTAAGACATTCATTTGTAAAGAATACATTAGGTGCTGTGTTTAGCCCTACTGGAGCACCCACTATGGTTTCTCCTGTTACTTTTGTTTTAAGCAGTGCATCTCTAAAAGCTAGGTATACTGAAGTATCATATCTAAGCGAAGAACCGGCAGATTCAAGGTCACTTTTTATTGTTGAAAGCATAGTTGATGCTGCAGAGGATGTAGTAGAATTATCTCCTGCAGATTCTACCTGTGACTGATAACTAGAGTGAGTATCGTTATATAACTTGTTTTGATACGTACCTGTATATGTGTGATTATCATAATGTGTAGCATAGGAAGACCACTCTACCCTGCTGTTTGTAACCATACTTGATAAATTAGGATTAAAACTGCTTGGTAAAGTAAGGTCCAAAGCTCCAGTATCATAAAGAGTAATTGAAGATGCTGAAGATGATGATGAAACTAACTTAAAAATAGAATTGGTACTATCATATGCAACATACATCGTACTAAATGATGTGTCTTGAGTGTAACCATTAGTACTATTATCGTATTTAAATCTTTTTGAAGCAGTCAAAAGTGAAGAAGAATGAGTGAAGCACAAATATCCAGTTGTATTATCTGCTGCATTTTCAGATTCTCTTTCGTAACCGAACGTATTTCTCAAATAAAGCCTATTTGAGCTACTACTATTATAATCTATTGAGTAGTTCGAATGTTTTTCAGAATCTGCTCTATAACAGGAGGGGGATGATGAGTTATCTGCTACAAGCTGAAATGTTTTTAAAAATACATCATTGTAGGTAGACAATGTTGAATCGAGTCCTACTGTAGTATAGCTGGAATTATCAAGCGACATGTAGGAACTGCTATAACCTATCAACACTCTGTCTAGATCTGAAACACTAGATTTAGAAGCTGGTGTAATGCTTACTGATTTTAATAAAATAGCATTAAAATTATCAGGTGTGTTAACAGAAGAACTACATGAAGATGTGCAAGAAGTTGTTGCTCCAGTCCAAGTTGAAGTTGAGCTTGAAGAACTGGAAGAATCATCTGAATTATCTGAGCAACTTTGTATAATTAATAGAAAAATTAGTGCCAGAACTAGAGGGGCATAAAATTTTAAATTTGATTTTTTTAAACAGCTATGAAAAATATTTTTCATAGAATTAGATTTAATTAGTTCTGTTTGATTCATTTAATTCTCCTATGATTTTTTTATTGTTTCTCATAATTTTAATCGGCGGATTTTTTTTCAGCCAAAAAGTCAATTATTAGTCTATTAAAGACAAAATGCTTAATTGCCTGTAGTTTAAATTTTTAGTACAAATTAAATTGTATCAGCACATACCTATCTCAAGGATTATGCCAAAAAAAAAATTTTTATAATAGCTATATAAATTATTGATTTTAAAAAATTATTTAGCTAGTAAAAAAAATAGTTTTTAATGGAATAAAATTAATAACGCCTAAAACGTAGACACTATTTAAACCCAACTGCTTAAAAATTAATCATCTTTAATTAAATCATTGAATATAAATTTTATATGATTTTTTTCAAATGTTTAAATAGCTTAAGTAAGGTTGAACCACCCTTAAAATTATTTATTAAAAATATTCAAAATTTTTTTAGAAGGATTTAAAAGGAGTGCAGAATTAGAATGATTTAAGAATCAAAATATAATTTAGCTTAAGATTTTTTATAATCAGTAAACACACTTATTTGTTAATCATATTCTTCTACACTTAGGCCCCTTATCAGGTAACTGGTTTCAGTATCGTACCTCATCTGACCAAAATCATCTGATCCTCCTTCAAGAAAGTAATCGCCTATTTCTAAAATACCAGTAATCCATATAGCAAAAGAAATCACTTCAAAATGTACTGGTTCATCCAAAATAACATGAATAACTTGATTTGGAGGAGGTGGGGGTACATGAATACACGCTCCAAAATACGGGACAAGAAGGAATTCGTTAATATATTCAAATCCATCATCTCCCTCCAGTGGGACAGCGAATCCAGGAATTTTAATTGATTTACCTATTAACTTTCTTAAGCTTTCAGGCATTTCTCCAGTTCTGTAGTTTAACTTCCTCAAGTCAGACCATTTAAGCTCTTTTGTATCTAAATTAGAGCTGAAAGCCTGGGAAGAGTTTATTAAAAGAGAAAAGAAGAGAAAGGCTGAGATTATTATTTTCATCAGCTATTTTTTTATAGACGTACCGACATTCCATCTGAAAGCGACTGACGATAAGCTTTTATTGCAGGAATTAATCCCATCAACATTCCAGCAAAAATAATTCCAACAAGCAAAATCATGTCCTGATAAGTTAAGAAATCAACCGAAACAAATAAACCGAAGTAAGCCTCTAAAATAGGCTGTGAGACAATTAATACAATGTATAAAAATAGAATACCAAAAATTATACCGGTAAGAGTTAATATTGTAGATTCGAAAATCAACAAAAAAGATATTGTAACAGGTCCAGCTCCAACTGAACGCAGGATTGCCATCTCTCTTCTGCGTTCATTAAGTCCCGATAATAAAGCAGTGATCATTCCAAGAAGTCCTGCAAAAAGAACGAACCAGGTTATAACTCTCAATCCTGTTTCTGCAGTCCTAAGTATATTCCAAAGCTCCTGAAGAGCAACTCCAGGCAAAATTGCGCTAAGTGGTTCCTCCATATAGGAATTTATTCTGCGCTGGATTTGAAAGGCATGAATCTTAGATTTAAGGCCAATAAGAAAGGAAGTTATTTCTTCAGGTTGAAGGTCTAATTTTAAAACTTCTTCTAAACTAAGGCTTTCTCCTTCCATTGGGGGAGCTCCACTTTCCCAGTCAACATGCATGGCAGTAATTCCTTCCAGACTGACGTGAACTGTCTGATCTACTGGAGTACCTGTAGGTCGGAGTATACCTGTTATTTTAAATGGTCTGTCATCATGCTGAAGAAATGATTTTTTGCCCGTTCCATGAGAAACTATTATTTCTTCATTCAACTGATAATTTAGATTTTTTGCTACTTCACTTCCAATTACAGTATCAAAAACTTCAGAAAATGATTTCCCCTTTGAAAATTCTAATTTCTTTTTTTTACTATAACGAAAATACTTAAAATAATCTTGGTTAGTACCTAGAACCCTATATCCTCGATGTGAATCTCCCAGGGAGAAAGGTATAGTCCATCTAACTCTTCGATTATTACTAAATTCTTTATAGCTCTCCCAGCTAAGATTATTAGGGGCGTTGCCTATGCGAAAAATTGAATAAAGTAGAAGCTGTAACTGGCCTCCCCTTGCTCCAACAATAATATCTGTTCCGGAAACTGCACTACTGAAACTAGCTCTTACCCCTTTGCGAATCTTTTCTACTCCAAGCAGCAAAGTAACACTAATAACAATAGAAAATATTGTGAGCATCGCAGTGCCTCTTCGATTCCACAAACTTCTAACTAATATATTCAGCATTTATCACTTAATTTATTACGTTTAGTTCATCCATTGAAGCTTTAGTTTTGAAATTATCACTAAGCGTAGAATCATGACTTACAAAAAGCAGTGTACTACCTGATTTTTTGCATTCCTCAAAGAGTAGATCGAGAAAAGAATGACGAAGTTCTGTGTCTAAAGAAGATGTTGGTTCATCTGCAATTATCAACTCAGGATTTCCTATTAGAGCCCTTGCTGCAGCTACCCTTTGCTGCTGACCTACACTGAGCTCAATTACTGGTCTTTTCTCAGCTTGTTCCTCCTCCAGCCCCAGAGATTTTATAAGCCTTTGGGCTTCGTTTAGTCTATCAAGTTTTGTTTTACCAGCCCTATTACTACGAATACTTGAGAAACTTAGAGGCAACATTACATTTTCCTCTATCGAAAGATATGGAAGAAGGTTGAATAGTTGAAATATGAAGCCAATATGATCCACTCTGAACGCATCCCTGCCTGAACGGGAGAGATCCCAAATTTCCTGTCCGAGTACCTTAAGTGATCCGGATTCTGAAATTAGAATTCCCCCAACCAGGGAAAGTAGGGTTGATTTCCCACATCCACTAGGTCCCTGCAAAAAAACATGCTCATTTTGCTTCAATTGAAACTTCGGAATATCGAGTAGAATGTTCCCGGATTTTTTCCAACGAAAGCATAAGTTGTTAAGATCTATAATGGCTTCATCCATGTTTTATTTCCAACCTCTTATTCGATTATCCCCGGACTCTAACTCAAGCGAACCCTGTCCGCTGCTTGTAATCCACTTAACTCTAATTTCTTCAATACGAGGGAAAAAAGAAAAAAGATTATTACCTATTGAGTCTAAATCATCTGTATGAAGACAATTCCATGAATAGTTTGACCTATATTCAGAATGAATTTCTCCTTTTTCTGAATCCTCATGACCATGTTCATCATGATCCTCATGACCATGCTCATCGTGGTCGTCATGACCAAATAAACTGTCCCAAAATCCTTTTTCTTCATGGCCGTGCTCATCATGGTCGCCGTGACCATCCTCACCCTCGCCAGAGAATAAGGTTTGAGAAACATTCAGTCCTGTTAAAATACATTCAGCATCATCTGGAGTTGAGAAAATTTTAGAAGGATCTGAGAGAATTTTGATGGCTTCATTAAAACTCCTGCGATCACTTTGTGATTTAGGAAAATATTCAAAGCCAATCAGGCTGTCTGAAGGTACTTCAATGCCTATTTGAAGTTTATCTCCTTCAATGACCAACATTAAGTTAGCAGCACCATGTTCATGTGAATCTTTTTGTCGCACCTGAGCAGAAATTTGAAAGGACACAAAAAGACATACCAACGCAATAAAAATATTTTTCATATTTAGTTTACTATTTGAAGTTATAAAATTTGTAAAAGACTCTTAAACTTCAAAAAAAGGTGGGCTGCGAGCAGGTGAAAAGTGCTTAAATAATAATTCAGGAGAGCCTTCAGGTTTTTCAAAAACAGTTTCAGCAGTGATATAAAAGTAATTTTGAAATGCATTAATTATAAAAGGATTACATATATCAGAATTTGCTAATTTTTCTGCGTCATCTGGAGTGTCTCTCTCGGAAAGTGGAGGATGAGAATGATTCGGGTCATTACATTTTTCAAATGTTATATCAGAAAAATTAATATGAAAATTTTTTTTCTTATCAATTATTGGCAGAGTCCATTGAAATAAAAGGACTAACGTCAACATAACTTTTAGAAAGTATTTTATTATTGATAGAAATTTAATTGACATTTAATCCTTGGAGAGTCTTTTACTTAAAAAATATTTTCGCATATATATTGAAATTTAATATGAAGTATTATATCAAAATAAATTATTTATGAAATTATTTTATAAGTTCCTGCCAAAAATTTTTTATTCAAAAAACGATCCTGAACCATTTTCAAGCTTTTTTCGTCACCCTCTTGCGAAATGATGAAAAAGCCTATTTAAAAGGGGCAACTTCTCGATATTGTTGAGTGATTCTCAAGAATTTGCAAAAAATTAAAAAAGTTCTTGCAAACATAAATTATTAGTATATACTAATTTTTTTTATAAGTTATATGTTACTGAAAGTCGTGTATTCATAGATAGGCTTTTTTTTAAAAAATGGGAAAGAGTTCATTCTTTTATGAATAATATTAGTTATATACATAAATCTCCTGCTTTTACCATCCTAGTAATTATTTTTTCATTTATTGGAATAATTTCTAGCTTTCAATACTCTAAATATAAAAATTCTTTAATCAACGAATCATTTAAATATTCTTCTGCCATATCAAAAAAAAATTATTCTGATTTTAATAATGATTACGGAAGAACTGATTTAGACTATGAAAGATTAAAATATAGTAAATATCCGATTGGCTCTGTACCTGTTAAAGTTGTACTAGGAAAGATCAAAAAAATTGAAAATCCTTATTTACCTAGGCTGCATTTAGCATTTTTAAATGAAGGTAAAAACTTTATTAGTTTAAATGATCATTTGTTATTATTAGATTAAATATATTAAATAAATTAATTAGATAGAAGAGTACAAAAATACTCCTAAATATAAATTTATATTGAGATATAAAGTGGATTTTTTCCAATCATTAGAAAATGTAATTCAGTCGATCGAAAACAATAATCTAAAGACTGTATCTGGTAAAAGTAAACTCTCAATTGTAGTAGAGAATAAATATGAAATATTTCTGACGCATTATCCATTATGGAACAATGAGGAATTTTTATATTCTATAGGCTGTATGTTAAATAAGACTATCCTTGAAAAGAATATTCCGGAGGAGCTTGTTGCAGATAAATTTATTGAATTAAAAAGAAAAAATACTAGTCAATTTATTAATCAAAACATCGTATTAAATTAGTTAGTAAACAAATGAAATTATTTAAACGTGAACCATCTATCAACCATGATTATTTCCATATTGTTAAATCTGTTTATCCCAAAATTATTGATAGTATCGATAGTATATTCCTATCTTTTAAGGAAAATAGAGATGCAAGTACGTCCTTTGTAAAATATTTCGAAATAGGACATAGAGAAATTCATCTAGTTGATAATTCTAACATGTCTTGTAGTGGTGTGAATGATTTACTAAGTGATTTATTTGTTTCCTTAACTAAGTTTGACAGTAAGTCTTTATATTATGATATCCCTGATTTGTTTTATAATTACCATGCAGTTCATTACTATCATCAAATTAAAGAAATTATAGTAAGTTTAGATAAAAATAGTGTTCCATCAAATAAAATTGTTGATTATCTTATTAAATATGAAATCGAAAGGCATGAAAAAAATGAATGTCATTGTGGTGAAGATCATAATTTATTAGATTCATATAAGTTAAAAGAATTATTAACAAGAATATTAGATTATTATTATTCGGTAAATAATCACTATATCATTGGAAATAGTATTAATTATCAAAATGAATACAAATATTTGAATTAATATTGGGATTTTACTTTATTTATTATTATACGGATCAGTAATGGATATTAAATTAAGTGGGAATGTCATCATTAGACATCAATCAGTTCCTGAATGTCAGTGGTGCGACAAAGCTAAAGAATTTTTTGAAGAGAAAGGTTTGAAATATACTGTAATTAATTCTGATAAAAGATTCTTTGGTGAGGTGATGAAAAACACCAAATCAACAGCAGTACCACAAATTTTAATTAAAGGAGAATTTGTTGGTGATTATCACGATATGATTAAACATTTTGAAAAGGAGAAAGAATGAAAGTACCTAATACTACTTGGAGAATTCGTAAAGGACCAGATTGGTTTAATGAATCTGCCCAAGATTATTTTTCAGGTAAAAGATCTCTTGTAGTATCTTTGCCTGGTGCATTTACACCTATATGAAGCGAGATGCAGCTTCCAGGTCTGGATGCTCTTTATGAAGATTTCAAAGCAAAAGGTATAGATGAAGTTTACTGCATGTCAGTGAATGATTCATTTGTAATGAATGTTTGGGCTGAAACGCATGAAATCGAAAATGTTAAAATGATCCCTGATGGTAGCGGTGAGTTTACTAGGGACATGGATATGTTGGTATGGAAGCCAGCACAGAATTTTGGATATCGAAGTTGGAGATATGCAATGACGTTAAATGGAATGGAAGTAGAAAGAATGTGGGTTGAGGATGGAAAGAACCAAATGGGACTTGACAGTGATCCATATGAAGTTACTAAACCAGAAAATATTTTAAAAAACATCCCTTAGAAAATTTCTAAGGGAGTCTTTAAGGTGATATCAATCTTTCATTTATTCCTCCTGCTAGATTTATCACTTATAATGAGAATCTGTTTTTGTGAGCACTAGCATTACGACCTAATATGTATCTCTTTCGTATTGCGGTGCTCCGTCCCCAGGAATATAATAAATATCCATTTACCATCCTAGTCCTTATCTTATAAATCAGTCCGGCAGCGGTTCTAGTTTGTTTCTAGGAGGGTCTTTAACCGATTCTAATAGGCTATGAAAAATATAACCATTAGTATTTGGCGACCGAGTATAGTTGTGACTGCTTTAATACTCAGTATTCCTATCTTAACTATTGCTATTTCGGTCTTTGAACCTACTGGAGAAAACTGGCAACACCTTAAAGATACGGTTTTAAAAGAGTATATTGTCAATTCAATTCTGCTGACTTGCGGTGTTGGTATTGGGACATTACTGATTGGAGTAACGACGGCTTGGCTGACAGCCATGTGTAGTTTCCCTGGAAAAAATCTATTCGTTTGGCTTTTACTCCTGCCTTTGGCGATGCCGGCATATATCGTAGCCTATACATATACCGGTATGTTGGATTTTGCAGGGCCATTACAAACCATGGTCCGTGATTGGACTGGCTGGAGGTATCGGGACTATTATTTCCCCCAAATTCGTTCAATGGGTGGGGCTATTACAATGCTGTCATTGGTCCTATATCCTTATGTTTATCTTTTGGGGCGTTCCATTTTTCTAGAACAATCTGTTGGTGTTATGGAAGTTTCTCGTACTCTGGATTGCGGCCCATGGACTGTCTTTTATAAGGTTGCACTTCCTTTAGCCAGGCCAGCAATAGTAGCGGGGCTATCTCTTGCCCTGATGGAAACTCTGGCAGATTATGGTACAGTTGCCTTTTTCGGGTTAGGGGTATTTACCACAGGAATTTTCCGTACCTGGTTCGGCCTTGGTGATTATAATTCAGCTGCTAAGTTGGCCTCTTTGCTTTTATTTTTCGTATTTGCCTTAATAATTATGGAACGAGTTTCTCGTAACAAAGCGCGATACCACAATAGTTCCGGTAAGCTAACGCGCTTTTCTGAATACAGACTGAAGGGTTTAAAGGCTTGGGGAGCATTTGCTTCTTGTGCTATTCCTGTATTTCTGGGCTTTTTCTTACCCGCGTCACAACTTTTTCTCTGGGCTTTGGAAACTTGGAGCGAAATGGTCGACGACCGGTTTCTCGAATTGGCTCGAAACAGTTTTCTTCTGGGTTTTGGCGCAGCGTTGATCTCAGTGATTCTGGCTTTATTTTTAGGCTACGGGAAAAGGATAATTCCGGGAAAAGCAACGATTGCCTCTATTAGAATGGCTTCAATTGGTTACGCAATTCCAGGTACTGTCATAGCGGTGGGTATCATTATCCCATTCGCATGGATTGATGGCAGAATTGATACTTTTATGCAGTCTAGCTTCGGAATTTCAAGCGGCTTAATTTTCAGTGGAACTCTCATTGCTGTCATGTTTGCCTACGTGGTTAGATTTTTAGCAATTAGCCTGCAAACTGTTGAATCAGGGCTGGAAAAAATCAAACCATCGATGGACGATGCTGCTCGCTCTTTGGGGTGTCGGCATCGCGAAACTTTGTTTAAAATTCACATTCCACTCTTGAAAAGCTCGACGCTGACAGCACTGATGATCGTTTTTGTTGATGTAATGAAAGAATTGCCAGCCACTTTAATTCTAAGACCTTTTGATTTTAATACATTAGCGGTAAGGGCCTTCGAATTGGCCTCGGATGAAAGATTGGCCGACTCCTCCACGGCCGCATTAACGATAGTTGTTGTAGGCATACTTCCAGTCATATATTTGAGTAAAACAATTTCACATTCTCGATTAGATCAAGGAAATACCAAAATATGAAAAGACTTGAAGTTAAAAAACTAGACTTTGCTTATGGTAGGAATCAAATCTTGTTCGAATTTGATTTTAGCCTGGAAGAAAGTCAAATCGGCTGTTTGCTCGGTCCCAGCGGGTGTGGTAAAACCACTGCGCTTCGAGCGATCGCAGGTTTCGAGAATCCAACCAAAGGTGAAATTATCTTAAACGGCAGCAAACTGAACAGCTCAAAAATATTTGTTGAACCTGAGAAAAGGCAAATTGGAATGGTATTCCAGGACATTGCATTATTTCCACACCTTTCGGTTAAAGAAAATATCCAATTTGGTATACGCTCATTGTCTCAGAACCTAAGAGACAAACGCAGTAACGAATTGTTGGATTTGGTTGGCATGTCTGAATTCAAAAAAAAATATCCCCATGAGATCTCCGGGGGCCAACAGCAACGAGTTGCATTGGCGCGAGCGATGGCACCTAAACCTTCGTTGCTCTTGATGGACGAACCGCTCTCCAGTCTGGATGAAGAACTTAGAGAACAACTGGCTCGAGAGATTCGAGTTATTTTAAAGCAGGAAAAGGTTCCCGCTATATTGGTAACTCACGATCAGAACGAAGCCTTTGCTGTGGGTGACCATATCTGTGTTATGCACCAAGGCCGAGTTCAGCAAAACGATTCTGCCTATAATCTATATCATCATCCTTTAAACCGTTTCGTTGCAGAATTTATAGGAGAAGGGACCTTACTTCCTGGCGTAGTTGTAGATGAGAGTACTATAGCAACAGATTTGGGAGAAATTAAGGGTAATTTACCAGAATCCTGCAAGCATCAGGATAAAGTCGATATTTTGATCCGGCCAGAGAACGTGATCTTGGCAAATGATAACGAAAATAAAGTAGTGATTACGGCGCGCTATTTTAGAGGATCCAGTTACTTGTATACTTTAAAAACGAACAGTGGTTCGGAAATATTATGCTTTCTTTCTAGCTCTGAGAGTCTTCAAATAGATCAATCGATCGGTGTCCAGCTTCAAATCGAAAAACCGGTATTTTTTAGTCGTTCTTAAGCCGATATTTTTATCTCCAACCGGCCCGATCCATTAATTTTACAGCTTTAGGGTTATTTACCCCTAGAATGGTTAGATTAATGCTATCTGCCTTAAATGATCCAAAGCTTTCAAGTGTTTTTGAAATTTCGGCGCCTTCAACAACTGGATATTCGTTGTTAACTTCTGCATACCATTTCTGAGATTTGTCGGTCACAAGGAATTCCAAGAGTGATAAAGCCTCATTTATATTTCGTGCGTATTTAGTAATACCCGCTCCACTGACATTAACATGAACTCCGCGATCTCCATCCGCCTGGTTTGGCCAAAACACCTTCAAATTTTTAGCTGCATTGCGCTCTGAGTTTATTTTACTGTTTATCAAGCGTCCCAAATAATAGGTGTTGGCTAAAGCAATACTGCATTGTCCAGCTGCTGTAGCCTTTAGCAGGTCCGTGTCTCCTCCAGTAGGGGGTCGTGCAAAGTTTTGTACGAGACCACGTGCCCAAGATTCGGTTTTATCTATACCGTTAACTTCAATCATAGAAGCGACCAAAGACTGATTATAGACACTGTCGGAAGATCTGATGCAGAGTTGACCTTTCCATGTGGGACTTGCAAGATCTTCGTATGTCGATAGTTTGGACGCATCTAAGGTCCTCTTATTATAGATAATTGTCCGCGCTCGCTGCGAAAGACCGAACCAGAAATTTTCACGATCACGAAGGCTGGCCGGAATGCGTTCTTTGAGAAAAGGGTTGTCAATTTTTTGAAGTACACCAGCCTTCTTTGCTCTTTGCAATCGCCCCGCATCCACAGTTATAAAGACATCGGCAGGGCTAAGGCTTCCTTCGATCTCAAGACGTTTTAAAAGACCATCTGCCTTGCCGGTCACTAACCGGAAATTTATTCCTGTCTCATTTTTGAATCGTTTAAGAAGAGGCATTATCAGGGCTTCCTTACGTGCTGAATAGATATTGACAACTTTATCGGTAGCTATTAGAGAATGGGGAGTAGTAAAAATACCGATTAAAAAAATAGATAGCAGGAATTTTCTCATTTTTAGTCCTTATTACTTTATGCAGAGTTTTTTTGAAAAATTGAAAGTGGGATACGGGAGAATGGTCGTATAATCTCTCCCAAAGCCTGCTGAAAAGGGACAAGGTATAGGCCTTTCAAGCTGTGATAATCGAACGACTTTTCTTCGCTCAACCCGAATCGGAGCTGATCTTCAGTTTTGGAAAGACATAATGAACCAAACATCCAGTCCCAGACAGATAGAGCGACCCCAAAGTTTTTGTCAATATGTTCCTTTGCAGTTGAGTGGTGGATATGGTGTTGGGCTGGAGACATCAAAATTAGCTCAAGAGTTTTCAAATAGCGAACGGAAACCGGGCTGTGACGCAGATTTGACCCCAGCAGATTGAATGCAAAAGTAAATATAGAGGCACCTAGCACCATCATCAGGGTCACTTGATCGCCGAAGAAAAAGAAGAAGAGAGCCGTTGTAATCCCCTGCACCAGCGCACTACGGATTGAGAACAGTATTGCTTCTACAGGATGAGTTCTGAAAACTGTGAATGGGTTAAGTACCGTTGCACTATGGTGAACTTTGTGGAAAGACCATAATATAGGTACTTTATGTAGCCAGCGATGCAGCCAATAGCGAGCAAAGTCGTCAAGTAAAAATAGAAACAGGGTAAAGCTGAACGCAATAAACCACTGTGGCAGAATTGTTGAAATGTAGGGGCGTCCATCAAAAAGCATATGCATGCTATCGAAAACAAGATATGCAACTGTCGCTTTAGCCAATATTCTAGGTGATACCAACAGCATCAACATTGTGTTGATCAGCATCACCTTGTAATCAGCCATTGCAGATCTGGAGATCCACACCTGTCTGTCAAAAATTCGTTTAGCACTTGAGAATATATTGGTCTTATCTACCAATCTAAGCCACAAAAGTGCAATCACTAGTGATGAAAGCAGGTATCCCCAAAAAATTCTCTTCTGGGGATTAAAAAAGGCGGACAGCCATTCACCTAGCCATAACTGCACCGCCTCTTCAATAATCGCAAATGATATGCTCACCTAATCATTTTCTGCGGCAAGACTTGAGCCTAATGTCTCGAGAAGCCCGGCCATATTTGATGTAACATCATTTTTGCGTGCCTTCAAGCCAAAGGTATCACCAAGCAGTTTCTGCAGCTTGATCATATGTACCTGATACTCGCCCATGGAACGATTTCCTCCAGTCTGTAAATTCCCATTGGAATCAATGCCGGTTACCTGACCGCCACCCAGAAGGACTGGACCATATCCAACCAAACGATTCATGCGCACGCCCGCTTCACCGAGATCACGACCACTTGTTTCCAAGGCCATGAGGAAACCTTTCAATTCTCCCCAGTGCTTGCCGTAGGCTGCAAAGGCTTTGGATGCATCACCATTACTTTCCACGATGGTTCTTAGTTTTTCCAGATCTTTATAGCAAGAACCTGCGTACTTGAATGCAGCTTCTGCAATAACCTGAGCCCAATTGGTTTTTATGGTTTTGACATACCCCATGAGCTTTGCGCGCTGCTGATCAGTCAGAGCTGCCCCATTAGCCTCAGTAATCAACTGGCGACCTTTAATGAAGGCACCGACAATTGTATGCATATATTTGGTGCCTGTCTTGTCTGAATCAGCTGCGTAGTATGCATGAGCGTAAGTCATCTCAGTATAAAGGTCTACCACGCCATCTCCATTTGCATCAGCAACTTTAATATCTTTTTTCTTGGCAATTCCATAGGCCTGCTTTGCACTCAGAGCCATAGCATGTGCAGGTGCACCAAAATATCCGAATGCTTCATCCCATGAATGCTCCTTACCGGTATAGTGTGCCCCTTTCTTGTAAGGTTTATTATTGGGCTTATTATCTGCTCCCATTTTTTCATCAAGATAGTTGTCTACTGCCTGACTGTAAAATACAGCTCCCATCATGAATTTTGAAATCAACTGGGGATAGTTATAGCCTGTTAACGGATCGAAGCCCTTATTTGTTGATGAAGCTTTGTCAATCATAAACTCAAAAACCTCTGGCCCAGTCATCTGTCCCGGAAAGCCGTTTACTATACCTTTATATGTCTTTCCTTTGAGGTTTTTTCCCTTGGAAATCTGATCAACCATAGTCTGTTTGACCTTGAAATCTCCCTTGGAGGTTGGATCAATAATTTTGCGACCTGCATCCTTTCCTGAATAATAAGAGAGCATTTGTGCTTTAAGGCCAGGGTTTGGTTTACCATTTCCCTTGCCAGCAAGTTTTTTCAATGAATTGTGCAGTACGTGTCGAGCCATTTGTCCAGTATAGGATGTGGAATTCTTTTTACTGCCGCTATAACTCTTTTCTGTAACCGGGAAGCTACTATACATTTCCGGTTTCGCAAAAACACAGCCAAAAATCAGGCTGGTAGCAATTAAGACAACGATTGAGAGGGTTGGCCTCATTAATAATATTTTCATTTTTTCCTTTTTTATTAATAATATTTTCATTTTTTCTTTAAAAATTATGAATACTAACGAATTTTTTTACTCAAAAAAAATAATCCATGCTTAATTGAGTAAATTTTTTATTAATAGACTGTTTGTCTTTCTTAACACATATACCACGTATATAATCACTTTAATTATATACTCTTAATATCATAATTATTTGCATCATACGATTTATAATAATTTTTATTAAGACAATAAAAATATTAGTATATACTAATTATGTCAAGAAAAAATGAAATTGTGTTGCAACATTAATACTAAGTAATTAATATCATTAGTTATATTTAACTAGTATATTCAATTTGAAAAATTAAAATTTTTTTAAACCTTAAAAATTCACTTACCTGCCATAGATTTATTGCAAGCTGAATATATTAATTTGTATTTAGGTTAATTTTATAAAACAATTTGATTAAAAAATTCATAAAAATATTGTTGTCCTCTTTTGGTCTGATTTTAGCGGCTATGCTCACAATTATGGCTTGGACAAAATTTAAAAGCCTTGGCGAAGAACATAATGAGCAGCCACTCGCAATCCGTTATGAGGGCCTTTATATTGACAATAATTACCGGGACATAGGCCAAAGCATAAATGATTGCCTAGCAGAGGACATTTTTAAAAAAGATGTCGTTCATAGGGCGGCTGGATGGTTTTCAGGATGGAGTTGTTCAAATGTTGGAAATCCGGATGTTATTTTTTCACTAAATTATTCACCAATAAAAAAAGAAAGATTTTTCTGTCATGAACCAGATGGAAAAAATATTGGTAAATTTTATAATGATGGAATTGTATTAAATGATCTTGAATTTATTTCAAATTGGGAGAATGAAAAGATTAGAATTCCAACATGTTTGTTTTATGAAAATATCCTTTTAGACATTATTGCTGAAAAGAAGGTATTAATTCATTGTGATGCTGGAAGGGACAGGTCGGGAACCATTTCAGCTTTATTAATTGCAATGGCTTCTGAAAAGGCGGGCTTACTGGATGAAAATATGATAAATGCAATAGAATGCGATTACAGAAAAACAGAATCTTTGGTTGAAGAAAAATACGGAAGAATGTCAAAATTTATTAGAAATCTTATAAATAGTGGTGGGGTAGATGATTTCCTGATCCAACAATGCAATCTCCCGCCACATTTTATCTCTAGAGCATCTGAAAAGATACTGTCCTCTTATTAAAAAAAAAAAATTATCTATATGTATAATTATCTAAAGGACAAATCACTTGATCTGATACCATCTCCTTACAAAAAAAATGGAATAAATTAGTTTAATCAAAATTTGGTTTTTATGTACTGGACAAAATTTAGAGCTGTTAAAGTGAGATATTTTTCAATAGGAATTATTATATGCTTTTTAATTATGTATTCTGGCATAGCAGATTCGCATGATCCTGAATCTAATGGAATTGAGGGGGAAAACAAAGACGGTGAATCAAAGTCATTTCAGTTGGAGGATTTTATCCTTAGTTCACCAGAAGGTGCTTTATCACTTAAGGATCTCCGGGGGAGTGTAGTATTGTTGTTCTTCGGTTTTACTTCCTGCGCGGATGTTTGTCCAATATCGCTGGCAACGATATCACATGCATTTTCATTTTTGAATGATGATGAATTAAAATTGAGTAAATCTCTATTCATCAGTCTTGATCCTGAAAGGGATTCATTGGAAAAACTTAAAAAATACACAGGATATTTTCATCCAAATATTACTGGAGTTACAGGTACTATCAAAGAATTGGGTATGGTTGCTAAAATTTTTGGTGTAAATTTTGAGAAAAAAAATTCCCCAGATTCAGCTTTGGGTTATGTGATTTATCATTCATCAAAAATTTTTGTTATTGACCCGCAGGGAGTACTTCGAAAAACAATCCCACATAATACTGATTCAAAACTTCTTTCTGAGCAAATAAGAAGCCTCTTAGTAAAGAATCAATGATAAAGGTTACTATTTTCTGTCATGAGTTTAATTTGTGGAAAATCAAACGGGGGAAAGATCAATTTAATTTTGGTTGAAACAGGAACCCCGTAAGTCCTTCGTCACTCATAGCGACTTCTTTCTGCGCGAAAAGTGGATGTGGTACTCCGTGAACGAAACAAATTTCGACCGGGTCAAGGAACATTTTTTCATCGCCAAATTCAAATTCAAATTTTGCATTTCTCTCTAAAATCTTTGGAGGTTCAATCTGAATTCTAATAACTTCCTGCTCAGATCTTATCAGCAGTTCATTTGGTATTTCTGCATTCAGCAATGATAGTGGCTGAACAGGCAAATTCAATGACTGTTTTTCCCCGGTCTTTGTTTCTATTAAAAAAACCTTTGGATTGTGTTCTTCAGCCACTGCAAGATATTTATTGTCAGCAGAAAAAACCAGGAATCTTGGTGGTACTTTCATCTTCAATGAAGTTTGTAATTCAAGTGTTTTTAAATCATATATGCGGAGAGTTTCCCATGGATTGAATGCAGAGACAGCAAGATTGGTACTGTCAGAATTTATCGTGAAATTTATGATTGGCCAGCCTATATAAATTGACGAAAGTAATTTACTGGAATCAGAAAAAATTTCTATGGATTGTTTGTCGAGAGAAGACTTGTAACGTGCAGGAGTAAAAGTGAATTCAGTAAATTCTGTTTTTTCAAATGCTGAAAAAAACCAAGGTAAGCCGGCAACCAAAATGCAAAGCGCTAAAAGGCCTAAACTTAAAACTTTTATTTTTATATCTTTGACTAACCAAGAATTATTCAATCAGAATCCAACAAAATTAGTATTTGTTAAAATATAATTGCAATACCAATCAACAGCTCTTCATTAATAAATAAGATTATTTCTTGAATTTAAGTATAAGTTTTAGAAATCATCCTTGGACACAAGTCGCTCAAGCTATTTATGAATGTAATGAGCTGCGAAAAATCTAGCCATGGTCATGTTTCATATCATGCTTCATAGGCTCTCCCTCTTTTACTGGTGCAATTACTTTTACCATTCCAGAATGTTTAAAATGTAGTATAAACTCAATTTCCTGACCCACTTTCAAAGTTTTTGTTAACTTCATTAACATTAAGTGATAACCGCCTGGTTTGAGTTCCTGGTTTTTTCCTGCGGGAATCTTAACAAATTTGACCGGAAACATTTTCATAACGCCATCTTCTTTTTTAACATTATGAATTTCAACAACTTTAGCGATTGAGCTTTTTACTGAAAGCAATTGATCATCTTTGTCTCCGTGGTTCATTAAAATCATGTATGCAGCTGAAGTTTCCGAGACAGGAGGAACTGCCCTCACCCATGGATTATGAACCATTATTTTTCTCTCACCGTGTTTATGATCGCTATGTTCTTCATGCGTATGGTGCAAATGTTTTTGACACCCGATTAAGATGTAAGCTACGCAAAAAAATATAAAAAGATAAATGAATGCCTTAAATTTCATAAATATTTCCTTTAATATTTATAAAAATAAAATTTTTTGAAAATAACAAAGCACGAATATTATTATTTATATGGAAATTAATCAAGAACCTTTTTCAAGAAGCCTGTTTATGTCCTTTGTCAGTTTTCCCATATCAAATTTTGATTTATATCTTCCTCTATATTTTCCATTTTGATCAACCAGGATAACCACATCCGTGTGAGCCATCAAATATCCTGCTTCTGATTCTACTTTTTGTTTTATATAGATAGTTTGATATTTTTTAGCCACAGCAGCTATATCAGCTTCTGATCCTGTTAGTCCTATGAAAGTAGGATGGAAATATGGCACATAATCCTTTAACCTCTTATAGCTATCACGTTCCGGATCAATTGATATGAAGATAACCTGAACATCCTCAGCTTTTTCACCTAGATCAAGCATAACCAATTTTAATTTTGAAAGTGTTATTGGGCAGACATCGGGACAAAAAGTATAACCAAAGTAAACAAGCACTAATTTGCCCCGGAAATCTTCCAATGAAATAATTTTCCCATCTGGGCCTGTAAGGCTGAAATCACCTCCAAAATTTTCATAAAATTCTGGGTTTTTCAGTATTGAGTGACTAGATCCAGAACCTTCAATTCCTTGGGCATATATGATTGATGTAACTGCTAGAAAAGCCAGCTTGAACAAAACTTTACGAAGCATAAATTTTAAAAAAAATTAATTATTAATAAGTTTAATGAAGATAAGTATATGAAATAACAACATAAAATACAAACTAATTTTAAATATAATTTCTGTCATTGAATCGATTTTTTGGATTTTTTTATTTAATATGAAGAAATAATGTTAAAATAATTTGTAAAATAAATCATAAAAATTTAATTAAAGCGAGTAATTATTATGCCCTTGTTAAAAATTAACGGAACTACACATCAATTAGATGTAGAAGATGAAATGCCGCTACTCTGGGTTTTGAGAGATGAGCTTGGAATGACGGGAACAAAATTTGGGTGCGGAATTGGTCAGTGCGGTGCTTGTACCGTGCATGTAAATGGGGAGGAAGTTAGATCCTGCAGTTTGGAAGTCTTTTCGGTACAGGGTAAGGAAATAATAACAATAGAAGGACTTGGTGAAAATCATCCCGTTCAAAAAGCATGGATAGAAGAGCAGGTGCCTCAATGTGGTTACTGCATATCGGGGCAGATAATGGCAACTTCTGCTTTACTTTCCAAAAACCTAAAACCAAGTGATTCAGAAATAGAAAATAAAATTTCAAATATATGCCGCTGCGGAAATTATGTTCGTTTAAGAAAAGCGATTAGGCGTTCTGCTAAGCTCATTCAAAAACAGGGGGCCTAAGATGGAAAAATATTCCCTCTTACGTAGAGCTTTTTTGAAAAAATCTGCGTTGACTTGTACTGGCTTGGTGGTAGGGTTGGCTTATGAGCCAAAGTACCGTTTAGCTGCAAAAGTTGAAAATTCGGAAGATCTGGGAATTTGGATTAGAATTTCACCAGATGGAACAACAACATTTATTATCCCAAGTTCTGAAATGGGACAGGGAGTGAATACTTCACTTTCCATGATTTTGGCTGATGAAATGGAAGCCGACTGGCAAATGATCAAAACGGAAACTGCGCCAGTAAATTCAGATTACATAAATCCTGAAAGTAATTCGGGTCAAATTACTGCAGGCAGTTCAAGCGTTAAGGGCTTTTGGGATCCATTAAGAAAAGCAGGTGCAGCAGTTAAACTGATGTTGCGACAGGCGGCAGCTCAAAGATGGAGAATCCCTGTAGAAGAATGTTCAGCTCGGTCAGGATATATTTATCGTAAAAAAAGTAGCCAAAAATTAAGCTATGGAGAGATTGCAGAAGCAGCAGGTAAATTAGAAATTCCATCTGATCCTCCTTTAAAAAAATCTAAAGACTATAATCTGATCGGAAGATCAGTAAAAAGAATTGATATCCCAAGCAAAACAAATGGATCTGCACAGTTCGGAATTGATGTAAGACTGCCTGAAATGACTTATGCGACTATTCGCCAATCACCTGTTTTTGGTGGTGAAGTTATGTCATATGATGAGGCTTCTGCAATAAAAATTAGGGGTGTAAAAAAAGTGGTTCTTATACCTAATGGGATAGCAGTTATTGCAGATAATACATGGCGTGCAAAACGAGGAATGGAAGCCTTGAATGTTAAATTTCATGGAGGAGAAACTAAAGGCCTTGAAAGTAAGCAAATTAAGGCCGAATTGATCAAGGCACTGGATGCCGAAGGAAAAACCAGTACTGAAGCATTTAAAGTCCTAGATCTAGAATACGAAGTGCCTTACTTATCACAAGCTGCACTTGAACCGATGAATTGTACTGCTAATGTTACAGAAAATTATTGTGAAGTATGGGTTCCTACTCAGTTCCAAGAAGCGTGCATGGATGTCGCAAAAGAAATTTCTGAATTAGACGAGGAACAGATTAAAATTTACACAACCTACATTGGCGGTGGATTTGGGAGGCGAGGAGAAACTGATTTTGTAAAACAGTCTTTAATACTTTCAAAAGAATTAGGGAAACCTATTAAGGTAACATGGATGAGGGAAGAAGATATCCAGCAGGGGTTTTATCGTCCTGCGAGCATGAGTCGTTTCCAGATTGGATTGAATAAAGATGGATTCCCAGTTTCGTGGAACAATCAATTAGCCTCGCCTTCAATTCTTAAACGGTTTTTTGCACCAATGGCCTGGTTTAACTTAGATCCATTGTCAACTGAAGGCGCGGATGAAATTCCTTATGCAATAGAAGATTTTAATCTTGATTATACTGAAGTTGATTCAGGGGTCCCTGTTGGATTTTGGCATTCAGTAGGCAGTTCTTTTAACGCTTTTTTTATTGAAAGTGCAATAGATGAGTCAGCTCATCTAGCTGGACAGGACCCATTCCTTTATCGTATGAAACTGTTAACAGGTAAAGATCGTTTTCAGAAAGTATTAAATAAAGTTGCAGAAAAATGTCAATGGGGACGGGAACTTCCAAAAGGACATGGATTAGGGATTTGCCTTCATAAGACTCGTGGTAGTATTGCGGGGGCTGCTATTGAGGTTTCTACTGGTGTTAATGGTATACTTAAATTACATAAGGCTTGGATTGCCATAGACTGTGGAAAAGTAATTAATCCAAATACCATCAAAGCTCAGATGGAAGGGGGATTTTCTTTTGGTTTGTCAGCAACTTTGGGTGAGAAAATTACTATAAAGGACGGGAGGGTTGAACAAAGTAATTTTCATGATTATCCAATTCTAAGACTCAAGGGTTCGCCAGATATCTCAGTTGAAATAATTGAAAGCGGGAAAGAAATAGGTGGTGTTGGTGAAGTAGCAGTACCACTTGCATCACCGGCTTTGGCAAATGCTATTTTTTCTGCATCAGGGAAACGTATCAGGAGTTTGCCAATGAGTAATCATGGGATAAAAATCGCCTGAACCACGAGTACTTTATAAGGATTATAAAAATTTTTCCCATACCAGTTCAAGTAGATCTGATAATTACCAAGACCAGACATGCGGAAATTCATCCCTCCTGTTTTGAATTCCACTTAACCAACCAACTAAATCTCCAGCATCTATACGGCCTAATCCTCCGTCACTATATGCGCAAAGAATAACTTTTTTCAAGGTGCAGTCAATAACAAATTCTGCCGGCTGCATATAATCTTTGCTTTCACCAGCAATATAATTTTTGTCTTTTCCTTCTTCATGATTGTACCAGAATGCACCAACTGTTTTAGATATCTCATGAGTCACTCCATGGCATACAGTAAACGGCATTGCTTTTTCACGTTTAGGGAAACACTTGCCTTCAGCCACTAGTTTCATTTCATCGGCGGTGTCTACACTTGCCGTAACAATAGATGCTCCCAGACTTTCAAAAAGTAAATTATGCTTCCTATACCCCTCTAACTGAAGGGAGCATTTGGGTCACCATGCTCCCCTAATAAAAAGTAGTATGCAATACTTTGACTTTATATCATCTGGAATTGTGATGCTATTGTTATCAATGTCCTTCAATATAATCTTTGGGAAATTGGATCCAATCCCTAGTTTCTGTACAGTCATGTTATTTCAGTTTTTGAAGGTTATAAGATTTATGTCAAACCTCTTACTTTGTAAATACCTTAAGCATCACAAATTACATCTGCAACCGATGGCAAGAATAAATTAATTCAGCAGTCACAATGGTCTAAAGAATATTCAGGATTTAATTTGTTACGAGTCCTAGTTTAAATGCCCAAATAGTTGTGTCAAGCTAGTAAGGAACTTTAGAAAAATTTGGAAATGATTCTGTTCAGGATAGAGTCTATATTATGTATCATACATTTGTTTCATGGAAGCACAAGAGGATCAGGACAAAAACGCAGTCCTTCTTCCAATCCATCAAGAATTTTAATCTGATCTTCTCTCAATTCGAAATCAAATACATCTGCATTTTCTTCGATCCTTTTTGGACGCGCAGATTTTGGAATAACTGTATGACCATTTTGAATAGCCCAGCGAATCATTACCTGCGCAGCAGTTTTATTCGTTTCTTCTGCTACTCTACAAAGTGCAGGATTGTTAAAGCGTGTTCCTCTGGCTAGCGGACAATATCCTGTCAAGTGGATGTTTTCTTTTTTACAGAATGATGAAATTTCCTGCTGATGTAAAAAAGGGCTCATCTCAATTTGATTAACTGTCGGGGTGAAATCAGCGTTGATTAAAATCTCATTCAGGTGTTTTGGAGCAAAATTGCTTACGCCTATTGAAAGGCTTCTCCCTTCTTTTTTTATTCTTTCAAGCGCACTCCATATCTCTTGCCTGGATCCTTTTTCCGGCCAGTGAATCAGGTAAAGATCAATGTATTCTAGATTCAACTTTTTTAAACTGATATCAAATGCATTTAAGGCATGATCGTAGCCTAGGCCACTGTCCCAAAGCTTGGTTGTTATAAAAATCTCTTCCCTTGATATTCCAGAGTCAAGAACTGCATTGCCTACATCTTTTTCGTTTCCGTACATTTCTGCAGTGTCGATATGTCTGTATCCTTTAGCCAGTGCATGAATGACTGCATCATAAGTTTCTTTACCTGATTTAGCATCCCATACGCCAAGTCCGAACAAAGGCATACTATTTCCGTCACTTAGAGCAACTCGGCTGTCAATTTTTAATTTTGAATTCATTTGAGCATGCAAATTTCGAATTAAATATGCGGTTGTAACTGGTTTTAAATTTAACTCATCCCTGACTAGATTTAAACACTAAAGTTATTCAAATTATTTTTTGGGATTTTATTACTTATTCAAATCAAGTTTTAAAATTTCACTAAATTTAAATACTACCAAAGTTACAGAAGAAATAACAATAAGGGCTCCAATCACAACTGCAACTGGAGCAGAGAAATTTGCGGCAAGTATTCCTGCAGCAAGTCCACCCAATGAAATCATACTGAAAGTTATGCTGTGTATTCCCATCACTCGTCCACGGAAAGCATCAGGAACTTTGACCTGCAGAACTGTCATAGAGCTGACCAGGAATATAGAACTAAGTGCTGAAGCAAGACCCGCAAAGCAGCATGCTAACCAAAATGCTCCTTCTGTACCTGTAAAAATCCATCCTACAAGACTGAATCCTATAAGGCAAAATGGTGATATAGCTGCGCTTGACAGCATCATTATACCTAATTTACGGGATTCCTGATAGTGAGAGATGAACAAGTTCCCCATTATCGATCCAACACCTGTGGCAGAAATTAAAAGGCCGAAACCTCTCTCTCCACTTTGGAGCATGTCAGCAAATAAAGGCATTATCTGGACGTAAGATGTACCAAAAAACATGGAGATCCATGAAAGCAGAATAAGCGTCAGGAAAAGGCGGTGATGCAGGACAAATTTCACTCCCTCTTTAAATTCATACCATGGGGTACCATTAGTATTATTATCTTGTCTAACTTCAAGTGATAACAGTACTGTCATCATGCAGAAAAAGCCAATTCCGCATATAAAAAAAATCAGAGAGGTGTCGGTAATTGAAATGAGGAAACCACCTATGGCGGGAAGAATCATTCTTGATCCCTGCCAAAGAATTGAGTTAAGTGAAACCGCACTCATCATCTGTTTTTTATCTATTAATGCTGGAAAAATAGATGAACGGGCAGGAAAGTCAAAACCCTGCACAAGTCCAAGCAAGCTTGAGATCAGCAAAACGTGCCAGACTATAACTAACTCAGAAGCATCAAGAATACCTAATAAAAGTAGTAGTAACGCTGAAATACCAGATGTTAATATCAGAACAGAGCGCCGGTTTATACGATCTGCTACAAGACCGCCAATCAGTGTCGCAATAATTGTGGGCACTGCAGTTGCCGCACCGAGTAATCCTAGGTCAAGTGCTGATCCACTTAGCTCAAAAACCAGCCAGGCCTTACTGATAAAGTAGAGTTGAGTACTGCCTACTGAGGCAATGGAGCCAAGCCAGAAACGACGGTAAGGAGCTGATGAAAGAGCATCAAAGCGCATGTGGAATTAAATGAGAAATTCTGGACATAGAAATGATAATTAGAATGAAATGTCTTAAAAATTCGCCTCGGAATAGCAGAGGGAACCTTTTAAATTGTAATAGCAAGACTTGTTGGTTCTTATTTACGGGAAATAATTATACTTATGACTGATCAGATGAGTTTTGAAATTTTTACTTATTTTCTTTCAAGGGATTGGGTAAAAATTTTCTAAAAAATATTTTAAAATGAATTATAATTCACTTGGCAAATATTTATCTCTAAATATGATGAACTTGTAATGTCTCTATTAAAAGTTAACGTTATGAATATAAATACTGCAACTTAATTCTCCAGTACTATTCTCTCCTTCAAATTATATTTAAACAAAATTTGAATAAAAAACCTGTGCGTAATTCTATAGTAATTACAATAATTTTACTATTAATCCAAAGTTTTATTATTACTGAAATGGTTTTTGGAATTGAACGCAGGAAAAAACAGGTTAGTGATGAGATTTCTTATTTCATTTACCCTCTAATTTATCAGGTCCCAGGATTAGGTTCAGGAAACGGAGCAGGTGCTACATTTGTTAATCTTGTCGGAGGCGGTTCAACTCTTAGTCTGTTAAAAATTAAAGGGGAAATTGAGGTTGATAGCATTGTTGCTTCTGATATTCCTTTATTCACTCAGCATATCACTCTTTCTGCTGCATATGCAGACGGGAAAAAGGGAGGGTTTGCTTTTTATGACAGAGGCCCTGATTCTCCAGAAGATCCAGAATTCACTTTGAAATTTAAACACAGTTGGGCACGTGCTGCTGACCTTGGACTGAATTTTTTTAACAGACAACTGGAATTCTATTATGGAGGAGCGTTTGCTTTCCCAGAGATTGACTTGGAAAGAAGCGACCTTGCAGACTTTGAGGATTTGGAAAACATGAGCACTACTGAGCAGGAGGATAGTATTGCAGATTTCATAAAAAATTTTCTGCTTTACATTGATCTTGTAAACATCTTTGTCACCAGACAAGGACTCAGAATTGATTTGACCGATGACCGAATAGACCCGAGGGATGGATACCGATTTCAGTATGAAAAATATGGATTTGAAGGGGAGGGACTAAAAAATTTTGATGTCGAAGATCATTCATTGACTGCCTACTATCCAAATGAGAATCTAAGTTCAGTTTTAGTTGCCAATTTATTTTTTTCAAAGTCAAACGTAAATAAACGTTTAAGTATTTTTGGAGATAGCGATGTGGAAGATACTGAAAAGGCAGTTGCTGAATGTATTGAGGAATCAAAAAAAGAGGAGAGGGATTCTTCAATTTCAATAGAAACATCTTGCAGGGGATTTGTCAGGGGAGTAAAGGACTTTAATTTGGAAGGTAATAATTCAAACGCTACATCTCTTGGGGGACCAAACAGATTAAGAAGCTATCCAATATCCAGATTTTATGATAAATACTCATTTTTTGCTGGACTTGAATTTCGGACTTACTATTTAGAGAGCTCAACTCCTTTTAATTTTATTTTTGAAAAAGGTGTTTTTGAAGCAGTTCAATCAGCTGTCTTTTATGAGATTGGGCAGGTATCCCCGACTAATAATTCTGAATTGTACAGCAATTTCAAGTATTCAACAGGAATAGGGCTAAGACTTGTATTTTCATCAGTTGTTTTACGTGCAGATTATGCCACAGGCAAGGAGGGTCAGGAGACCACAGTCTTTATTGGTTATGGATTTTAGACTCTGGACAGCTAACATCGTCCCAAAAAGCAGAATTGATTGATGGAAGGGTAAACAGTATTTTTAGAATTACAGAAATAGGAAAGCTTTCAATATCTCCTACAGCTAAAACATACTGACCAGTGTTATTCTGGTTAAAAACACGAATGTAGTAGGTTCCTTTATTATAATCCCTATTTGATTTAAATTTCGCTCCAATCTCCGGTCCGATCCAGTACCACTTTTCACCATGTTTTTCATACCATTCCCACCAGTTAAATTTTTCCCCATCTTTTTTTTTAATAAGTTCGAAGTCTGAGTCTAGGACATCGAATGAAAACTTTTTCGTGAGAGGACAGTTATCTATTTTTGGGGTCGTAATACCCGCATAAAACTTAAATTTAGCTTTGCTGTCTATTCTGTAGTAATGTGGCTCCCCTTTCAATTCAGCAAAAATTGCTTTGGAAACTTCAGGTTCCTCGATAATATATGGTTCTTCAGAATTAGATTTCTCCGAGTTCAAAACAGGCTGGTGTGCCTCTGAAGATTTGATTACAATTATTAATAAGAGGGTTATAATTAGTGAAGTGCATATTTTTTTCATATGAATAATTATATAAATTTTAAATTGATGAAAAGAAAACAGTTAGTTCTTTAACTGTATCCTGCGGGATTTCTTCAGGAATGAAATGTGCTGATTCAAGTGCCCGTCCTACAACTTTACATGAAGTATACTTTTGCCAAATTTCTAGGGGCTTAAATTGCCTGCCGACAACACCTTTAGATCCCCATAAAACTTGGATTGGGATATCAATCAATTTATCCCTGTCCGAACGATCATGTTCCAAGTCAATTGATGCAGCAGCTCTGTAATCCTCACAACTTGCGTGGATACGTTGAGGATCTTGAAATGCAGTCAAATATGCATTTTCGATCTCACCAAACTGGTGGCCGCCGGACCACTTTTTCAAGCAATGATCCATCCATTTTTTAGGGTTGCTTTCAATCATTTTCTCTGGCAATCCTTTCGGCTGAATAAGAAAAAACCAGTGAAAATAACTTTGCGCAAATTTCATGTCGGTAGCTTCGTACATATCAAGTGTTGGACAAATATCAAGCACACTGATTCCCTTTACCCTTTCCCTGTAATCTCTTGCTAACCTGTGAGCCACTCGTCCGCCCCTGTCATGACCAGCTACAAAAAACTTATCAATACTTAAAAAATCCATTAAATGAATCATATCTTCTGCCATTGAACGTTTTGAGTAAGTGAGGTGCTTTTCATCACTTGCCGGTGCCATGCTATTGCCATAACCTCTAAGGTCTGCTGCAATAACAGTAAAGTTTTCTGATAAAGAAGGAGCAGTTTTATGCCACATCAAATGAGTTTGGGGGTATCCATGAAGTAAAAGGAGGGCAGGACCATTACCATGTGAACGGCAGAAAATTTTACCAAGAGGCGTGGATACAAAATGTTCTTTGAAATTCTGTAATTTCATCAAATTTTTTATTAAAGATTTAAACTCTTATTTTCATTACAAAAACGAAATTTTTTCTCAAAAATGACATTTCATTACGAAATTTTCTTGTACAAAGAATCGTCAAGGTAGTTATGAATATGAACGGTGGTCTGCTCAGTTTCAATTAAAATAACACAATATGAGGGTGGTTCATGAGTGTGGGGGAAATAGTCTTTCGCATTTAAATCAAGTTGTATTTGGTGATTTGTACCGTACATTGTACTGAATGGAATTCCGTACCAACTTCCGGATACTGGGCGATGAACATGCCCGAAAAAAATATGTCTGATGTTTGTATAATTGCTCAAGATCTGATGAATTCGTTGTGAGTCTTTCCTTAGGTTAATATCATCAAGGACGGGGATACCGATTTCAAATGGAGGATGGTGCATGAAAATGTAAACAGGTACGTTCCCGGAAAAACTTAATTGATTACTAAGCCATTCACCTCGTTTATCACAATATGAACCCCAGTTTGCACTATTTTCTACAGTGTCAAGCAATAGGAAATTGCCTGCAGGAGTTTTAAGAAGATCCTGAACAAAACCATTTTCATCGCGCGAAACATTCGGAAATACGTCACAAAATACCTCTCTATCGTCATGATTCCCAATCAGTGGATGACAAGGCATCGGCAGGCGTTGAATTATTTCACGAAAATCATGGTATGCCTTTATATCTCCACGGTCAGCAATATCACCTGTAATTATGCATAATTTAGCGTCAGAATGATGCTCAATTATATTATCAATGCACGCATCAAGACGCTCACAAGGATTAAGTTTATGAAGAGTTGAACCTCTTGGCGTTAGGTGTGTGTCCGTGATCTGGATTATTTTCATTTGTTATTTAGAAAAAAAAATTATTAAAGTTTTTAATTAGGCTTTACGATTTTTGTAAATAAAAATTTAATGCACTCATATACTATTTGATGAGAGTAATTATAACAAATTCTATGTATATCCACTAAAAAAATAACTGTATGTTATTGTGAAATTATTTTAATCATAAATGTATACATATATATGAAATTATATATATGTATTCAAAATAGGCTAAAATTTTTTACTCTTAATAAAATTATTCAACAAATACTATAAAAACTGATAAATCAAATTAATTGAATAATTTAGTATCGTGGAAGTATTAATGTGCAAATTTCATAATACTATTTATAGTTTCTATAATTTATTCCAATTATAATTTATTTTTTAATTTTACAACTATAAAATTTAAATGTCTTTACAATGAACATATATTTCAGTATAAGCAGGATGGTAAAAATTTTTATTTATTTTACTATTTATTGATAAATAATAAAAAAAAATATAAATAATTATTATATTTTATTTAAAATTATATAAAATACTAATCAATAAGTAATTTATTTATAAATAATAATATTAGTAACTTAAGCTAAGTGGTATGTATATTGCTGATAGTTATATATGCCTATATTACACATTAAAAAGTTTAATATAGGCTTGGCTTCATACTTTTTCCATGAAGTGAAATATGACACTTTTGTGGACATGTCAATGAAGCTTCATTGTTTATTTATAATTCTAACTCCATTATTAGCATTTGTGATTAAAATTCACTGTCAATGCCGATGATGTGTTTATAACTTAAGTAAAGGAGATAGATGAATAAGCTATTATTATTAGTAATAATGATGGCGACATGGATGGTTGTTAGTTGTGGGACGACAGATGGAACTTCAGGTCCCGGTGCTTTGGGTTTTTATGAAAATAAAAAATCTATAAGTGGGAATAGTTTAATTTTCACTTCAACTTCACAATGGCACTGTATTAATGAAAACAAGAAGTGGCTTGATAAAAGTTGCGATTAGAGTATTTGATCATTTAAAAATTTATTTTTCTATATGATTTATACTTGCCACTCAACTTTCTTTCATTTATTCAGATATGACGCGCAGTGAACTCCCTACGTTTATTAAGGGGGGTATTTTAGGAGTGTGTTCTAGGAATTATAGTCACTGCGCGTTGTATTACATAATTTATAAATTTAATATTTCCGACTACATTCTGTAATTATTATCGAATCCTTTTTAAATCCTATTCTAGTACAGACCAAAGAATATCAGCATTTCCTCTTAAAAAAGATTCTGCGTCCATTTCTTTCTTGCCCTCAGGCTTTAGTGACATTATTTTTAATCCATCTTTGTGTGCCCCAATAACCATATTTGGATAAATTTTTCCACAGTCAAAATTGCCTTTTACGATTTCAGCTTTAGTAAAACGAAGTCTCTGTTTGTAGTTAGAATTAGATTTTTTTTTGTAAAAGCTGAATACTCCAGGCCAAGGAGTAAATGCACGAATTTTCCTTTCAATTTCTTGTGCAGTTTCCATTTCCCAGTTAACATGTCCATCTTCCTTTTTAATAATGCAACAGTAAGTTGCCTTAGTTTCATTTTGTTCCGTTAAAGTAAAATTACCTTCAAGAATATTCTGCAGATTTTGGCGGATAAGATTCCCGCTGACTTCTGACAACCTGCTACCCAGTGACAGAGTATTGTCATCATGAAGTATTCCAACTTCTCTAGAACAAACTGCCAATGGGCCTGAATCGAGACGCAGTACTATTTTTTGCAGCGACACTCCGGTTGTTTTAAGTCCGGAAGCAATAGCTGCCTGCACTGGTGAAGCTCCACGGAGACTTGGTAAAAAAGAAAAATGCAGATTAAAACAGCCGATATGCGGAATATCTAGAAACTTCTGAGTTAGAATTTGTCCGTAGGCGCAAACTAAAATCATTTCCGGAGACATAGATCTTACAAGATTCATTGTATCTTCACTTCCTGCATTTTCGGGAGAATAAACTGCAAGATTTTGTTCCAGCCCAAACTGTTTTACCGGCGATGGAGCAAGCTCATTTTTTCGTTTAACACGCCTGTCAGGCTGAGTAAAGACTGCTCTTACCTCAATTCCTGATTCAATAACTGCCTTTAATGACGGGATAGCCCAATCCGGGGTTCCCATAAAAATAATGCTCATTTGTTTTAAGAAAAATAAATAAAAAAATATAATCTTAAGAAATATAGTTTAACTTGCTTTGAAGGTAATTTGGGATTAAAGTTCTTTTTGCTTAATTTTATATGCTATTTTTGTTTTTAATAATTCATCTTGCCTATATCTAAACCAAATCAACTCAGAAAAAATATAAACAAGTGGGAAAAAAATTCAGACTCGACAATCCATTAGACTTAAAAGCAACCGAAAAGGAAATACCAAAGAAATTAAAGGATCCGCTTTATGAACAGATGCTTAAAAGGGGCGAAGAACTGCTGGAAAAGCCATTGAAAGGAGGCGGAGAAGAGAAGGTTCGTTTACAGCATAATAAGGGCCGGATGACTGTTTGGGAGCGCATCAAGGTTCTCACTTCGGAGGAGCCTCACATAACCTTTCAGAATTGGGGTTCAGAGCTTGATGGAGCAGGGATTGTCACAGGTATACTGCAAATTGACGGGAGAGACATTGCGATTTATGGTCATGATTTTACTTTGCGTGCTGGATCGATTGACTCTACAAACGGAGCAAAACTAGCACGACAGATTATAATGGCCGGAGAGCATGGTATCCCTTTGATCGGAATGAACGATTCTGCAGGAGCATATGTTCCTGATGGTGTAGGAGGCCTTGACGGTTACTCGGAAGCTTTTGCTGCAATGCGAAAAATCAGCGGTGTTGTTCCATCAATTTTACTGATGTTTGGCTATAATGCAGGAGGCGGGGCATACTTGCCGAGGCAGGGTTCATTCCTGATTCAGCCGGAAAACACTTTTTTTGGTTTAACCGGTCCAAATGTAGTTCGCGAGGCTCTTGGTGAAGATATCTCAGCAGATGAACTTGGAGGACCGAAAGTACACAGTAAAAGCGGAGTGGTTGACTTGACTGCTCCGGATGAATTGGGAGCGCTGAGAACAGCTCTCCGTCTTTTGAGCTATCTTCCGGACAACAATCACTCTCCTGCACCATTTAAGTCCACATCCCTTTCACTGGATGATTATGTTGAGGAAGAAGCTGTTCTTCTTCACAAGACATTCACCAACCCCGCAACAGGGTTTAATACTCCTTTTGATATGCGCCTTTTCCTTCAGCAGCTTGTTGACTATGGAGATTATTTCCAAATTCAGGAAGAGCGTGCGAAACAGTTGATCACGGCGTTTGGCAGGATGTGTGGCCACGTGGTTGGATTTATTGCCAACAACAGTGCTTTTGATTCGGGAAACATTGATACTGAATCATCCAGAAAAGGTGCTAAATTCATTCGTTTCTGTAATCTTTTTAATATTCCAGTTATCTTCCTTGAAGATGTCAGCGGCTATGCACCCGGTTCAGAGCAGGAGCGTGCAGGAGTTGTTCAGGCAGGGAGAGAACTCCTTGACTCAATAGTAGATCTGCGAGTGCCCAGACTTACTTTGATTGTGAGAAATGCTTTTGGGGGTGCATATTGCGCCTGGAACAGTCATCATATCGGAGCTGACTTTGTTTTTGCCTTGCCAAGTGCAAGAATTGCTGTGATGGGACCAGCCGGCCGGCAGTTCGTTTACAAAGATGAATACCGTGAAATACTTGGTAGCTATCAGAAAAGTATCGATTCGGGAATGGATGAGAACAAAGCTGCATTTGTACGTGATAAAGCAATGTCAAATCTGGCAGCACGTTACGAACAGGAACTAATGAATCCAGAAGAAGCTCTGCGCCTCGGATCTGTTTCCAGATTAGTAATGCCGGGATTTAGCAGGAAGGTCCTAAGCAGCACATTACTCTACTTGCTACGGCATTATCAACCCAGTCCTATGGTCGGAACTCAGAGAGAGTAGCTTAAAAAGCTTGAAAAATCAGGTAAAATCATTATCTTAGGTTATCTGAGCTCTGAAGTTTTAAGATAAAAAATCTAATAAATTTAACCAATGCTTAAATTTCTCGGCAAGCGTGGGCGAACTCTGGTTGTACTTATTTTGATCGGAACCCTGCTGGGAATTATTTTGTTTTTAAACAAAATACTGTTCCCGTTCCTGCTCGCAGGCTTTCTGGCATATGTGCTTTCACCTGTAATTGACAGACTTCACCGAAGAGAGTTCCATTCATACAGGATATCACGTGGAATAGCTGTACTGCTTGTGTATCTAGTGATCCTGCTGGTGCTGATTGGAGGCGGAAGTTATGTTATTCCGAATGTATCCGCTGAAATGGGTCGTATGATTCAGGAATTTCCAAAAGCTGTTACGAAATTATCTGAAGACTGGGGACCTGTTTTAGACGAGAAGATAAATAACTTTACTTCTATGTTTCCCGAACCAGATATAGAAGAGCCCCTTCCTCAGCCTGAAGAACAGGGAAAAACCCGCGAAGTTGAGACTTACAGTAACGAAAACGGAGAACTAATTTCAATCTTAAACAGCTACACCTATGAAATTCGCGGTCTTGATTCAGACAGAATTGAAGTTGTTCCACATAAAAAAAATGGCATCGAGAGTGGAATTGACGAAAATTCAAATGAGCCTCTTGCAATGAAGACTCAGCTGTCTATTCTGGCAGAAGAAGCGGTGAACAGAATTAAATCGGATATGGTTCGTTTTCTTGGACTTGGACGTCAATTGATAGCAAACGTTGTTGGTTCAGTATTCACTATGTTTTTAACTTTTATGGTTGCAGCATTTATTCTCGTTGATACTCATCGAATATTATCTTTCTGGCGTTCACTGGTACCTCAACAGTACCATGAACGATACAGTATCCTGCTAAAAAATCTGGATAAAGGTCTGAATGGCGTAGTTAGGGGTCAGTTGCTTATATGTCTTGTCAATGGTGTGCTGACCTTTATAGGTCTAGTAATAATTGGTGTCCCCTTCGCCTTCACTTTAGGTATTGTTGCCATGGTCTTTTCGCTTATCCCAATTTTTGGAACTATTCTTTCTACGATTCCGATTGTAATAATGGGACTTACAATTTCATTCACTACTGGATTCTTGGCACTTCTATGGATTTTATTGATTCACTTTATCGAAGGCAATTTCCTTAATCCTAAGATCATGGGTACTGCCGCTCACATTCATCCCGCGCTGATTGTTTTTGCACTTGTTACTGGCGAACACGTTGCGGGAATTGCAGGAGCGCTACTGGCAGTGCCGCTTTATTCTATTCTTCAGACATTCTTCTTCTTCCTCAAATCTATGGTTGATGAATTGGAAAAAGACCGCTCAGTAGTAGCTTAGTTTACCTGAACGATTGCACTGAACATCTTCCTTCACTCAATATCCAGATGTCTGAATTCGAAAAATTTGCACTTGATTTGGCCGACGCATCCGGAAGTTTAATCCGAAAATACTTTCGTTCTGATTTAGATGTTGAGGACAAGCAGGATAATAGTCCGGTAACGGTTGCGGATCGTCTTGCTGAAACTGTTATACGTGAGATGATCAATGAAAAATATCCTTCACATGATATCCTTGGGGAAGAGCTCGGTTTACAAAACACCGGCAGTAGATGGAAATGGGTAATAGACCCCATAGACGGAACAAGAAGTTTTGTGTCTGGAATGCCTATTTTTGGCACATTGATTTCTCTAATTGAAAATGATGTTCCCCATCTCGGAATTATTGATATTCCGATCTTGCATGAGCGGTGGTTTTCCGCAAGTGGTGAGGAATGTTATTTTTATCCTTCTTACGCTGATAATAAAAAAGTTGTCTGTAAAGTTTCTGGAAAGGAAAACATTGGGCAGGCAATTCTATTTAGTACCGATCCAAAAATGTTCAATATTTTACAAAAACCTTTATACGATCGAGTTTCTTCTCAGGTTAAGCTGTCCCGTTTTGGGGGAGATTGCTATAGCTATGGACTACTCGCATCAGGATACATTGATTTGGTAATTGAAGCTGATATGAAAATATACGATTTGATGGCTCTTATAACGGTCATTGAATCTGCAGGAGGAATTATCAGTGATTGGAAGGGCGACACAAAATTTGATAGCAACTGGGACGGGTCTGTTGTTGCTGCGGCGTCAGAGAATTTACACAGCCAGACCTTAAGATTGCTGAAAGAGTAGATAAAGTGCTGAAAAAAATGTTTATCAATCAAATTAAGTTTGGTTTAGAACTCACTGTTTTAGATCCATTTTGACTGCCGAACAAATTATTCATTAAAGTCTATTTTTTAATTCAAAACATTTTTAATCATTTAAACTCGATATATTTAAAAAATCTATGCACATTTCACGATTCCCCCGTCTTCACTTTGCTCATCTACCAACTCCTCTTGAACCGCTAGAAAAACTAAGTAATTTGCTGGGCGGGCCTCAGATTTTTATTAAACGTGACGATTGTACAGGTCTTGCCACAGGTGGAAACAAAACGCGTAAACTTGAGTTTCTTATTGGAGAAGCTTTTCAGAAAAATGCCGACACTGTCATAACGCAGGGTGCAACACAGTCAAACCATGTTCGACAAACTGCTGCAATATCTGCCAGAATGGGATTAAGTTGTGAAGTAATACTGGAACACAGGACAGGAAGTGAAGATCCTGAATATCTTGAAAATGGGAATGTATTGCTGGACAGACTTTTTGGTGCATCTATTAAAACAGTCCCAGCTGGAGCTGACATGGATGCGGCACTTAATGAAAGTGCTGAAGAAATTCAAAAAAATGGTGGGACCCCATACATTATTCCTGGTGGAGGTTCAAACCCTACTGGTGCCTTGGGATATGTGAATTGTGCTATGGAACTGGTAGGGCAGCTTAATAACCGTGGTTTGAAGGTAGATCACTTAGTCACAGCAACTGGAAGTGCTGGTACTCAGGCTGGGCTTGTATCAGGGATGGAGGGAACAAGAAGCGGAATACCGGTGCTTGGCATTTGCGTGGGTATTGAAAAAAAACTCCAAGAAGAAAAGGTTTTTGATCTTGTAAAGAGAACAAATGAATTATTAGAAATTTCTGGAAGTGTTAGAAGAGACGCTGTTGTTGCCAATGGAGACTATGTAGGTTCAGGTTATGGAAAACCCACTGAAGGAATGATAGAAGCTGTTCAATTGCTGGCACGCGAGGAAGGCATTCTTCTAGATCCTGTCTATTCTGGAAAAGGTATGGCTGGACTGATAGACCTTATAAGAAAGGGACATTTTAGTAAGAGTGAAAACGTTGTCTTTCTTCACACCGGTGGCTCTACTGCTTTATTTGCCTATCGAAATATATTAACTGCTTAATACTTGATATTTGACTGAGAACCCTAACTTGTCATGTTAAAGCTTACTGGTATTTTTAATTTTACTTAGGTTTTTTATGCAGGTTTATAGCGATTCGTGATCAAGACGGTTCATTCCGTTAAAGGCGGCAACACGATAGGCTTCATCAAGAGTTGGTGAATTAAAAACGGTGTTCATGAAATAATTAATGGTTCCTTCGAAGTACATTACAGAATGACCTAGATGAATAAGTTCGGCTGCATGAGGACCTATGATATGAATGCCCAGAATTTTTAGTGTTTCTGGGTCAAATAGAAGTTTCAGAATGCCCTCCTCTTCAGCCATGATATGGGCGCGGGAAAGCTCCTTGAAGTGAGCAATTCCGATTTCGTAAGGAATGCGGGCCTCAGTTAATTCCTCTTCAGTCTTTCCCACCATTGAAACGGCTGGAATTGTCCAGATTCCAAGCGGAAGGTCCCTTGGCATTTTCTCAGATTCAAGCTGACCAAAGGCATGGAGTACCGCAATACGTGCCTGTGTGATCGAAGTTGAGGCAAGTCCAGGGAATCCGATTACATCACCTACAGCATATATATTTGGCTGGGCTGTCTGAAAATTAGTATTGGTTTTTATAAGGCCGTTACTGCCAAGCTCGATACCTATCTTTTCAAGGCCCATTCCCCCAGAATTTGCAAATCTTCCCGCAGCAACCATAACGGTGGAGCATGGCAGAATTTTTCTGCTTTCCAGTTTTACATGAACTTCTTCAGAATTTATTTTTTGAATATCCTCGACATTTTCTCCAAGTCGCAGTGTAACTCGTTGGTTTCGCATCTGATACATCAAATTTTGAACAATCTGATTATCAACAAAGGGAAGAATGTTTCGGTTGCGAGCTATCAGGTTAACCCGGATACCCATTTTTGAAAAAATAGAGGCATATTCACATCCGATTACTCCGGCTCCGATTATGGTTACTTTTTTTGGCAGATGTTTTATATCAAGGATGGTGTCTGAATCAAAAATACATTCATTGTCAAAAGGTGCCCATTTCGGCCTCCGCGGGGAAGAACCTGTGGCAATTATTGTGTGATCTGTTGTGATTTCATATTTCTCACTTCCATCCTCAGGATTTATTTCAAGGTTTGTAGGTGTAAGAAATCTAGGCGACCCTTCTATAACTGTAATATGGTTTTTTTCAAAATTTCTGCGCAGAGAACTTTCCTGATCCTGTATCACCATTTCCTTACGATACATCAATTCCTTAGTGGTCAGATTTTCTTTAAACTTAATATCAATTCCGTGAGTCTGCTGGCGTAGTAAAGCAAGGTGAATAACTGTTTCACGCAATGATTTTGAAGGCACTGTACCAGTATGGAGTGAGGCTCCACCTAGACGGGTAAGCTTTTCAACTAGTGCTACCTGCTTTTTGAGTTTGCTGGCCTGCATTGCTGCTTTTTCCCCTGCAGGACCAGAACCGATTACCACGATATCGTAATGAAGTGTATCCTGCATAATTATCCTGAAAACGATTTTGAAAAATTATTATTTAAATTATATGTTACCACTTAATCAGTTTATTTCTTTTACTAAAAATGTTGGAAATATTAAGTTTCCCTTTATCTTTTTGAAGTGGTTTCTAAGTTGACAAAAAATTACGGTCAGGACGCTTTTTCAAAAATTTATCAAGTCCGGAAACGTCTCCTGTTGCCGCTTTTATACGCCGCACCCCCTCTTCCAGCACAGACTGTTCAGCAGCAATTGAAAGGCGTACGAAGTGTTTCCCGTTGGCGCCTATTTGACCAAAAGAATTACGATCCAGTAAGGCCACCCGATGTTCATAAAGCGAGAACATTTGAAAAATATTTGCTGGCGAACTCTGTTCTTCCCTAGGCAGTTTTTTATGTTTATTTACCAAATCTAGATTTTTGCATACTTCAGAAATATTTGGAAAAAGGTAAAATGCACCTCCAGGTTTTTGGCAATGGATCCCGGGAATTTTGCTGATTTGATCCCATATCAAATTCCTGCGCGATTCAAAAGTATTTACCATCTTTTGCACGGCCTTTTTTGACAATGGATTTTCTAGTGCTTCCCTTGCCGCTTCCTGATTGTATGGTGGCACGCACGAGAAATAATTGATGTTCATATTTTTAAAAATGTCTGCTTCTTCAACAGTTGGAAAAACAGCGTAGCCTATTCTTCCTCCTGTCCAGGCAAAAGTTTTAGAGAAACCGCTAGCTATAATTGTTTTTCTCGAAATTTCCTTGATTGAAGAAATTGAATGATGCTTTTTCCCATCAAAAACTATGTTTTCATAGATTTCATCAGAATAAATACGAATGTCTGCCTGGCCATGTTTAAGAATCACATCGGCATATTCTTCCAACTGCTTACACGTTGCTACTGCGCCGGTTGGATTTGACGGGAAGTTTAGGTAGATTAGTTTTGTTTTTGGAGTTATTTTTTTTGCCAGCTCATCCGAAGAAAATGTGAAGTAGGCGGTTTCATCAAGATGTAGTGGAACTGGAACTGCCCCCACATATCTGATGTAAGATTCGTAAATCGGGAATCCAGGGCTAGGATAAATTACCTCGTCACCAGGATCGCAGTAGACTTGTTGTGCGAGTCCAATAGAAGGTTTTCCTCCTGGAAAAACAACCACATGTTCCGGAGTTGTTTCTAAACCTCTAGTCTGGTTAATTTGAGCGCTGATTGCTTCACGCAGTGTAAGAAGTCCCTTTGGGTCACAGTATTTTGTATTGTCAAGATCCAGCTGACGTTTAATTTCATCCTTTATATGTCTGGGTACTGCAAAATCAGGTTCACCTAGATTCATCTTGATGACTTCTCCATTCTGTTGTTCTACACGCACAATATGCGGACCAACTTTAAAGGCATTTTCTGAATCAATACTGGAATTTCGTTCTGCGAATAAACTCATTTATTATTTGATTGTCTTTTGTTTTGAAAGTGATTTTTAGAGAAATTTTTCGCCTGCAGCTTTTGCTGATTGCGTCCAAAGCAAAATGCTGCTGTGGCAACAAACAGAAACTGAAGACAAAAACCTATAAATACCTGATCAAGTAGTAGCAAAGGTTCTATTCTATGAAAATTGGCAAATGCCGGAGCAAAATCAGCTACCACAAATGTAAGAGAACCAAGTACAACTGTAAGTTCAATTTTTTCACGAAGAAAAAGGATGAAAAAGGGTAACAGCATAAGTGTATTCAAAATGCCCTGACCCCATAAAAGCAGAATTTTAGAGTAAGGAGAAAGCGGTGGTAAGAACAAAATCTCATGGAAACGATCTGACCAGAATGGGGAGGTATAACTTTCATCAAATGTAATCTGAAAAATTATAAAGAAAAGCATATAGGTCAATCCGCATCCTAGTAATTTTGAAGTGCCAGAAAAATTTATTTCTTGCCTTAGTCTTCTCCACAAGAATCCTAGCCCAATGACCTGCTGATTGCTTGGGAGTAGAAAAGTTATTATTATTCCCACGAAAATTGCCGCAATTACTTCTGGAAAAATATGTGGCCAGAATGCATCATTGAATGGCTTACCCCATAATATATGTCTGAATGTCTGCCCAAGGGGACCAAGTGCAATTAAGTATGTAGAGAAAACGATTACGGCGCTCGAGCGCTTCCAATATATCATATTTGCAACGGGACGCAGCGCAAATCCCAGCAAAACTCCAGCTAGGAACTGGTAAAAAAAATCCTGTGCAATTGCGAGCTCTGAATCCATCGCACGGAGTGAAAGCATTTTGGCAACGGCATATCCCGCACCTAGTGAAGTTGGTGCGAGAAATTTCCCGGGTCCAGAAGTAAGCATGTTGATGTTAAGTTTTTTTATGAGATTTTTTTTTGTAACTGACACTGTAATGGAGTAACATTTTTTAATAAATTTGGCAAATAAACTGAATAAATAGCAATGGCATCTGAACTATTTTCATTACCCTCACGTATTCTGGTTTCCGGAGAAAAATCTTTAAAACTTTCGCGCCCAATCCTGATGGGAATCCTCAACCCAACACCAGATTCATTTTCAGAGGGTTCTAGCTTTTTTGAATTTGAAGATGCATTGGCAAAGGCAAGGAAATTTGTTGTTGAAGGTACAGACTGGATTGATATTGGAGGAGAATCTTCAGGTCCGGATAGTTCAGAGGTGCCTTTGGAGGAAGAATTACGGCGAGTAATTCCGCTTATAAAGGCAGTTCGTTCTGAAAGTGATATCTGGATTTCTGTGGATACATGGAAGGCCGAGGTTGCACGCCAGTCACTGAATGCAGGTGCAGATGCAGTAAATGATGTTAGTGCACTTCGTGCTGATAAGGAAATGGCAAGTGTAATTGCTGAATATAAAGTCCCAGTGGTTTTAATGTACTCCAAGGATTCAACTCCACGCACGACAAGAAATTATTTTGAATACCGGGATGTTATTCAGTCTATCATTTCATTTTTCAAGGAGCGTCTTGAATATGCAAAGTCAAATGGAATTCAAAAAAGCCAGGTTGTGATTGACCCAGGAATGGGTTTTTTCATAAGTGGAAATGCAGAATATAGTTTTGAGGTTATACAAAGGATTTCTGAACTGCATGAATTCGATTTACCCATACTTCTTGGACCATCAAGAAAATCGTTCCTTGCAGAAGTTTCAAACGGGCGCAGTTTAAATTTTTCAGAAAGGGATTACCCCTGTGCACTAGTTTCCAGCATTGCCTTGTGGCAGGGTGTCTCGTTTTTACGGTTTCATGAAGTGGAACAGGGGCGATTGCTTATTGACACTTTTGAGGCCCTTAAAAAATCTGCAACTAAATAAATTTATATATTACTTAAGTCAAATTAATTAGCAATAAATATGTCTGAAAAGATTCAGAAAATATTCCCCTTTGTTAAAATGTATATCTTCTAAATAGCTTTGTAAAAAAATTTGCGTATCTTTCACAAATTAATTAGCCAGCTGCATAACCGCTGGGTGTTTCATCAAGACCAGTACCAATATGCTCTGGTTTCGCCCCTTTTATTTGCGCAATAAGGCAGAGGTAATTGTAACCTAGTGTTGCCGCTGCTAAGGCAGTTATTTCGGCGTGATCGTATGCCGGTGCAACCTCAACAATATCCATTCCAATTAAATTTAGATCTCCAAGAGATTGAAGTATCGGCAGCACCTGAGTAGTTGTTAACCCTCCTACAACAGGAGTCCCGGTTCCAGGTGCAAAGGCAGGGTCAAGACAGTCAATGTCAAAAGTAATGTAAGCAGGATCATCAGAAGAGACGACTTTGTGTATTGTGTCGATCACTGCTTGAACTCCGTGAGTATGTATCCATGGAGCATGCAGAATGTTAAAGCCATGAGTACAGTAATTTTGTGTTCTAATTCCAATCTGCACTGACTTTTCTGGAATCACAATTCCCTCCCGTGCGGCCCTCAGGAACATCGATCCATGATCCAACCTATTCCCGTCGTCATCCCAAGTATCTGAATGTGCGTCAAAATGAATAAGGGAAATAGGACCATGGACCTTGTAATGTGAACGCAGGAGGGGATAAGTAATGAAATGATCACCACCTAAACTCAAAAGAGAGGTAGACTGTTTCAAGATAGTGTCTGCATGTTTTTCTACCTTTTTCACAACTTTTTGAGGATATCCGTAATCGAGCCACACATCCCCATAATCCACAACAGCAAGGTATTTGAAGGGATCGAAGTTGAATGGGAAAGCATCTAGAGAGGCAAGCTCAGTAGAGGCGGATCTAATCCCGCGGGGGCCGAAGCGTGCTCCGGGACGATTGCTGGTGGCACAATCATAAGGAATCCCTGTCACGGCAACATCAACGTCGTTTAAGTCACGTGAATACTTGCGTCTAAGGAAACTGAGTGCTCCTGAATAGGTCATGTCATTTGAGCGGCTGTTTAAATCTTCCCGGCGGAAAGCACCGTCACCAACTGTTTTCATAAATCTCCTGTTGACACATTATTTCAAATATATTCTTTCAAATTTTTTTAATACATTGATTTTTATAATATTTACGTTTTATCTATATTAATATAAATATTATTTCAAACAACTACCCGCTCTCTTCGAAACGGCACATCATCTGTTATTTCATCTTCAAATTCTCTTGCCGCAAGGTGTCCGGAATGAACTGCAGCTGCAATGATGCCGGGCGCAAAGCAATCTCCAATGCAACGAAGTGTTTTTATGCCGACCTCAGCTAGCTCTTCCTGTCTTTCCAGCATTGCATTATAAATTTCGTCGTTTGGCAGGCGTTCAGTGACAAGCACCAGAGTGTCACATTCATGACTGATACGTCGGTCAGTGAAGACACATGCTAATTCAACTTTATTAGAATTCACTGAAACAAGGTTTTGCTGTGTTGCAAGTTCGACCTCGAGTTGAAGTAGGCGTGATTGGATACGCCTCTGTTCCATCGTGTGATGAGTCCAGTTTGAAATGTCAGGTGCAGGAGTGACCAGAAGCACTTTATGACCCTCCAGTCGAATTTTTTCTGCGAGCACGCCTCCCATATAGTAATGTTCGTCGTCGAAAATCACTATGCTACCGCTTACGGTAACGCCATCCATTAGGTCATCCGGAGTGAGTAAGGTAATATTTTCCAATCCGGGAATAGGATTACGGTGTTCCCTAGCAACTCCGTCCCTCCTCCAGCTCGCTCCAGTTGCTAGAAACACGTGAGAATATCCGAACTTGTCTTCCGAACTGAATTCGATAATATCTCCTGTGTCAAGTTTACTTCCCCTGTAAAGGGTTACGTTGTCCATTTTTTCAAGTTGAGTTACCCTGTAATCGGTGACACGTCCCCATTCTGCAAGTCCTGGCAGTCTGCTTTCCTTGTGCACACGACCACCTAAATCTTCGGAAGCCTCGGCCAGAATCACTCGATAACCGCGTTTGCCGAGTGATAAGGCGCATTCAAGTCCTGCTGGTCCCCCACCGACTACCAAAATACCATCTTCGCTCTTACTGCGTTCGATCTGCTCAGGATGCCAGCCTCGTCGCCATTCTTCTCCCATCGTAGGGTTCTGTGTGCAACGCATAGGGACTGAAAGCCAATCTCCAGCTACGCAGATGTTGCAACCGATGCACTCCCGTATTTCATCAAATCGTCCCTCCTCTATTTTCTTAGGTAAAAATGGATCGGCAATTGATGGGCGAGCAGCTCCGATCATGTCCATAACACCACGCTGAATCAGGGAGACCATTTTGTCGGGGGAGGTGTAGCGTCCCACACCAACCACTGGCTTGGAAGTCAGGGATTTGACGAAATTAATATACTGTTCCTGATAGCCTTCCTTCTCAAAGCGGGAGGTGGCTGAATCGTTTTCCCATTCACTTATGTTCACGTCCCAAAGGTCAGGTAGTTCAGCCAGCATCTCCACCACTTCACGCCCCTCGTTTTCACATGTGATCCCCTCTGATCCCAAGAGTTCATCCACGGCAAAACGTACTGCGACTGCACAACTGTCTCCTACTGCATCTTTTGTGTCTTCCAGCACTTCCCTGAAAAGACGAACCCGGTTTTCAAGTGGGCCTCCATATTCATCAGTGCGTTGGTTGAAGCGACGTGAGAGGAAGTGCATCAGAAGCGTCAGGTTGTGTCCTGCATAAACATAAACTAGGTCGAATCCTGCCTGCCTTGAACGGACTGCTGCCTGACGATGCCACTTACGGAAGTCGCGAATGTCCGACTTTGTCATTGCCCTTGCCTGTACGGGATCATAGGAATTCACTGAGGTCACACTGGGCGCAATTGGCGGAATGCGGCTGTAGTGATTGGCATTTGAATATCCGCCGTGTACCAATTCAATTCCAGCCAGTGCACCGTGTTCATGAACTTCCTCTGCCATTTTTGCTAGTGCAGGAATGTCTCCTTCATCCCACAGTCTGCCCTCCACCGCAGAGCCGTTGTCAGAGTTGGCGTGAATTTCTACCTCCTCAGTACAGACAACTGCCCAGCCACCTTCGGCTTTGACTCCTCGCATTGCTGCCAGAGTGTTTGGACGAAGGTAGCCCATACCGTTGCAATGCGGTACCTGGTAAAATCTGTTGCGGGCCGTTACAGGACCTATTTTCACCTGCTCAAAAAGAATGTCGTAATTTGAATCACGTTTGCTCATTCGTGTCTTTCCAAAATCCTTCACGGTGTAAGTCCTCTGTAGCTTCGATGATACCCTGCTCGAGGATATCAAACATCTTATCAATCTGCTTCGAAGTTATGATCAGCGGAGGAGAAAACACACACATATTCATAAGGGGGCGAACGATTAGTCCCAGTTCCTGGCAGTGCCTGTCAATTCGCGCTCCCATCTCCAGATCAATTTCCAATGCTTCTGGATTATCAGGATCAACAATACGCCCCTCTACACAGCCGATCAGTCCAACACCACGAGTGTCTCCTACCAACGGAAGCTTACGTAGTTTTTGGAGGCGAGTTTGAAAGTGTGGAGTAACTTGTTGGACATGCTCCAGAAGTTCTTCGTTTTCAATTATCTCCAGATTTTTGAGAGCAGCAGCAGCAGCTACTGGATGACCGGAATAGGTGTATCCGTTTGAAAAGGACGAGTCCTTTGAATTCTCACCTGAAATTTCGCTGAAAATTCGATCAGAAATCAAGCAAGCACCCATTGGAATATATCCTGATGTCAAGCCCTTGGCACAGGTTATAAGGTCTGGTTCAATGTCAAATACATCCAGTGACGCAAACCAGTGACCAAGGCGACCAAACCCAGTCACCACCTCATCGGAAATATATAGCACGTCGTGACTCCGGCAGACCTCCAGGCATTGCTTATGGTAGCCTTTTGGAGGAATGATCACTCCTCCTGATGCCAGTATAGGCTCGGCGATGAAGGCACCTACTTTATCTTCTCCAATTGCCATAATAGCTGATTCAAGGTCGTTGACTTTTTCCTCAAGATAATCCTCAGTGCTCATTCCCACCGGACGTCTGCTAGGATTCACATCAGGAAGGAAATGCACTAGTTCCGAGGCAGTGTCCATCCAGTCCTTGTCTCGAGTTTTGCCGCTGACTGTTGCGCTGAGGTAGGTGCTGCCGTGGTAGGATTTTTCCCTTGATATGATAATCTTTTTTTGAGGTTTACCCCGTACATTGTTATAGAAATGTACAAAACGGATAGCAGTGTCCACTGCTGTTGAACCACAGGTAGTGAAGAATACGTGTTTTAGATCTGCAGGAGCAAGTTCTGCTATTTTACGGGCGAGTAGCGCACTCGTTGATCCACTCATGTTCCAAGGCGAGTAATATGGCATTTTTTGAACCTGTTTTGCAATCGCCTCAGCCATTTCTTTGCGTCCGTAGCCAATTTGAACGCACCACATTCCACCTGGACCATCGATAAGCTTCTGGCCATTTTCATCATAAAGGTAAATACCATCGGCTGTTTCTGCGAAGGTCCGTGAGTTGGTCCCGACCTTCTTCATGCTTTCCCATGGATGTACGAAGTTTTCGTTGTCGAAACTTCGTATTTGCTCTAAATTATCAAGTCTCATAAATATTCCCTATCAAGTTTAAGTTAGAAAAGAAAGAATAAAAAATATAATCATCTCATTCAAAAGACAATGCCAAAGAACTTATCCACCATGAATATTAAAGGTGAGCGGGACACTCATATCAAGGCTGAATCAGTTCAAAAACTTACCGTATTTGCTTTTTCAATATTTTCTTATGAGAAGTCTTATCAGCTAAAAAGTTTTTTGGTAAGATATATTTCCACCGTCCCAGAAGTCCTTGAAAAAATTATCCAGATTCCAGCTGGTTGTAAACATCAATGCAGACTGGTTACTTGAATCCTGAAAATCCCAGCTCAGCCGCATTTTTACTTCTGATTTTCTTCTTGTTTTGTCTGCCCTTTCAGAACTCAGGTAATTAGTCACTTTGTCTGTGTCTGCGGTATAAAGTGCATACTCGAGGTATCTGTCCATTGAGGTTTTGTGCCTTATAATTCCATAAATTTGCAAAGTCCATAGATGAAAATCATAATCATCGTAGGTAACATCAAGCTGGCGGAAAAAATTTTGGAATTTGTCTTCACGCACTCCAATTGTCCCATGAAATTCTGAATTCAGAGGTTGTAGCCAATATAAGTCAGCTGATGAATACAAAAGCTGCTGTTCACGATTATCTGAAGAGGAAGATTCGACAGGATTTATTATTTCCCTGCGTTTTTGAATATCAAAGCTGCGCCAGCTTAGTCCTGCAATTTGCTGCTCACCAAAATGGTAATCCAGCGTGGCACTTTTGTTTTTGCTTTCGTATGAGACTGTCAGATCCTGATCTGGAAAAACTTGTTTGAACGGTGTGTCCTTAATGTAGTTGAATTTCGCTCTCCATTTTTCCCAGCGGACTGACCCTTCAAGATTGTTTTCCACCGGATGAGGGGAGTAATATGATGTGTCATAAAAATTCTTTTCGTTATAATAAAGATCCTGTAACAGCTGCTGAAATCTTATGTAATTCCAGGGTCTTTTCCCCAGTGTTATGCTTCCGCCTTGGTCTGCCTTACGCTTGTCATATTCTGGCATGCCAAGAAAGGATAAGCCGATCAATTCTATGGGACGCCATTCTACTTCGACAAGATATTGAAAAGGTTTTATTTCATAAAATTCTTCCTGACTAGCTTTAAAAAAAACTGTAGCTTCCTCACCAAGCTGGTAGGGCAAAAGTATATCTAGATCAGTAAAAAGAAGGTCCATGCCCATACTTCCTCCAGTCAGCCTCCATCCTCCATTGCTTTCAAACCATTCCTCTTCTTTTAATTTATGGAATTGGTAGGATTTTATATCCAGAAAATTTTCTTGGTTTAGATAGCTATGGGAAATTTCAGAGGCGTCATCATATGCTATGACTGATGTAGTTCGAGTTGCGACCGATAAAACGCAACAAGCAGTAATGGAAAGGACAAAATTAGAAAGTCGATGCCGTCTTGGAAAAAACATCTGCTTCTGGTCTCTGGTTTATGTCAGTTTTCTTCCTGTTCCAGTATTGCCCAGGTATCACGGAGTGTTACTGTGCGATTAAAAACCATAGCCTCCGCGTGCGAATCTACTGGGTCCGGATAAAAATATCCTAGGCGTTCGAATTGAAAAACTTCCTGTTTCGTAGAAGTAATAGTTTCAGATTCTATCTGGCATTCAGAAAGAATTTCAATTGAATCCCTATTGATATCATTGAGAAAATTTCCTTCCGGGTCATCACTTCCTGGAATCGGTTTAGCGAAAAGGCGATCGTATAAACGAACTTCCACCTGTACTGAATCTTTTGCTGAAACCCAGTGGATTATCCCTTTTACTTTTCTTCCATCAGGTTTTGCACCGGAACGTGTTGCCTGATCATATGTGCAGTGCAGTTCAGATACTCTTCCTCTTTCGTCATAAATTACTTCATCACAGCGAATAACATATGCGTAGCGTAGTCGGACTTCTTTTCCGGGTGCAAGTCTGTAATAATTCGGTGGAGGGTCTTCACGGAAATCGTCATGGTCGATATAAATTTCCCTTGAGAAAGGCACTTTACGGGTTCCCATTTCCGGGTTTTTTGGGTGTCTTGCAGGTTGAAAATTCTCTGCCTTGTTATCAGGATAATTTGTAATAATTACTTTCAGTGGCTTCAAAACACACATCATTCGAGGGGCTGTTTTGTCCAGAACTTCACGCGCGCAATCTTCCAGAATGCTCATATCAATATTATTCTCGCTTTTAGAAATTCCGATACGTTCACAAAATAAGCGTATAACTGAAGCAGGATAACCTCTGCGTCTAAGACCTGAAAGGGTCATCATGCGGGGATCATCCCAACCACTTACATGTCCTTCTTCAACTAGTTGAATCAACTTGCGTTTGCTGAGCACAGTATAGCGCAGATTGAGACGGGAAAATTCAATTTGGCGAGGAATACAAGGTGCACTTACCTCTGCCAAAATCCAGTCATACAAAGGGCGATGGTCTTCGAATTCAAGTGTGCAGAGTGAATGCGTTACACCCTCCATAGCATCTGATAACCCATGAGTAAAATCATATAACGGATAAATACACCACTGATTTGCAGTTCGCTGGTGTGGAACTTTACGGATACGGTAAAGTACAGGATCTCTCATATTTATGTTTGGTGAGGCCATGTCAATTTTTGCGCGCAAAACATGAGTGCCGTTATGAAACTCACCTGCGCGCATTTGTCTAAAAAGTGTGAGATTTTCTTCAACACTGCGGTCCCTGAAGGGACTGTTAATACCTGGTTCAGTCAATGTCCCGCGTTTACTCCTGATTTCCTCAGCACTTTGGCTTTCAACATAGGCTTTGCCCTTTTTGATTAATTCCTCAGCAAATTCATAAAGCTGTTCGAAATAATCTGAAGCGAAAGTGAGCCTTTCTTCCCATTCATAACCCATCCAGCTTACATCCTTTAAAATTCCATCCACATATTCCTCTTCTTCTTTGAGTGGATTTGTGTCATCAAAACGCATGAAACAGATTCCTTTAAACTCCTCCGCAGTTCCAAAATTAAGCTGTATTGATTTGGCGTGTCCAATGTGCAAATGACCATTTGGTTCCGGAGGGAATCGTGTCACAAGACGCTTATGCTTCCCGGTTGCCAAATCATTACGGATAATATTACGTATAAAATCTGTTGCAGGAAATTCGGGAGTTTTGCTTTCTCTCATTTTTATAAGTAATCAATAAGTTAAGATCATTTGGATATACAGGTTAAACTTGATAACCAACTGCATTTAATGCCAGTCCTTCATAAATATTTAGCATTTTATCACGCCATTTATAGATAATGTCATCAGCATTAAGAATTGAAAAACCTGATACGCAGCGAGCCCATTGAAACGCTCCAAACACGATATAATCAGAAAATCCCGGAGTTTCTCCGGATAAATATTTCTGTTTTGAAAGTGTTGATCGCAATGGGGTCAGCAGTTTGTGTATTCGGGGCAGTCGTGCTTGCCGGTTCGCTACAACTTCTTCCAGAGTTTTCCCAAGCATTTTTTCACGGCTTTCACGAAAATAGGATTGATCTTCAAGACTCAGATTGTCGTGGATGTCTAGTACCAGCAGTTGAAGTAATTCAGTATGCAAAACAGTTTCAGACCAAAATTTTACGAAGAGCACTTCGCCATTATCAAGTTTCAATGAAGGTCTGTCCGAATATTCACTCTCCAAGTATTTTGCTATTTCCCATGAGTCTGAAATAGTGTTACTTCCATCAATCAAAACTGGAACTCTTTCCTGACCTGAAAATTTAATTTTATCTTTTTCCGTGAAGTGCCAGGGCATGCATTCAACATTTAGTTTTTTATGGGCAAGTGCCATGCGAATTCTCCAGCAGTAAGGGCTGAATCTTCTATTCTTATCAGCTCCGGCCAAGTCGTACATTTTTATCATTAGATTTTCCTAAAATTTATTTTTTTAAAATTCGTACAGAATGCTTTTTCATGATTACATTTTTATGCAAAAAAAGTTGCTTATTTTGATATATTTCGATTCCAAGTTTTGTCAAGGACCTTAATAACCTTGCGAGTTAATGATAAAAAAGGCGTATACCTGAAAATGCCATGGCCATTCCGTATTCATCTGCTGCTTCGATTACTTCATTGTCCCTTCTGCTGCCTCCAGGTTGAACGATGAAACTTACACCCCTCTTTGATGCCTGATCAATATTATCTCGAAATGGGAAAAAAGCGTCCGAAGACAAACTTACCCCCTTTAAGTTGGACAGCCATTTCACTTTTTCTTCCTGTGTAAGGGGTTCAACTGGAGTATCAAAAAGGAGCTCCCATGTTTGTAGTTCATTATCTGTCATTTCACCTTCAATAAACATTATGCTGGCATTTGTGCGTTCTAAGCTTGGTGTATTTTCCAAAAATGGAAGCCCAATAACCTTCGGATGTTGACGCAAGTACCATGTTTCGGTTTTTCTTCCGGCAAGTTTAGTGCAGTCAACACGGCTTTGCTGCCCTGCTCCAATGCCAATCATCTGGCCATCCAAAGCGTAACCTACAGAGTTTGACTGTGTATACTTAAGTGTAATGGAAGAAATTATTAAATCACGCACTGCCTCTGAAGGTATTTCTTTATTTTTGGTTACTATTTTTGCCAACAAAGAATTCTGATTAATTTTTATTTTATTTCGAAGTTGAGAAAAGACTACACCGTTTAACTCCCTATACTCTATCTCTGGAGCTATATACTTCAGATCAGCTCTCAAGATCACATATTTCCCGTCTTTTTTCTCTTTGATAAGATTTAAAGCATCAGAGTCATATCCAGGAGCGATTATACCATCGGACGTCGTTTTACGGATTATGGAAGCAGTACTAAAATCAACTTTTCTGCTCAGGGCAATAAAATCACCAAAAGATGACAAAGGGTCAGCTCCACGTGCCCTGACATATGCAGTTGCGAGTGGTGAGAGGTTTAAGTCTTTGCAGCCGTATACATCAGCTAACTTATCATCTAAAGGAACACTTACTGCTGTCCCTGCCGGATTAAGGTGTTTGAACGATGCTGCCGCGGGAAGATCTAGAACTTGGTCAAGCTCATTTACCAGTTGCCAGGCGTTGAGAGCATCAAGTATATTAATGTATCCGGGTTGACCATTTAGTACTTCGAATGGAAGTCCTTGTCCTTTAAGTGAATAAATGGAGGCTGGTTTCTGGTGAGGATTGCAGCCATACTTCAGGTCGAACTGATGCATATAGTTATTAAAATCAGAACTCACTTAACGCCATTATAATTAAGTTTTGGAAGGGAATTAATGAAGCCGCCTTAATATTAGCTTTTCAGACTTAAAGACTCAAGGATTCTATCTGTGCAGATTTATCCCAGTATTCAAATTTTAAAGGCAAAAAATATTTCTTCCTATTTGTTTAAAAATTGATTTAAAACGGAACTACAGATTGAATTTGAATTAGATTATTATTCCCAGCTAGGAAGACTAGATTTCTCTTTTTTTAATTTTTTATTCTGTGAGGTATTATTTGTAGAGACAGCAGTGTTGTTATTCAGCACTTTCTTTCTGGCTTCTGATTCAGAAATTTTCTTTTCTCTCTCTTGCTCTTTCCTCACCTTTTCCATCCTTTCCTGAGCTTTTCTTAAGCTCAACATATCCTGATAGCGGTTGTAATAAAAGTCGGCCATGCGGCTTTCAGATATCTTATTGTAAGCAAGTGCGAGATTGTAGTACGTGTCTGATTGATTCGGAACCATTATTTCAACGCGTCTAAAAGAATCAATTGATTCTTTGTAGTTGCCTATTTCGAAATATGTCAAACCCAGATTGTAATGAAAATTAGGAGTTTCACTATCTAAACTGATGGCTTTTTGGAAGTTCCATATAGCGGCTTGGTAATCCCTGTGTTTCAGAGCAGAATTACCTTCATTAAAATACTTCAATGCTGATTTTCGGATTTGCAACTCATTTGTGCATGCTCCTAACATAAGAGAAATAATTAAAAGCAAAAACAATCTGAATTTAATTTCAGGATGCTTAGGGTACATTGAAAAAAATTAAATGACAGGGTGTATATTCCAGTTAGTTGAAGCCCTGAGAGTAAATTTCAACATCTGTATGGTTGTAGAGACCTAATTTTGCTCAGGGCTTGCATAATTATTATATAATATTTGCTTGTCAAACTTTGTTGGAAAGCACTAATGCATATTTCATACTCAATAAAATTCTAATGCATCGTAATTCTTATCTTCTTGTTTTGATTTTTACATTTCTCTCATGGAATATTCCATTTTTGACAAATCAAAATGTTTTTTCCCAAAGTTATTCGGAACAGTATGAAAAGGAGGCCAAAGCTAAAAGGGAGCGGCAGAAATTTGTTAAGGAAATGCAGGATCTGCTTGACGCAGCAAAAAAATCAGGATTTTCTGAAAATCAAATTAGAGAAATCAGCGTTACACGTGATGGCAAACTTCTTCATATTTGGGATTTTCTTGAACAGGAAAAATTACGTCAAAAAAAAGAGGCTCTGGCCAAAAAAAAATTTGTTCTGCGGAAAAAATATTTTACAGTAATGGATATTGCCAATGAACTGGAAAGCAGTGAAACACGTAAATTGGATGCTTTAAGGGATAGAAGTGTTTTTATGGGGGCCGAAGAAAAGTGAAAATTATTGCGGTCACTGGAGGCTCTGGTTGTGGAAAGACTTTGTTCTCCAATTTACTTGTTGAACGTTTGCATAAAAATGGCGCTGTTCTTCCTCTAGATTGTTACTACAAAGATCGACCGGATCAAATCCCAAATGAGAAATATGATTTTGACTCCCCTGAGGCTTTTGATTTTGATCTGTACCTAAAACATTTAAATCTGCTAAACTCAGGAGAATCTGTGCTAATGCCCCATTTTAGCTATGAAAATGGTAAACGTGAGGTAGAATTTACAGAAATTATTCCCGAGGAATATTTAGTTTTAGAAGGGCTGCATGTTTTGCTTATTCCAAAAATTAGGAAGTTAATTTATTTTTCGTTTTTTATGGATTCTCCTCTGGATGTGGCAGTTTGCAGAAGATGTATAAGAGATGTTCAGGAATATAATGTAACTGCAGAATACAGTCTTAATCAATTCCTCAAGTTTGTTCGTCCATCTTATTTTAAATATATTTTACCCGTAAAAAAATTCTCTGATTTAGTTGTTGAAAATAATTTTCAGACTCGCCTTGATTTGTTTGTCGATGACTTTTTGCGAAAAAAACAGTTATAATTCACTTGGGCTCGTAAACTGTCTGATATTAAATTTTGTTTAAAAACCTGCTTCCCTTTTAATTTTTGATTGCCAACTATGGATGTTTTCAAAAGATATGCTATTTCCTTTTCAATTGCCGGTATAATACTATATTTTTTTACTATCTGGGTAGAAAAAAAGAATGATGGAATGATGCCTCACAATTTATCCAACAAAACTGAGGAAAAGTTGACAGTTACTATTCCCCCTAAAAGGTATTATGAAAAGTGTCTAGATGTAAGTGAAACACAGCAGCTTAAATTCAATTTCAATTCGCGGGCCCCATTTTCATTTAACCTGCATTATCATAATGAGGGTGAAGTTATTTATGAAATTAAGGAAGATTCAGTCCAAGAATTTGATTTCACATTTAAGCCGAAAAAAAGAGCATATTACTGTTTAATGTGGGGAAACCCAGGTGCAGAAAAAGTGGAAATGGAGTATGAATTAAGCAAACAAAATCGCCTTTCCTACTAATTTTTTCGGAGGGCATTAATTAATTTTAAATATACAAAATATTTTCTAACATAATTGCGAGAGTGGTGGAACTGGTAGACACGCAAGATTTAGGATCTTGTGCCGTAAGGTGTGGGGGTTCGAGTCCCCCTTCTCGCACCACGCAACCCCTGTAATTGCAAGTTTTTGCGAGAGTGGCCCCCTATTTGTCTGCAATTTCTGTCTGCATTCTAGTCATATAATTTCTTATATATGGCTACTCCAGTGTCAAGAGTTCCTTCTCCAGAAAGGTGCAAATAATGCTCTGCACTGGCATAATATTGCGGTCACACTACTTTGATCTCCTGTCAGTAAACCCCACTAATTCTTCATAGTTAGACATCCAACTGCAAAAACCGTAATCTATAAGCAGGAGAGCGTCTGGTAATATGACTGATACGTGCAGATCCAATTCATCGTATTCTAGAGTTTTAAGTGAAACGATGGCTAAGCAGGACTACTATACAATAAACACATTAAAATTATTAGATAATGGAAAACGGTATCTTAAATAATAATATACGTAATATAGCTATCATTGCCCATGTTGACCATGGGAAAACAACCCTCGTTGATCAATTGTTCAGACAAAGCGGTCTATTTCGTGATAATGAGTCTGTGGAGGAGCGTATTATGGACAGCATGGATCTGGAACGTGAAAGAGGAATTACCATTGCTGCAAAAAACTGCTCAGTGACCTGGAATGATACTAAAATCAATATCCTTGACACACCGGGGCATGCAGATTTTGGTGGAGAGGTGGAGCGTGCCTTGATGATGGTTGATGGTGTTATTCTTCTTGTTGATGCCTCAGAAGGTCCATTGCCACAAACCCGGTTTGTTTTGAAAAAAGCTCTTGAAGGTCAGAAAAAAGTGTTGGTAGTAGTCAATAAAATTGATCGTCAGGATGCACGTCCTGTTGAAGTTCTTGATGAAATATATGATTTGTTCATTGATCTTGATGCTAACGAGGAACAATTGGAATTCCCTATCTTGTACGCGATCGGCAAAGATGGAATAGCCAAATATGAATTGGAAGATCAGTCTACTAATCTGCATCCGTTATTTGATACAATTATTAAGGAACTACCTGCTCCAAAACATACTCTGGAGGAACCTTTTCAGATGCTGGTTGCTGATCTTGACTACTCTGATTATCTGGGACAATTAGCAATTGGACGTGTTGCAAATGGTACTGCTGCCAAAAACGAACAGTTGGTTTGTATTAGTGAAGGAGCCAAGGAGAATACCTTGCGGGCCAGCAAAGTTCAAGTTTATGAAGGATTTATCATGAAGGAAGTGGAGAAAATTGAACCTGGAGAAATAATGATCTTGGCAGGCATAGAAAATGTCCGTATTGGAGATACAATCTGCACAAAAGAACGGCCTAAAGCATTGAAAAGGATTAGTGTTGATGAGCCTACAATCTCTATGTTTTTCTACACCAACACTTCACCTTTTGCTGGTCAGGAGGGGAAACTGGTTCAGTCAAATAAAATTAAAGAAAGGCTATACAAAGAAACCCTCTCTAATGTTTCGCTGCAATTTGAAGAAACAACAGATGCAGAACGCTTTCTGGTCAAAGGCAGGGGTGAATTGCAAATGGCTATTCTTATCGAAACCATGCGGCGGGAAGGATTTGAACTCGCTGTTGGTCGACCTGAAGTGATATACAAGGAAGAAAATGGAGAACGTCTGGAACCTATAGAACATGTTTATTTGGATTGCGAAGAAGGTTTTCTGGGTGTCGTTTCAGAAAAATTATCTAAACGAAAAGGTAGAATGATCCACCTTGTTAATCACGGGTCAGGCAGGATACAAGTACAGTTTAACATACCATCACGTGGATTAATCGGTTACCGCAATGAGTTTTTGACTGATACTCGGGGAACCGGAATTATGAACTCTTATCTTTCCGGATATGAACCTTATCGTGGTGATTTCCCAATACGCTTTACTGGATCGATTGTGTCAGATCGTAAGGGTAAAGGTGTGCCGTATGCGCTTTTCAATTTGGAACCACGAGGTATTTTATTTATTACTGCAGGTGAATGTGTCTATGAGGGCATGATAATTGGCGAACATAACCGGGATTCAGATCTGAATGTAAATCCGTGCAAAGAAAAGAAACTCACCAATCACCGTGCTTCAGGAAAAGACGAAAATGTTGTATTGACTCCAATTATTCCGATGACGCTGGAGCGAGCGATTGAATTCATACGTGAGGGTGAGATTGTGGAAGTTACTCCGGAAAATATCCGATTACGCAAGGTGTTGCTTTCTGCAAAAGGCAGGCATACTGCCCGACAACCTAAACTTTGATTCCTCCTAGCTTAAGAAATTTTTCGTAAAGGGATTGCTATAGAAGTTGAACCAGTTTACGAGTAAAATATCAGTATTCATTATCCATAGACAATATACACTAGGCCTCCAGTAACGACTAGAACTTTGATTATTTTTTAGCCTTCGAGGTAAGACTGGAACTTGAGGACAACCAATGCCGTTTGTTCATTTTTCCCATGTCTGTCCTTTCTATTTTATAGTATCATTTTTCTGCATTCAAGTGCTTTGTCTGAATTTTTCTGCATCAATTAAGATGGTAATTTACTGATATTACCAGGGTAGAAAGGATTAGAGACCCCATTCTCGCACCACGAAAATGTTGTAATTTCAGAGGATGCGATCCATAATTTTTAGGATTAAAATATTTCTTCACGAAAATAAGGACTCTCTGTAATTTCTTCATCATTGGTTGAAACTAAATAAGCATTCTTTTTTTTAGCAAAAACTATAGATTTATACACAGCTCCATCTTTCATGTGTAAAGCACAACCCCCATCAATAGCGTTACAATTTTCTATATCACCTCCATTTAAAAATTTGTTTAAAGAAGGTTTTCTCTGAGGTTCTTCGTCATAATGAGGACAACAACATCCTTGAACAAATCCCAGACAGTTAATAATTTTTAATTCATCTTCCCATGAATCAGTAATTCCGTATTCAAACCAACAAATTGCGCCTGCACTCACTCCACACATTATGGTTCCTGCATCATAAGCTTGTTTTAGTATCTTTTCTAATCCCCAGTCTTTCCAAACAGCAAGCATACTTTTAGTATTACCTCCTCCAACAAAAATTATATCTTGAGATAGACAAAGCTCTTCTAGATTAGGTGTGCGTTTAAAAAAATCTAAATGGGAAGGGGAACAATTTAATTTACTAAATGTAGAGTAAAAATTTACTTTATAGGCTTCATTGTCCCCGGTGGCAGTGGGGATGAAACAAATTTTTGGTCTTACTTCTTCAGACTGATTTATGATGTATTTCTCAATTATTCCTTCACCTGGATTCCTACCAAAACCACCCCCACCAATAGCTATAATTTGTTTAATCATTTTAATTTATTTTACTTTACCATTGTCTATTGATTAACTGATTCCCTTTGTTTTTCTAAGATTCCCTGAAGATGTTTTCTTGCATCTTTTCGTTTTTGCCTCCAAATCTTCACCAGATTAAGTTTAGTCATATTTAAAATACGTGTACTGGGTTTAGATGTTTCTTCTCCTGCAACAAAAATTACCCCAGTAGAAACAAGTTGTTTTTTACTTTCAATCAATGAAATTTTTGCATATTCAAAATAACCCGATTCCATATTTCTGAACAAAAGCGTCCCCTTTTCCGATTCCCACCAACTGTAATATTCATCTCCTCTTAGATATGCTTTGAATTCAGCTCCATTTGGTTGAGTAATTTTCAATAGCCTAGGTAAGGCAGGTACCGCAAATAGGTCTCCAAAAACAGCGAAATATATGGTCATTGCAAGAAATAAATTTTTAATGATTTTAATCTGAAACATTGTGATTTTTAAAAGCTTACGTCAAAAGTCATTGAGTCGCCTGCAGCCGAAATGTTATTGATCGTGATCCCGGATGAAGTTTCTGTATAAGTTTTTGAATTAGGATTTGTGCTGTTGCTGAATTCTGTCTTGTTACCACTAAAAAATAGATTGGTCTGCTTACCATTGTGAGACCCTAAATCTAAACCAGCATCTGCTGCTTCTTCAAGGTCAACCAATTTATGAGTATAGTCAGAATTGCCTGACTGGTTTTCATCAATATGCCAAATTGCAATTCCACTGGTGTCCTCATTTCCTCCGATCATATAATCTAACCCTGCTTGATATCCATCGTGGCCAATATTTTCCAGCATGAAAAATTCTTTGGTTTTGCCTGATATATTTATAATTTTTGTATTAAAATTAGTATGGGTTGTGTGATACAGAGTTACTGATGAAGTGTTGGATGTAATGTTATCGGGGGTCTTAAAGATTACGCCATTATAATTTGCAGTATTCCCATACCAATTATAGCACCAGCTCCCACCAGATTTGTACTTATTCCAAGCTATTAAATGAGCTGGAGAGGCTCCAGGGTTTTCACCTTGTTTCCTCCCCCAACTACCACCGCTCATTAGTCCAAATGAACCAATTCCAGCACCTGTAGATGAGGTGTCATAGAGATCTGGATAACAGAAAATTGCATGTCCCAGCTCGTGTGCTATGATACCAATTGTCGCGTCATTGTTCCATTGTCTTTCTCCAAAAGTTGAGTATCCCTGATAACCGCACTCTCCTATTTTGTATCCATCAAAAGTTTCATTGGTCACTAAACAACTTGCATGGGCCCAAATTCCTGGGACACCGCCAGCAGCAGACTCACCACCTGCGACAATGAACATTACCTGTAGTTCTTTTTTACTTAAATGACCATCGGAATCTGCATCATATGCGGAAAAATTAATATATGGATCTGCCTTTCCAAGAGCATCTACAAACCATGGTGCTGCACTAATGCCATTTTCTTTTCCGGGAACTACGAAATTTGGATGATTACCGCTCAGGCTGACAGTTATGATACCGTCGTTATATGTGCCTTGGGTTTCCTCTGCGGGGTAGACCATTAACTTCCCGTAAGATACTTCCTGCCAATATTCATTAAGCTGTCCTGAATTATTTCCAAAAATTTTGTTAGCCCAGCAGCTTGTCTCACTCTTAAAGGACTGATGTCCGAAAGGATCTCCATAACTTTGCTGATTGACGCTGCCTTCGAATGTAATTTGAATGATAACTAAGTTGATTTTCAATCCGCCACTTGAGACAGAGCTTGGAACAGAAGGAGCCGAAAAAGTTGTACAGTCTTCCTGCACTACTATTGTGTTCGACTCGGTTCCATCCTCTACTATTCCAGTGACGATGGCAAACTCTTCGGCCTGATCATAATGACAACTGTTTATTCCAGCAATTAAAAACATTAAGAAAATTAAGCAAACGAATTTGTTCACGGAAAAGCTCATTTCTAGAATCCAATACCTACGTTGATGATGGTGGCACTATAATCGTCCGCCTCGGATTTATACTTGTGCCTGATCTTGCTTGTTTTCTGATGATAACTAGTTTTCAAGTCAAAAGAATCTGTGATTGGAATGTTAATAAACAAAATGTATTGCATTGCAAAACCCCTATAGAAATATGTTTCACAAAAGCTGCATTCCAGTTCATCGTTACCAAACCCATATCCAAATCCAAAATATTTCCAAAACCATCCTCTATCTTCATTTGCACCTGTAGCACCATAAGTCAGGTCATAAAGGGTTGTTTTCAATTTAACTTCTTCAGAGGTATTTTTGATCTTTGTTTCATAGCTTTCATAACCGAAACCCCAACGGGTGAAGCCCACGTTTAAAATATAACCCTGGTTTTCGTCGGCTATAAATTCGTTGCCGTTATAATCTTTGCCAGAGAATTGATAGCTAAATGGAAAGTAAAAATTGAAATTGATTGAAGTTGCTCTACTCGTATTTGGGGAACTTGAGGTTGGGCTTGAAATTGCCCCTGGCAGATATTGAGAATAAGCTTGGAATTCCCAAAAAAATAAAATACCAGCAAGAGCTATCCATGCTCTCATATTTACTAAAATCAGGGAAATAGAAGTGTGTTCTATTGATTATATTAAGGGTTATTATTTGTCCGTATGCTTTATGCATATCGTGTGCATATCTTATTCACTGTCATGCAATTTATGAATTTGCATACAACTTATTTGTGGAATATGTATCTGATATTAAAAAAGTGTGGGGGGATTCCTCCTCTTCTTGTTAGAGGCCTCAAGTCATATGTTGCTTGTTTACTCTTAAGTTTTTCTTGTTTTGGTGATTAATTATGTAAAAGTAAAATTGCTTCTTGAAATTAAAAGCAGTAATTTGAAAAAAAGTTAGTTTAGGGAAATGAAGGCGGTACGAAATAATTTATTGGGGTTATTTTTAATGATGCTGTTGATGAGCAGTTGCAGAAGTATGGATTCTAATTACAGATACCCTACAGCGAAACAGCAGCGAGTGCTGGAACTTTGTGCGCTAGTTTTTACTGAACCGTATTACCAGCACATTTCACCTTCCAGAAAAGTTAAGCTTAACAGGTTGAGAACAACTTCCTGGGGATTCTGGGCAACATTCGCTGATGGTCGTACATACAAAGTGCCGATTGATTCAGAACTCCCTGAAGGGGAAAATTATTATTGTAACTACCGACCTTCGCCTACTCCATGTGCATCACGCAATGACTGGGATGAAAGATGTAATTGGGATCAAACTTATCATCCCAACCGCTTTCAGTAGAATTATTATACTTATTTTCTATTCATAAACTGAAACATCAAGATCTGAGGCAATAACTGCTATGGTGTCCCAGTGTTTAACAGGGGTACGTCCAGCGGTGGTTATAAGCATGCCTTCAATTTTAGAAGTTATTTCCACTGCTGGGGAATCGATTTCAGTCAAACTGTGTATACGTCCTATAAGCTGGTTTTTATTAACTTGTTCTCCCAGTTCAATCAACGGCTCGTATAGTCCTTCATTTGGAGACATCAGATAACCTCCTTTTTCTGGAGTTTCCATGAAACGAGTTCCAGAGACTTTTTCATTATTATTTGGGAGGATTTTAAAATGACTGAGTATGTTCCGGATTCCATTTTCAGCAATCCTAAGAGTTTTTTGACTAACAAAACCGCCTCCGCCTAGTTCCGTGGAAATGAAGATTTTTCCGGACTCCTCCACCACAGTATCCAGCATACCACTGCTGTCGAGCTCCCTGAGGACAAGACTAATTGGAGCCCCAAAACTTCGGGTCGCTGAAACAGTTTCTTTCATCTGCTGAAAATCATTAAGGTGATGTATCACTGCACATGGCTCAAAAATCATTGAACTTCCTCCGGAATGAAAATCAACAACTACGTCACTTCTCTGCACAAGCTGCTGGAAAACTAAATCAGCAATCATCATGGTAATTGATCCCTTTGGGTCTCCCGGAAATGACCTGTTCATGTTTAGTCCATCTACCGGAGATAGCCGACTGCCGGATAGTACAGCAGGGAAATTAAGATATGGAACAATGATTACCTGTCCTTGAATATCTTCCTGATTCAGTTCATTTGCAAGCTTTCGCAAGGCGATTGGACCTTCGTATTCATCTCCATGATTTCCGCCAGTAAAAAGTACCGTCTTGCCTTTGCCATTTCTGATTACAATCAGAGGCATCATCAATGAGCCCCATCCGGAAGTGTTGGTGGAGTGAGGTATTTTCAGATATGAAACAAATTTTCCATCTGAATCAAAATTAATATCTTCGGGAATTGTGATGGACATCTTTAAATAATTGAATGTCAAAGAGTTTCGGTAGACTCCAATTTTGAGAAATATTCTGGACTGAGGAACTCTTTGCCTTCTAAAATGTAGTTGAGATACTCTTCTGTTGGTGCAAATAATTTCCCAGTGTTGAGTGCTTTATAAGCTACTGCTGCAAAAGATTTTTTATTATTATCTAGGACTTCAATGTCATATCGTTTGTATTGTTCGGTTGCAACACCTTCGTATTTATCCAAGATTAACAAGTCTTCTTCGTTCACAGAATAAAGTATCCCCTCAACTTGATTACCAGGGGAATACATGATGTTTGCTTTACCCCCATCATTGGAATGTTTGTTAAAGACCATCACATAATCATGAAGGATTGCGCCTGAGGGTGATGGAAACCACCCAAGTCTATCATTCATTCGCTGGGCGCTCATATTAGATCCAAAAGCAAAATAATTAATCATTTTTCTATTTTTGTAAAAAATATGAGGGACAGAATGTAAAATATTTATCTTATCTGCAAGTTTTTTTCGTGATTATGTTTTTAATATTTGATGAAGGTGAATCCTGGTAATCAATCCAAAATTCAAAAAAACAGAATCTTTAAATCTTAATTGTTTAATCCTTTAACATTTTTCTGCTTTCTCAAGCTTGAGCCACTGAGTCAAATATGAGAAAATAACAGAAAAAAAATATTATTCAGAAAAATTGACACTTGTTTTTTTAAATAGTTAATGGTCTTACCTGTATTTAGAGATTTTCTTCCCTTCAACCTAATTCAAAAGGTTCCTGTAGATAAATATTGTTGGGTAAGGTCACCTGCATGGGATTTTTTCTGGCTGCACTCAGCACTTTGGCTGGGGCTGATTATATTTGTATTCAGTGAACAGCCTTTGCTGGAAATATTTTATATGGTAGGAATGTTTCTCTTCTGGATTTCTCACCGTTTCAGTTCATTTTATATAGCATGGTGCACACGATCTTACAGAAGCGTGCGTTCTAGTCAGCCTTGGCGTTATGTGATTTTTCCAGTAATAATTGTATTTAGTGTATTTGTTTTGCTTTTTTTACCAAAGAATGTTTTACCAGTTTCGGTTCCAGTTAGAATTTTTGGATTGCTTTTTTTGAAGCAAAGAATTCCAAATCATTATTGCAGTGATTCCTAAAACCAGAATTGTTCCAGAATTCAGAATAATGGGAATAATCTCAATCTCCCAATCATAAGGCATAGCCGGTAATATCTGCTCCTGCTGTAAAAAAGAAGCTCCGTGTAGTATTTCTGCAACCAAAACAAGTACGAAACCTGTTCCCCAGCAAAAAATACGATCTAGACG
>CACERX010000003.1 GCA_902562015.1 uncultured SAR324 cluster bacterium
GATTAAAAAAACCTTTAACATTACTTATTGGTGATTTATCAGTTATCCATGATCTTAATTCATTCAAAATGCTTGCAGAATCTAAGATTCCTGTTTTTCTCGTGATCATAAATAATTATGGTGGTGGAATTTTCTCTTTTCTGCCTATATCGCGGCAAGAAGAAATATTTGAAATGTATTTCGGCACACCACACAACCTTGAATTCCGGGCAATTTCAGAAATGTTTGGGCTAAAATATCATAGGCCTGAATCAATCAAAGCATTTGAGGAGGTATTTTTGACCTCAATTCGAAAAAATGAATCTACAGTTTTCGAAGTAATTACTAAGCGCGAAAGGAATCCGAAACAACTTGACGATTTTAAAAAGAAATTAATGAAATGTGATTTTAGACCAAAATAGGTAATTCCAAACTGCACAAAATGTATCTCAGGAAAATAGTTTTCAGATTCGGGTTATGAACATTTTTTTTTCTTGCTACTTACCCCTACATTCTAGTCTCAAAAAAAGCCATGACAATACGTTATGATTTGCCCCTGATCGGAGCAACCTTGTTCTTACTCTCTTGGGGAACAGTCATGATATACAGTACAGGTGGTGTATTTGCGGACCTTCAGTACAATGACGGACAATATTTTTTATATCGCCATCTTTTTCATGTGCTGGCAGGGCTTGTAGCTATGGGTATCGCTTTGGCTGTTAATTACAAAAAATGGAAACAATTATCGATTTGGATGATGATTGGAATACTTGTATTGCTGATTCTTGTTTTAATACCAGAAGTAGGCCATGAAGTAAAAGGAGGGAGACGCTGGCTTCGCTATGGATCATTAAGTATTCAGCCTGCTGAATTACTAAAGGTTGTTTTGATCATTTATGTGGCATCATACCTGGAGAGAAAACAGGAATTGCTTGCTTCTTTCTTCAGGGGACTGACTCCAAACTTTATTGTCACTGGAATTTATCTTTTTCTAGTTTTGCTTCAACCAGACTTTGGCAATGTTATTTTGATTGCAACAACTGTATTACTTATGCTTTATGTAGGCGGAGGTCGTCCTGTCCACATTGCTGGCAGTTTGATTGGTATGGGTATAATCGCCGGATTATTGATTGCATCACATTCATACCGAGTTCAGCGGATGCTAGCTTTTTTGAATCCGTGGGATGATCCGCAAAATTCAGGGTTTCAAATCATCCAATCATTTATCGCACTCGGAACTGGAGGATGGTTAGGTAGAGGACTGGGTGAAAGTTTTCAAAAAAGACTTTTCCTGCCTGATGCCCATACAGATTTTATTTTTGCAATTATTGGAGAGGAACTAGGTTTTTTATGGATTTTTGTATTAATTATCATTTTTTCCGTATTTATCTGGCGAGGTTATTGGATTGCTTGGAATGCTCAGGATACATTTGGTAAACACTTGTCTTTTGGTGCAACAACATTAATTGGTCTTCAAATTGTTCTGAACCTTTTCGTAGTTGTCGGACTTCTTCCGACAAAAGGCTTGCCGCTACCATTCATAAGCTATGGTGGAACCTCTCTAGTGGTCTCAATGTTTTTGACAGGGCTCTTGCTTAATATAAGTGCATCTTTAAGACCTGTAAAAGCATCCACCGACAAAACTTAAGCTTCTGCCTTCAATTCTTCAATTAATGAGAAATTGTTTTTTTCATATATTATTCCGGAACAAAAAGAAGTACTGGTTCCGTATTTTTTACCAGAAACCATTTACCCGGACCACAATTTTAATTTCACTAATCTGGCCTACCGGAACTGTTTTTTTTCAGGACTCTTTAATACATATAAAAGCTAAACCTGTCTTAGCCCAGACAGAAAATAAGAAAACAAACTCTCCAAAAAATCATCGGCTAAAAAATTTTCTACTGAGTACCAAGGATCGAGATGAATGGACTCAAATGATGCTTGCAATTTTAAATAGTGTCCCAGCGGTTGAGAGTGTTTTATCTCAAGGTATTAGAGTAAATATTCGTGGCACAGATAGATTTCACGGGGTAACACCCCTTATGTTCGCCTCCAGAATAGGTGCAGAAGTAATTGTTAAATTATTAGTTGAAAAAGGCGCCCGCCTAAATGATACAGATTCCCTAGGTAATACCGCTCTAATAGAAGCAGCAAAAATGGGTTTTCTGGAAACAGCTAGATTTTTACTTCAACAGGGAGCAAATCCTAATGCTGAAACTAATGAACAATGGACTGCTTTAATGTTTGCTTCACATGCAGGGCATGTGGAAGTTTTGGAATCTTTACTAAAATATGGGGCTAATTATGATTCACAGAACAAATTTGGTATGTCTCCCCTAATGTATGCCTCTCAAAATGGTCATTTTGAAATATTGAAGAAATTAATCAATCGTGACGCAAATGTAAATTTAACCTCTCAAAATGGTTCAACTGCCTTAATGTGGGCAATCCGTTCAGGGCACGAAAAGACTGCTGAACTTTTGTTGGCATCCGGTGCAGATCTTCATTCTTCAGAAAATGAGTTTAAAATGTCACCCTTACTTCTGTCAGCAAAGTACGGAAGGACAGGTATTTTGAAGAATTTGTTATTTTCCGGATCAGATATTAATGCAGTTGACAAACACGGAGCTAATGCTCTGATAAAAGCCCTTAGCTACAACCATTTTGAAACCGCACTGTTGCTGATTGAAGGTGGGATATCAGTCAATAACCCTAACCAAAATAAACTTACTCCTTTAATGATATCTTCTTCAAAAGGGAATTTTGAATTGACTGATATACTTATTGAAAAAGGTGCCAAAGTTAACGTAATGGATAAAAATGGCAAAACAGCATTGATGTATGCAGCTGCTGAAGGCAAAACAAACATTGTTAAACTGTTACTAAGAGAGAAAAGTAGACTTGATTTTCGTGACGGTTTCGGTATGACTGCCTGGATGCACGCCGTGGAAAATAAAAACATTCCAGTTATTGAATTTCTAAGCAAAAAAGAAATTGATACTAATGAGAATCTTTTTTATGCAGTATCCAATGGACACTATGAAGCAGTTAAAATTTTACTTGAATTACAAGCAAACCCTGAGGCAAGGGATGAAAAAGGTTGGACATTATTGATGTTGGCAGCAAATAACGGACATAAAAAAATTGTAGAACATCTGATAAAAAGTGGGGCTAAAATAAACCATATTAATGAGTTAAATAAAAATGAATCTGGATGGACTCCATTGATGTTGGCAGCAGGCGGTGGTCATCTTGAAATTGTTAAAATACTAATTGCTAAAGGTGCCGACCTGACTGCTCGTGACACTGATAACTGGACCGCACTAACATGGTCTTCCTTCACTGGAAACACAGAGATAGTGAATTATTTGATTCAAAATGGTGCATTTATTGACCAAGTCAGTTCTGACGGTGCAACCCCTCTGATTTGGGCAGCCTCTCAAGGTCATACAAATGTAATTCAAGCCCTATTAATTAAAGGAGCAAAGATTACCAAGAAAGATGCAAACGGTAAAACTGCATTAGTACATGCGGCTACAAAGGATCACTTCTCTACAGCGAAAGTTTTGATAAAATTTGGAGCTGACTTAAATCACGATCTACTTTATGCAGCGCGCAGGGGTTACAACAAAATGGTTAATTTTCTGCTAGATGAAAAAGCTGATGTTGATTACATTTCTGTGAAAAGTGAAACTGCATTGACTCTTGCTATACAAGAAAAGCAAATAGAAACCGTACGAATTTTACTGGAGAGTGGAGCAAACACTACTGTGCAAAATGCGAAAGAACAAACACCTTTGATGATCGCTGTTTTAACTGGAGAGACTGAAATTGTAAAACTTATTTTTCAACATCAAAAGCTGGATACGTCTCCTGCCAAACTTGATACTGCTGATTTCATTGGCAATACACCATTAATGGTCTCTGCAGACAAAGGTTTTTTGGACATAGCGACATTGTTGCTTGAGCGAGGAGCAAAAATTGAAAGTATTAATCGCTGGAATGAAACAGCTTTAATGTTTGCTTCTTCAAAAGGTTTTCGTGAAATTGTCGATCTTCTTCTTAAGCATGGTGCAGACATAAATGCTAGAGATATTGCTGAAAAAACTTCTTTACTAAGAGCTTCCCAAAATGGACACCTGTTAACTGTTGAAATGCTTCTTTTAAAAGGTGCAAATTTACATTTTAATGCTTTTGACCTGGGTGGAGAAGGAGGAACAGCACTTATACAAGCAGCAAGAAATGGGCATAACGATGTCTTGCAAAAGCTTTTGATCGATGGAGCTGAAATCAATACAACTGAACTTATGTTCCATCACTCTGCCTTAATGGTAGCAGCACTGAATGGTCATCTAAAAAGTGTTAAACTCCTTCTAAATGCCGGTGCTGATCCGATGCTAAAAGACACTTCTAAGCGTACAGCTTTATTGCTGGCAGCAACTAATAACCATTTTTCAGTTATCAAGCACCTCTTGAATGTGAAACAAAATGGTAGACAGAAAGATTCAAAAGGCAATGGTATCTGGCACTTATTTGCAATGAGCGATGGTCAGAAAAATACAGTCGCGGAAACCACTGAAATAGCTAAGAAAGATAAAGAAAATTTCAATTTAATGAAAGAAATTATTTCGCAAGGAGTTTCATTAGACTCTATAAATGGCGATGGCGAAACAGCTTTAATGTTAGCCGTAAAAAGAGAAAATTTGAAGTTAGTAAAAATTTTGCTAAGACTTGGAGCTTCAACTGACATTACTACACCTAGAGGCGAAAATGCATTTTCACTGGCAGAAGCTTCCGGCAATATTGATGTTTTAAAACTCCTACGTTGATTTATTCAAGGAAAAAACAGGAAAAAGTTTTTCTATAGTTTCAACTTCCTTTATTCCAGTGATTTATTACTAATTTTTTCTCTTTCTCCAAGAACTCAATTTCGTTAATTTTGCCTTGAGTTAAACCTCCTCTGAGATAATGTAATTTCGCCAGGAACTCTTCTTTTGAATTGCAATGACTCCAACCATTTTCCTTCATATGAACAAGTTTTTCATACTCTTCCTTTGAAACCTCAATAGGGTTTTCCAGAGCATGTGGAGTTAAGCAGATCACTGTTTGAAAACGAATAAATACTAAAAATGACTGGTTTAGTAAAATAAGTCTATAATTATTCTTGCATTAAAATGTTATGCTTTCAAGTCACTCACTTAGTCTATGAAAATCGGAAAAAACTTACAAAATTATAGCGCAAAAATTAAAACCAATTTTTGGATTGGGAGTATTGCGTCAGGTATTTTGCTAGGTCTTAATGCCCCTGGATTTGGAACTCACTGGGTTGGATTAATTTGTTTTTTCCCAATTTTATTTACTCTTGAACAATTATATAAGAAAACATACCTCACATTCTGGAGGCGATGCTTAGGTTTTTTTTGTGTTTGTTGGCTTACAGGCGGAATTGCCTCTTTAATAGGAGGGCATTGGATTACAAACAGTATACATGTTTTCGGTCACATCCCTTTTATCTTTTCATTGCTTATCACCGGGGCAGGATATGGTTTGGAAGTTGGCCTGCAGCTTTTTGTCTATTTTGCCATTCCGTTACTTTGTATCAGAAAACTCGGGAACTGGGAATTAGTATCGCGTCTTTCATACGTTATTGCAATTGATCCGTGGTATCCTCGCTTAATTCATTGGAACTATGGAGGGCTGACTTTTGCGCAATTCCCGTTTCTTGAACAAGTAGCAGATATATTAGGCTCATCAGGACTTATTTTCTATAGTCTCGGATTGCAATTCCTGCTAATGGCTTGGTGGCGTTTAAAATCAGATTTTAGGAATTCAAATGATAATGCAGTAGGATATAAGTTTCTTAAACAAGCATTTGTTGCATATTTATTATTGTGGTTTGTGGGTCTTAGCTACGGCGCATGGAGAATAAACGATATCAACAAAAATGATAAGCCACACAATTCTGATTCATTTATAAATATCATAGCTGTACAACCAAATTTTTCCCTCCAAGATCTGGCTTCACAACCAGAACTTGCTCATTCAAAACGACAGGGTAATCTGGAACGTCTGTTTGAGGATTCGAAGAAATACTTATCAAAACTTCAGAAACAATCTATAGAGCCTAAACTGCTTGTTTGGCCTGAGTCAGTTTTTCCACTTCCTTTTTTTAAGGTAAAAGAAGCTCGCCAAAAAGTGACCCGATTTGCAAAAGAAAATAATACTGCGATCTTATTTACTACAGTTGACTGGGAAAACACTATTAATGATAGGAAATTTCATGGAGTGTCTGTACTAGTGGGATCAAATGGGAAAATACTGGATAGATACAATAAAATATTCCTCATTCCTTTTGGTGAGATGATTCCATTTTCAAATATTTTTCCTAAAACTGCATCTTGGCTTCGCACAAATATAGCAAACATGTCCAAGTTCGAACCGGGTCAGGAATACAAGGTTTTTTCCTTATCTGAAAAAGTTCGGTTCTCTGCCCCAATTTGTTTTGATGTTTTCTCTCAGGAGGTTGTTCGTGGAATGTCCCTCAATGGAGCAAATCTTGTTGTAAACCTCAGTAACCTAGCCTGGTTCGGAAATACCACTGCATCAGATAACATGGTTGCAGTTCTGCGCTGGAGAGCCATAGAAAATAGAATCCCCGTTGTCTTTGCATCAAACAACGGAGAAAGTATCATCATTGGAGCAGATGGAAGAAACCTGAGCAGACAATTGGGACTTTTTGAAAAAGGAGCGTTAATCGCTAAACTTCAACTTAAATCACGTTTTTCATTCTATCGAAAGTACGAAGAATGGATTAATATGGGATTATTTTTTATATTTTTTGTGCTGGTTTTTTTTGCACATGTACGCGGAAAAATATTTCAAAAATAATTTCCATTAATTATTAACAAAATATTTTCAAGAGGAAGAATGGAATTAGGACTAAAAGGAAAAGTCGCAATGGTTGCAGCTTCAAGCAAGGGACTCGGTTTTGGAATAGCAAAAGCATTGGCTGAAGAAGGAGCTACGCTATCAATAGGCAGCCGAACAAAAGGTGATATCGAAGCTGCCGCAGAACAACTACGGAAAGAAAACAACACAAAGGTATTGTCCTCTGTAATGGATTCATCAAATCCTGAATCAATTTTAGAGTGGACCGATACGACAATAAGAGAATTTGGAGGAGTTGACAAACTTGTAGTCAATGCAGGAGGCCCTCCTGCCGGAAAATTCGAAGATTTTTCAGATTCGGACTGGCAAGCAGCTTTTGAGCTAAATCTTTTCAGTGCCGTTCGGATGATTCGGGCAACTATCCCATCAATGCGTCAGCGTGGTGGTGGCTCAATTTTGACTGTAACTTCAATGGCTGTCAAGGAACCAATTGAAGCTCTTATTCTCTCAAATGTTATGCGTTCCGGGGTTACCAGTTTGATTAAAAGCCTTTCAGCTCAACTGGCAAAAGATAAAATCCGATTAAATAATCTTATGCCTGGGCGTATCAATACTGATCGTATCAAGTACCTTGATTCACTGAATGCAAAAAAACAAGGAATTTCGATTGAACAGATTGAAAAGTCTAATCAGGCTTTAATACCTTTGGGACGTTATGGTACAATAGAGGAATTTGGACGCTGCGGTGCATTTTTGCTTTCTGATGCTGCAAGTTACATTACAGGATCCAGTCTTGCTGCCGATGGTGGCTTGATGAAAACCGTTTGGTAATTAATTCTCAAGTTTCACTCAATTATGCCGATAAAAATGATCAAAAGGAATAATGGTTTTCCCTCAGTAATATTAAGTAAATTGGGTTCTCCAATCAGATGATAAATGTATTTCTTTACAAGTATTTTGATCATAAAATGAGATGCTTATGCCTATCAATTACCTTAACCTATATCTTTTCTCAATCTTTGGAGGGCTTTTAGCTACACTAGGTGGTATAGTGGTTTGCTATTCCGGAATGTCTGAAGCAAGCTTTTTGGTCAACAAAGGAATGGAAATAACAACATATTATCTTGATAAAAATCGCTACGACCTCTATTTAATAGGTTTGGTTTACAGCATAACTTTTGGAGTTGCATTACTGCTTGTACTTTCAGTGATTGTGATACCTACAAAAGAACAAATAAATAAACGAACATCTGAATCACAGATTGGTGAATCTCCCGTTACAGGAGCCCAACATAAACCAGAAGCAACTACCAGCAAAGAAGAAACTTTAGATGAAACTGAAACTTTATCTGAATCAGATGAATCTCTGGGAATAGAACTTGAACCTGAATTAGAATCATTTAGAGACGCTGAAGAGGAGGAACTAGCAGCTTTAACTGGAAATGCTGCAGGTGAAGTTTCAGACGTGATTTATGGGACAGGACAAATAACTGACGAAGCACACAGATCATTCATTCTGAACAGTCCCGACAGCGCCGTAAAGTTTCTGCTTAGAAAAGAACTGGACGGTAAAACCTTGAAATCAGCACAAGATGAAATATATGAAGGCTGGCAAAACCGGGGGCTTTCCCGAGGCAAGTTGCGTAAACATTTTCTAAAATTAATGGAATGGGATAGCGTACCTGAGTTAGAAGTCAGCGAAATCTATGAACAAGTTAAAGATAAAGTATATGAAATCAAACAAGCCTGAATCTCCAGCTTTATAGACCTCACAGCCAGTTAACAAAATTAATGAATTCAAAACTTTTCAAAGGAACCCCAACCTATCTGCTGGATCCGAAACTAAGTGAAGCATTCCAAATTGCAAGATTGCTTGAAAAACCTCTCCTGCTGGAAGGTGAACCTGGAACAGGAAAAACTAAACTTGCGCAGGAATTCGCTACACAAGAAAAAGTGCCAATATTTGAAGTTCCAATAACATCTGAAAGTAAAGTTTCACTACTTGTCTCCAGATTTGATGAAGTACAACGCTTGATGGATGCTCAGGCTGCGGTTGCAAATGCTCAAATGAAGCAGGCGGGAATAGAAATGCAAATTGATACAGGCGGGCGCCATGTTGAAAACCTGACAGAATATGTTCATTTAGGTCCGCTGGCACAAGCTTTTTCCACACCGGGATCAGTTTTATTACTGGATGAGATAGACAAGGCTCCACGCGAACTTCCTAATAACCTGCTGTTTCTGCTTTCGGAACGTAGAATTGTTGTCCCAGAAACGCAACAAACAATTTCCTGCAAGCCAGGGGGAATGCCGATAATTGTTATAACTTCCAACCACGAACAGGATTTACCTGCACCATTTATACGGCGCTGCATTTATGCATATATTGAGTTCCCGTCTCCTGAAAGGATGAAAGAAATTGTCCGTATGCATCATCCCGGGGCAAATAAGAAAATTGTGTCCGCAGCTATTGAAATTTTTTATCAGCTGCGTGAGCTTGATTTGACCCGTAGACCTTCTACCAGTGAAATTTTGGACTGGATCGGATATCTGGCTAAGACAAAAGTGCTTGACTCAAAAATTGTTGAAAAGCTTAAAGGTGCTCATACGCTGGTAAAACATCGTGACGACATGGAGCTTTTGCAAGTTATTCAGGAAAAAGGTATTGAAGCTGCCACCAGTAGAAAATCATCCAGCTGGTAACCCCCATTCTCCATTTTCAAGTAAAGTAAATGTATCTGATAAGCTTCTATATACTTGTCTTCCTTTTGGGAGGTATTCCTTTTGGATTATTAATCAGCCGCTACTGGCTAAAAATAGACATTCGCCAGCAGGGAAGTGGTAACATTGGTATGACAAATGTGATGAGGGTTGGAGGCAAGTTGCCCGGATTACTAACCTTTTTACTAGACTTTGGGAAGGGCAGTCTGTCTATTATACTTGCAAAAATCTTTGTAATGCCAATGATCAATGAAATTGAAACTCAGAAAATTTTTTTAAGCCTTGCCGGAGTTATCGTAGTATGTGGGCATGTTTTTTCTGTTTTTTTGCGTTTCAAGGGGGGAAAAGGAATTTCAACGTTATTTGGAGTATTAGCTGTTTTAAATTTAAACATAGGCATCTGTGCTGCTGGCATCTGGTTAGCAATATTTTTTTGGAAACGTATTTCAAGCCTTTCGGGAATCACAATGCTTACTCTTCTTCCATTGCTTTTTCTCATAATGCCATGGATAAAAAATGAGTCGCCTGTTTGGTCTGTGTTTTTTCTGTTTCTTTTGTTATCATTTTTGCTTGTTTACAAACACCTTGAAAATATAAAGCGTCTTCTTAGAGGACAGGAAGGCCAACTCAGTGCAAGTAAAAATAATGATGTACATAGTTAATTAAAGAATAATATGAATCCATTTGCTCCCCTAATTTTCTTCTTGGGAAAAGGCATGTTCCGACATGCAATGCTGTTAGCAGGAATATCCATCATTTCGTGGTATTTATCAGTTGAAGGAATAGACTGGGCAGCTTATATACTTTGGATTTCACTAATATTGTTGGCAACAATTATTATCTGGAGAGCAGGAGATTTTTTCTCATCAGCGGCTACTTATATTCAGGAAAAACACGAAATTCCGCAATCTATTAAAGCGGCTGTGATTGATGCAATTGCCAGTTCATTCCCTGAATTCTGCGTAGCAGTGATTGCAGTATTAATGATTGGACGTGCAGAAGTTGGAATTTCAAGCATCGTTGGTTCTGCACTTTATAACGTACTTGTAATTCCTGCTGCAGCAGGATTAGTTGCCACAAGCCCTATGGTCATCAGCAAAGAGGTTGTCTGGCGTGATAACATTTTTTATTTTGGAGTCGTTCTGTTGCTAGGAGCTATGCTCTGGCAATTTCCTAACGAATGGTCTATAGGTGTGGCTTTATTATTTTTGTTGGCTTACGTAGGCTATGTTGCACTTCTACATCGAGACTTCAAGAAATCAAGAAACCAGGAAAGGGATAATTTTATAACTGAAGAAGTTGAGGGTGATGAAGAAGATTTACTGGAACTGCAATCTGAAAAAAAAGCATGGCTGTGGATAATGTTAATGATGCTTGTGATGGGAGGAGCTTCTCACATGCTTGTGGAGTCTTCACTTTCTTTGGGTGATTTGCTTGGGATCGATGGTGTAATTATGGGATTTGTTGTAATTGCCGCAGGAACTTCTGTCCCTGATACAGCTCTCTCCGTTATAAGTGCAAAAAAAGGGCATTATGACGCCGCTGTTTCAAACGTATTTGGCAGTAATATATTTGACATTTGCGTATGTTTAAGTATTCCCATTTTACTTGCACTGGCAATGAGTGGGGAGCCAACTTATATCGACCTTCCTCAAACAGGTCTAATATGGAGCTTGATTGGAGCAACGCTGTTATCTATTTATTTTTTCTGGAGTAATAACTACACTCTCACCAAAGTTAAAGCAGGAATGATGGGAATTCTTTACTTGCTCATCATTTTAATCTCCTTCACATTTTAATACTTCAAAAGTAAGAGCCCCCCTTAAGGTAAATTACTGAATACTTTTTCTCAAAGACAGTCTTATAACGGAACTGCGAAATATATATTTTATGAAAAATATATTTATATCCCAATATTGAATCCCAGAAAAATATAAAAAACAACTTCTGTCAGTTGTTGTGTAGAACCCATACAGTCACCAGTTATACCTCCGATTTTCTTCCTAAAATATACCATCAAAAACCACCACATAATAATCGCCGCTAATAATCCCAGCCAAGCATGATTCCAGACTAACAGCAAAGGCAATAACGCAATAATAAAATTTACAGCAAAGTCAGTCTTTGAAATACTTGTCATGGCACTGGATTTACTGCTCTTTGAATCCTGAACATATGATATGAATCTGAGATGAGAAATCGCAAGAAAGCGGCTGAAAGTATGTCCAGAAATCCAAATCCAAGGCAATAATTCAGTTTTAATTTGTAAAAGTGAGAAAAATTTAAGCAGAACTAAAAGTAAAATTCCCAGGGTTCCATATGTCCCTATCCGGGAATCTTTCATGATTCTCAATTTTTCCTCTGTTGAACCTCCGTGACCTAATCCATCACAAGTATCAGCAAAACCGTCTTCGTGTAATGCACCTGTAATAAGAACTCCTATTACCAAGCCCAGAAGAACCGCTACCGGTTCCGGACTTTCAGGGAATGATTGCCAACTGAACTTTCCGGAAATAAACATTTCAGTCAGCATCCATACTGCAGCACATGCACCGCCTGCAATCCAGCCTACGAGTGAAAAATAACGTGATGAATATGAATTTTCTTCTGAGAACCAGTTTGAAGGCAATGGGATTCTGCTGTAAAAAATTACAGCTCCAGCAAGCCGTTGTATTTCTTTTCTAAGATTTTTTAACATCAGTACGACTACTCACACCCGCAGATTCAAAGGATGCCATTTGATTCAAGAATGAAACAGCTGACTGTAAAATAGGGAACGCTACTGCCGCTCCTGTTCCCTCTCCCAGACACATTCCTAATGAAATGATAGGCTCGACCTCCATATATTTTAGAATTTTACCATGTCCTTGTTCATCAGACTTATGAGCAAAAACAGCATATTGCTTTATTTCTGGAACAATTCTGAAAGCAGCAAGAAATGCCGCTGTTGCAATAAATCCATCAATTAGAATAATCCTCTTTAAAACTGCTGATTCCAGCATAGCACCGACCATCATAGCGATTTCAAATCCTCCAAAAGTTGACAATACTGCTTGAGGTTCTTTAATTTGAGAATGTTTTTCAAGTGCCTGAAGAATAATATTTTGTTTGTGCTCAAGTCCTAGATCATCAAGTCCAGTCCCTTTACCAACACACTCCTCAACAGGAAGTCCTGTAAATCGATGGGTTAAGGCCGCCGCAGAAGATGTATTACCAATTCCCATCTCACCAAATCCAATCACATTACAAGTAGACAATGGAACAGTATGGCTTAGCTCAGCACCCTTCTCAATTGCCCTTTCACATTCATCAAAGCTCATAGCTGGTTCTTTACAAAAATTTTTTGTACCTCTTCCTATTTTTGCTTTTATTAAATCATTGCATTCGGGAAAATCAGTTTTCACACCTGCATCAATAACATGTAAACTAATATTGTTCTGATGACAAAAAACATTAATTGCTGCTCCTCCTTTCAGAAAATTGATTACCATTTGCGTTGTTACTTCCTGTGGATATGGACTCACTCCCTCTTCTGTAATTCCATGATCACCGGCAAAAACCATGATTGTGGGATTTATAAGTTCAGGATTAAGGCTGTTCTGAATTCTTCCAAAATGTAATGCCAGCTTTTCCAGTCTTCCAAGAGAACCTGGAGGTTTTGTCTTTGCGTCAATTTTTTTCTTTAAATCAACATCTATAGTCGATGAAACAGGTGAAATTAAAAATTTTCTCATTCTAAAATAGTTCCATCTAAAGTCTATTTATTTTAAAGGGCAGCACTTTAATCAAGAACTTTAAGTACATTTTCTGGAGGACGACCAATTACTGCACCTTTGGAAGTTACTACTATTGGTCTTTCAATTAATTCCGGATTTTTAATCAGAATTTTCATCCACTGATTATGACTAAGAATATCATTAGCAGAGATACCCAATTCCTTAGCCTTATTGTCCTTGAAGCGTACCAACTGCTTCGGGTGAATTTTTAATTTACTGACAATTTTTTCCAATTCATCAACTTTTGGATAATTTTTCAAGTACTCAATAATAGTGGGATCAAGACCTCTATTTTGTAATAATTCCAATGTTTTTCTGCTTTTACTGCATTTTTGGTTGTGATAAATAATACACTTCATTTTATTTATATGGATCAAATATATTCTGTGGTTTAAGTTAATTGAATGGAGGCCATTTTGGATCTTAGTGAAATTAAATACAGCTCATTCCATGTCCCCATGAATTTCTAAAATAGTAGATTCCAGGGCTTCAAGAGTTTCTAAGTCAGCATTTTGCCACATTTGCCTCTCGTTGGCTTCAAGCAGGCGTTGAGAAGCATCGCGCAATGCTAGAGGATTATGTTCTCGAAAGAATTTTTGCTGTTCAGGATCAAGCAAGAGTTTGTTTGCAACTTCTTCATATTGATAATCTGCCACAATGTCACAGGTTGCATCGTAGCCAAATAAATAATCGACTGTAGCAGCCATTTCGTGAGCTCCTTTATAGCCATGTTCACGCATTGCCTGCTGCCATTTTGGATTGAGTACACGGCTTCTGAAGACACGATTAAATTCTTCCTTTAAAGTTCTTATTCTGATTTTCTCAGGATTGCTGGAATCACCGTGATAAGTAGAAGGAGGATTGCCTCGAATTTCAGTAATAGCAGCCTGAAGACCGCCTTGAAACTGAAAATAATCATCTGAATCTAGTATATCGTGCTCACGATTGTCCTGATTTTGGTGTACTATTTCAACAGAACTGAGACGTTCACGCAGGAGGTTTATTTCTTCAGAACTTGTACCGTCTGAATCGTAGGCATGTCCTCCCCATTTCAAAAATACTTTTGTCAAATCAGCTTTTGTTTCCCAGTTACCAGCATCTATCAATGGTAAAAGTCCGGTTCCGTAAGACCCTGGTCCTGAACTAAATACCCTCAATTCAGCCATTCTTTTTGAATTCTCCTCTGAAAATCCTTCGTTTTGCAAACGCTTTTGATCAGCTAGCCATGAAGCTCGTATAGGATTCATTTCTTTAGGTTCATCGAGTTTCGCCAGCCTCTTTGGAACTGTTGAAAGAAGCCGCATCACATCACCAAAAGAATCTCGGAACATTCCAGAAACACGTAAAACCACATCCACCCTTGGACGCCCTAGAACAGAAAGCGGCAAAATCTGAAAATCTATCACCCTTCCAGAAACTGGTTCCCATACTGGTTCACAGCCCCAAAGGGCCAATGCCTGAGCAATATCATCCCCTCCAGTTCGCATGTTAGATGTTCCCCAAATTACAAGGGCGGTTGTTTTTGGGAATTCTCCATGATCGTCATGATATCTTTGAATAAGATCTTCTGCCAAATCTTGTCCACAGCGCCATGCTGTTTTTGTCGGAATTACTCTTGGATCAACAGAATAAAAATTTCGACCCGTAGGCAGAACATCAATTCTTCCCCGAGTTGGTGCTCCTGAAGGACCCGGACTTACAAATTTACCTTCCAGTGCCAAGGCAAGACTTCTTGTTTCTTCCTCACAACGTTTGAACCTTGGTAATAGTGTCTCATGCATCCATTGTCTAAGTTTTTTTGTACCTTCATTTTCTGGAAACATTTCATTACTCTCATTTTTTGGAGCAGATAATTCAAAATTCACCCATTCTCTTGCCATTTTTTCGATACTATCTCTTTCTCCGATAGAAAGTGAATCAAGATTATAACCATTATCCTTTCCTAATAGTGCCTGTAGCAAACCTGGACGTTCCGCTGAAGACATCCGGAGTAGGCTGATCAGAAAGTCTATGCGTTTTTCTCCTTCAGGAAGCGCTCCAAAAATATGTAAGCCTGAACGTATCTGACTTTCTTTCAATTCACAAAGATGGTTGCTGAGGGCATTAAGAGGATCTTCATCTTTAGGGAGTTCCTCACTCCATTCAGAATTTTCCAGCAAATGCTCAAGTTCGTGCTCAAGTTCGTGAGCACGTTCCGGATAAAGAATCTCGCAGTGCGCATGTTCTTCAAGCAATCGCTCTGCTTTGTCAAAATCCTCATAAAGGCCTGCACGTGTCAAAGGCGGAGTGAGATGATCTACAATTACTGCAGATGATCGTCGTTTAGCCTGTGTACCCTCACCAGGGTCATTGACTATGAAGGGATACAAATTAGGCAAGTTACCTAAGGCAATTTGAGGAAAATCCTCAGGGCCAAGTGCCACACTACGCCCAGGCAACCATTCCAGATTACCGTGCTTCCCGAAATGAATCACAGCATGTGCTTTAAAATCTTCCTTAATCCACTGATAAAAAGCTAAATATTCAGGGGGAGGAGGCAAAACAGGATCATGGTAAATTGCCTGAGTCTGGAGACCATATCCTCGCTGGGGCTGGATACCAATGAATACGTTACCGAAACACTTTCCGGCTACTGGTATCACGTTAGAATTTGACTTTTGATAGTCAGGATTATCTATCCATTGTTTGGTAAAAATATCCCTACTTGACTCAGGGAGGTCAGAAATTATACCAAATAAACTTTCAGAGGTTATACTTTGATCAGGATCTTTGCCATAATTCATTTCCTCATCGTTGGTAATTCCTTCCTGTAAAATTCGCATCAGTTCATCTCCGTTTTCCGGAACACTTGGCCCTTCTTCATCAGATACTAATTTATAACCACGTTTATCAAGTTCCTTCAAAAAAGCAACTACACTGGCAGGTGTGTCCAGTCCCACCCCGTTCCCTATGCGGCTAGCTTTGTTTGGATAATTAGCCAGAATAATGGCTAAACGTTTATTAGAATTTTCAGTGCGTCGCAATAGTACCCAGTTTGCAACGAGACCTGACACATGAGTGATTTGAGATTTTTCAGGTTCAAGGCGCTTAAGTCGAAACTCCGATTCAGAATCATTTTCTTTCCCATAAGAAAAAACTTCATCATGCTTAAAGCCAACAACTGTGCCGAAAAAACGCCCATCAGTTTCTGGAAGCGCAACCGACATCGCTGCATTTGAAGCTGAAATACCCCGAGGGTTATTTAACCACGCCTCTCGATCTTCTGTCGAAGTCGGCACCTGAATTACCGGACAATTGAAGGTCTCCAAAAATGAAACACGATCATCTCTGCTGTTCCCTGAAGGTCCGCTTCCTATAGAAAAACCTTGCATGGTCAATATAGCGTCCGGTGGTTCCTGTTCAGCTTTCCTAAGCAGTTCTTGCTGTGCACCCTGATCTCGAAGCGAGTAGGCATAAAATTTTGAAACTGCTAATCCTTGTGCCAGCAAAGATTCTGTCAATGAATCAATCACGGCCATGTCTCCTATTTGATGCAGTGCACGATAAAAAGTAAGCCAGACTCTTCCAATTTCATGTTTTTTGATCTTGACTGCCGATCTGTTTTCAATCCAACCAAATTTTGGAACTTCCAATGCTTTCGGGAATCCCTCATTTCTTTTTCGCAACAACAATTCAACTGCATCTGCAGCAAAGGCCATGTTCTCAATCCCACCTTCGCGAAAATAGGAAAACATTCTTTTTACTATGGGTTCTTCATAATCATTAAACCGCATCAACTCATAGTCCCACTCATCTGTCCCAGGCAAGACAATAATGCTTGACTTGGCCCCATGACTTTTTACATGGCTTATCTCATCTAACAGGTGCGGGAAATAGCCGTATCCACCGTGCAAACGCAAAATCGCCAGTCTGGCTTTACAAATTACATTATCAACAAAATTTTCTGCAGACTTTGGATGAAGCAGCTGACCTGACTGGAATAAACCGAGTTTTTTCCCGAAACGATCGCTCCATATTTTTGCGAGCCCAGCAAGCTCAGTATCGGCAGTGCTTATGAACAAAATTTCGGAAGGATTTTGGCTTATTGCTTCGAATTTATGCTCGTGATCCAGTTCTCCGGAAAGTGTGGCAACTCTATGCATTTAGATTCCTGCTATTTCTTTTTTACGTTCCAACAAGTTTAAAAAATTTTAATTCAAGATGGATCCTAGACCTTAATATTATTTAGTTCATGAAGCATCAATGATTAATTCTTCCAAACCATAATATACCTTAAGTGAAGAAACTCGGTTAAATTCCTCTCACCCTTGAACAGTATCCCCCTTTTTCTAATACTTTTTTGCTCAAAGTAAGTTGAAATGAATCTCATTTATGTAATTCTTGGACTTCATTTTAAAATGTTGCTTTACAACTTTGAATGACTTATTCGTTGATATTGAAAATTGATTTTGCAAATGTTTTTATCACTGAATTCAAGGAGACTCTGTTCAGAACTAACTTCTACTTCCAGTTCCAATCTGGTGCGTTTTTTCCTGGTTCCCACAAGGTTTCTTTTTCACCTAATGTTTCTGTCACCCAACGTCCTGACACAAAAAGAAAATCAGAAAGACGGTTTAAATACTTAATAATTTCTGGGCTCACCAAATCAACCTGATTTAGTCTAATGACTTCACGTTCTGCTCTTCTGCAGACTGTTCGAGTCTGATGCAGGAAAGAGTTTAATGGAGTTCCACCCGGCAAAATAAAACTCTTTAACGATTCTAGTTCATCATTCATTGCGTCTATTATTTCCTCCAACCAATTCACATCCTCAGGTTGCAAATTAACCTGTCCTTCGTATTCATCTCCGGGAAGCGTAGCTAATTCTGAACCCATGTCAAAAAGTTTTTGCTGGATAGCATTTAAAATCAGTTTCAGTTTCAAGCTCCTTTTTGATGTTTTTTTTTGCTCAAGAAAACTTAATACGATACCAATCAAACTGTTAAGTTCATCTACAGTTCCGTATGCTTCAATACGAGGATGATCTTTAGGAAGCCGTTTTCCTCCAACTAGTCCTGTCTGACCGGAATCTCCGGTTCTTGTATATACTTTAGTTATTTTAACCATATTATTTTATTCTATTAATTCCTTGCTGTTTTTATGTTTAAGAGCAAAATGCAGAAATATTAATTCTCTTGATTGCTCAGAATTGTTATTAGTATGACCTGATCTAGTACTAAATTTGTTTTAGCTGAGCTTTTTTTACTTCCCATTTTATAATCCATATTTCAACAACTTTTATTGAATTAAAAACAGAACTAATCCATCCATTTCATGTAACTCCGTAAAGAAACTACCTCCCCCACAACAATCAAAGCTGGTGGTTCAATCTTATTTTTTTTAATTTCTTCAACACATTCACAGAGTCTGGTTTCAAGAACCATTTGCTCGGGAAGGCTCGCCTTTGCAATCACTGCTACAGGTTCATCTGGTTTTCGTCCGTAATTTAGTAGACGACCGACAATTTCGTGAATATATTTTGTAGCCATATACATCACTATAACAGGAGATCCCTTAGCAATTGCTTCCCAATTATGCCGTTCAGGTAATTCTCCAGCTGAACCCCGCCCAGCAATAAATGTAACGGTGGAATTGATATCACGATGGGTTAAAGGAATTCCAGCATAAGCAGTTCCCCCAATTCCTGCAGTTATACCAGGTATTATTCTGAATGGTATCCCAGCCTTGAATAGATGCACAGCCTCTTCACCTCCTCTTCCAAAAATAAAGGGATCGCCCCCCTTGAGTCTCAAAACCCTCTTTCCCTGCTGTGCCAATTCCGCAAGACGTAAAGAAATATCTTTCTGCTTTGGTGAAGGTTTTCCTCCTCGTTTACCTGCATATTCAAGTTCACAATTGGAAGATACGAGTTCCATGATTTTTTCTCCAACAAGAGCATCGTATACGAGAACATCCGCTTGCCTGAGAGCATTTAAAGCATGAAGCGTTAAAAGTCCTACATCTCCCGGTCCTGCACCTGCCAACCAAACCCATCCTGGCTTAAAATCTGGTAAGTCTTTGGGAAGCAGTTCCATATTTTTTGGTCTGAAAAATTTTTAAATATAAGTTAGAGTCATAAAATAAAAAGATTAATCCTTAATTTGCAAGAATAGCAGGATCAGCATTATTATTACAGATAAGATTTCAGTATGAATCAAAAACCTTCAGGCAAACTACGAAGAGGATGGACAACAGGGGCGTGTGCTGCTGCAGCAACTAAGGCTGCTTACCAGGCACTGATCACAGGGGATTTTCCAGATACTGTAAGCATTGTTTTGCCAAAAGGTGAGGTGCCAGTTTTCCAGCTTTTTAACAAAGAAATGGGTCCTGATTTTACTGCAGCAAGCATTATTAAAGACGCTGGAGATGACCCTGATGTGACAGACAGAGCTGAAATCAATGTTAAAGTCATGCGGGGGGTTAAGGGATCAGGAGTAGTTTTCAAAGCTGGTCCGGGTATTGGAACTGTGACTAAGGCCGGACTTAAGCTGGAAATTGGCGAGCCTGCAATCAATCCTGTGCCCCAACAATTAATGCGAAATGTTGTCACAGAAATTGCTGATAAATTTAATGATTATGGAGATCTAGTAATTACCGTATCCGTTCCAGGTGGTAAGGAACTAGCTAAGAAAACATGGAATCCAAGGCTTGGAATTTTAGGTGGAATTTCCATTCTAGGCACAACAGGAATTGTAATACCTTATTCATGTTCTGCATGGATCCATTCTATCCACCGAGGCATTGACGTGGCACGGGCAAATTTCTTGCCTCACGTTGCCGGATGCACTGGTTCCACCAGTGAGAAAGTAGTAAAGCAAATCTACAATCTACCTGATATAGCAATGCTGGATATGGGAGATTTTGTGGGAGGCCTGCTAAAATATTTTCGTAAACATCCTCTTCCAAAACTCACTATAGGTGGGGGATTCGGAAAGCTAACAAAATTGGCACAGGGCCAGCTTGATTTACATTCAAGAAGAAGTCAGGTAGATTTTATACAGTTGGCTGAACAGCTCAAGGATCTCGGCGCAACTTCTGAGTTATGCAGGCAGGCAAAGGAGGCAAATACTGCTAACGAAGTTCTTAGATTAGCTCAAAATGAATCGCTTTCTGTTGCAGACAGTATTGCAGAAAAGGCTAGATTGGTTGTAAATAAGACTTTAGGTAATACAGAAACTGAGTTAAATATTCTAGTGATTGACAATCAGGGTAAAATTGCTGGGGAATCAAAAGACAATGCCTGAAAAACTCCTTATTCTGGGTGGCACCAGAGAGGCCTACCAGCTTGCTGAAATTTTGAATGCACAATTTACTCAGGAAAAATTAAATTTCATCAGCTCACTTGCCGGAACTACAAAAAAACCAAATCTCCCTGCAGGAAAATTTCGTACAGGAGGATTTGGTGGCTTATCTGGGTTAAAAAATTTTCTGGTAAAGGAAAAGATTACACTGTTAGTGGATGCAACTCACCCTTTTGCTGAAAATATAAGCAAAAACGCTCTCCTCACCGCGTCAAAATTGGGACTACCATTATTAACTTTAAAAAGACCACCATGGGTGAAACATCAAAACGACCTGTGGATTGAGGTCACAAGTGTTAAAAATGCAGTAAAATACCTGAAAAATCTTGAAAAAAAAACTGGCCCTCTTTTTTCAACGGGATTGATCTTTTTAACCACAGGCAATAAGGACTTGCGGCTATTTCAAAACTCACTCAATTGTAAATTCCTGGTACGTACAGTGGAAAAACCTGAACTTGTTTCAGAATGGTCTAAAGCAACGTTTCTTAAGGATCGAGGGCCGTATACTCTGGAAAACGAAATTAAGCTTCTTAAAAAACACAAGATCTCAATGCTTGTTTCAAAGAACAGCGGAGGTGTTTCAACCTATGCAAAAATTGAAGCGACAAGGCATTTAAAGATTCCTGTGTTGATGGTTAGACGTCCAGAAATGACCAGAGCAAAGTCATGCCAAACAGTTAATGAAGCAGTTGAATGGTTACATCTACAATGCTCTTATAATTAAAAGCATAATTATAAAATCTACTTCCTGATAATTTTGTAAGGAAATTCCTATTGAAGAAATATCCTAAAAAGCGTTCATCTTACTTCAAAGACGAATCTTGAAAACTCGACACAGCGCAGGAAGCAATAACAAGTCTGTGACGAGTGCAGAGAGTACAGCAATCAAAGCTAGAATGCTGAAGCGAGAGACGCCTACATTGTTTACCGGAATGAAACAAAGGAATACAGTCATTAGGATCAAGGTGGTGAAAACAATTGCCTGACCAACCTCATGAAGAGTGGAACCTAAGGCTTCAGAAATGCTTGATCCACGAAGCAGAGAAAGTCGGTAATGCGTGAGAAAATGAATTGTATCATCCACGGCAACACCTATGATGATTGGTGCGGTCATGAGTGTGGTAGTATCAAGCTTAAATCCAAGCCAGCCCATAAGTCCAAACACAATCAGTATAGGGAAAGTATTTGGTACAACAGAGACTAGACCCAGTCTCAGTGATCCGAAAATGCCTACCATGATCAATGAAATAATCAGGAAAGCTATGCCAAAACTCCGAATCTGTGACCAACTGATTGCATCAAATACTCTGGCCCAAGCTCCAACTCTTCCAGTAACTGTGATTTTGAGACCTGGGTATCTCTTTTTCATTGGCGCAATAATGCGTTCCAATTCAGGCTGTACCACATTTATCAGTTCAACTGACTTTTTAGAGCCTATAGTTTTTAGTGAAACACTCATCCTGGCATTAGCGTAATCAATTGAAACCACTCTCTCGAGGTCCTCATAATCTCCGCCTTCTATTAAAAGCAACAGCTGAGAGATAAGCTCAGGGCTTTTCGGGATCTTATAAGCTTCTTCGTCTGATCCCATCAGCTTTTTGTGAGTCTGCTTAAGCTGATTATTCATTGTCCAGTTGTAAGTAACCAATTCCGGATAGCGTATCTCAAGCCACGTTTTTATTGATTCCAAGGCATGCAGCATCTCTGGATCGCGGAAAGATCCTTCAGTTTTAGTTTCCAGTAAAATCTCCATGTTTTCAGTACCTAAAAATTGCTCATCCATCAGATTGATTGTCTTGCGGACAGGTGATTCAGGAGGATAATACTCAGAAAATACTGTATCGATTTCAATTCGAGTCATGCCAATAACCAGCAGCATTCCTCCAACAACAAAAAATAAAATTACTATTTTTGGATAAGCCGAAACCAATTTTTCTATACGCTTAAGAAAACTCTGTACTGCCCTCTGGATAAATGTAATTCTAGTATCATTCCCTCTTCTGGAAGTACGTGGAGGAAACCAGTTCAACAGGATAGGTAGCAGTATAATTGTAAGTATGAACGCAAAAAGTACCCCGATTCCGCTTAGAAGACCCATTGTCTGGATTACACGCAGATTAATAAAAAATAGAGAAAAAACACCTATGGACGTAGTAACACTGGTAAGAAGGCATGCGAGACCCGTTTTACTGAAAACGGAACGCATCACCTGCTGATGAGGCTGCCCCTTCTGATGAAAAAACAGGTATCCTGACATTACATGCATTACGTCTGCTATGGCTGCTACACTTACTAGTCCAAATGCAATATATAGTGTCAGGTCTATCGGCCACCCTGTCCATCCAGCAAGACCTAGAACCCCAATAATGCTTGACATAAAAATTAGTATTGGCCATACAACTGCTCTTAAAGACCCAAGAAGTAAGCTTGTAATTAGCAAGCAGAAGATCATTGAAATTACTAGTGCACGCTGATATTCTGCAGCCCAGACATCGTTCTGGTAAAAAGCACCCCAGCTGGGATGCATAAATATCAGGTCTTTACTAAAACGTTCCTCTCTGAGAAGATTCCATACGGTTTTTTCAAATTCAGCATAATCTTCAAGTCCGTGTTCAACAAACTGAGTCTCCTGATCCTCATTGGAACTGACATCATTTTCATCAAAACCTTCAAGTACTTTTGTATCATCTTCCTCAATAGGAATTGCATCTAAATCAGTACGCAGCAAAAGCATTCCATAATTTTTATTATCCGCGATCAACACTCTGGGATATTCTGGTTCATTGATAGCCTGATTATATAATAAGTGGCTTTCTTCCTGACTGACAGGCAGATTATCACCAATAAAATCCCGAAATCTTAAGCTGTCACCTAAAGTTTCAATGTAAGTTACATTGATCAATGATTCCACTTCAGTGAGCAATCCAAACGGATTTTCAGGATCATTCTCGGCTTGGATTGATTCCTTATCAAGCACTTCATGAACGTACTTCAAAGCTCCCAGACTCCTTGCTGAAAATAGATTGCCATCGACAGGCATGTAAGCCATTCCCAGTACCACATTTCCCCCAAACATCTCTTTAATTCTGTCTAGAGAGATTTGTACAGGATCATCTTTACCAAACATATCATCATTTGCCCAGGTGAAAGCAAAACGGGGGATACCTGCTGCGAGGAATGCCATTAGTGCAATGTAAAGCACGACGACCCACCATCGCCATGGACGCAATCTTTCAGGTAAGGTTTCAAAGTAAAAATTTAACTTTTGAAGCATGAAAAAATTGTTTAAGGCTTTTAATGAACTTATAATCAGCTTTTATGTATCGGAAGTAAGGAAGGAGAACACTGTCTACTTTTTCATTGCTTTTTTCTTTGGTCTCAAAACATGTACATGTTTTGGATCGTAGAGTGAACTGTCTCGGAAATCCCGACAGTCAAAAACCCTGCCAACCAGAATTAATGCAGTGCGGCTGATCTTAGCATTGCGTACCTTTTGATGTATGTCTGCAAGTGTACCTAGAATAAATTTTTGATCCGGCCATGTGACACGATATGCAACTACAACCGGACAATCAGTTCCGTAATGCTGAATAAGTGAATTCTGTACATGTTTAAGATTTCGTACTGATAAATGAATTGCCAATGTGGCACGGCTGGCGCCAAGTTTTGCTAACTCTTCACCTTTCGGCATTGCTGAGGCATGCATAGTGGTACGAGTGGCAATAATGGTCTGGCTAACTTCAGGTAAAGTCAGTTCCTGTTTAAGTTCTGCTGCTGCTGCTGCATAGGATGGGACGCCAGGAGTTACATTATAAGGGATACCATGCTTATCAAGCATCCTCATTTGTTCGGCTATTGCCCCATAAATTGACGGATCACCTGAATGCACACGGGCCACATCCTTTCCTTCCGCATGTGCGTCTTTTATTTCATCTATTATTTCAATCAAATTCATTGCTGCAGTATCTTTTACAAGTGCTCCTTTTGGAGCAAAAGCTACTACTTCTTCAGGAACCAGAGAACCAGCGTAAAGACAAACCTGACACTTGGCAATAAGGTCTCGGCCACGAATTGTGATCAAATCAGGGGCACCTGGTCCTGCTCCAATAAAATGTACTGTCATCTGTTACCTATATTGCATTTAAAAAAATGAATCTTCATCACTTTTTAAGTCGGCATGAAAAACAATTTTAATTCTATTGTATTCATAAATGATTTATTAATAAACTTTCATAAAAGAATTCAACGAATTATTCATATCCATTTAAATATCTTAATTTTTATCCCAAAAAATTGGGTTCTGGTATACCACTGACTCCTGGATTGACTGCAAACAAACCGCCTGAATATATGTTTTCTCCGTTTGATTTATCATGCTTAGTAGAAATCGACGTTATGTAAAGTGTATCCAGTTTTGAACCTCCAAAAGCACACATACTTGGCTTGGGGAATGGGAGTTGAATTTCCCTGTCAAGTTTACCTTTAGGAGTGTAACGTGCCACTTTCCATCCGTAGATATGAGCCAGCCAATAACATCCATCTGCATCCACGCATGCACCATCCGGTTTGCCGGACAAGTTTTTGAGGCTCAGGAATACCTGTTGATTCAGGATTTTTCCCTGGTCCTTGTCATAATCAAACCGCCACACTGTCTCGCGCATTGTATCAGCAAAAAACATATAACGCTCATCAGGACTGAATGCCAGGCCATTAGCTACTCCCACAGGCAAATTCTGGGAAACACATTTGCCATCAGGATAGTAGCAGTATAGGTTCCCTTCATATTGTCCCTGTATCCTTCTCAAGTCGTTCATGCTTCCCACCCAAAAACGCCCTCCTGGGTCACAGCGGCCATCATTTAGCCTATTGTCTTTCCTGTCTGGCTCAGGATCACACTCTCTAGATTCCAAAATTTCCTTTTTAAAATCATAATTGTAAAATCCATTAGACATGGCCAATAAAAGACCTCCTTGCTTTCGAATTGCAAGAGATCCTGCTTTGAAAGGCAACTTCCTGGTTTCATTATTACAAGATGAAGGATCGTAACAATTTATTTTATGCCCATCTATATCAATCCAGTAAAGAACATTTTCTTTCACATCCCAGACCGGACACTCACCAAGCAATGTTCCAGAGTCAACAAGGAGTTCTACTTCATTCATTCGCTCTCAAAAAATACATTATGATCATTTGAATAAGTTTGGGTATCAAGATGCTGAATTTTAAGGAAGTGTTATTTATGATTATGTTTTTCAGCAAACTGGTAAGGTATTTTCAGTTTCTTGTTTTTTATGATATCCGCGAGGCGTGTACACCCTGACCACTCCGTTTGGGAGATGAATTATTTTTGATTGACTGGATCCTACAATTACAACTGTAAGCATATTTACTTCAGAAGGATTCATGCATGCAAGGGTGACAACATTTATCCGCTCTCCACTACGTCCAAGGTTATGTGCCAGAATCACAGGAGTATCAGGACTGCGGTGTTTCAAGAGAATTTCGTTAGCTTCACACAGCTGATTAATACGTTTGCTTGAAACTGGATTATAAAAAGCTATTACGAAATCACTTTTAGCAGCAGCAATAATTCGACTCTTTATTGTATCCCATGGTGTAAGCAAATCTGAGAGAGAAATGCTACAAAAGTCATGTCCCAAAGGGGCTCCGGCAAGCGCTCCCGCAGCCTGCATCGCACTAATCCCTGGTGTTGACAAAACCCTTATTCTACTCCACTGCGAATGCTTATTAGATTCAGTATCAGTGCGTTCCAGCATTTCAAAAACCAAAGTTGCCATAGCATAAATTCCAGGATCTCCAGATGATACCAAAGCCACTGTTTTTCCCTGAGCAGCCAAATTCAATGCATGTCGCACCCTTTTTTCTTCCTGTCCCAGCTCAAATCTGTGCAGTCTGTGCTTTTCCTTGCCGTATTGTTTTTTATTTAAATCAGCAATCAAATCCAAATACAAACCATACCCCACCCAGTCACTAGAATTTTTAAGCATTTCTTCAGCTTCTGGGAGTCTCCATTTTGATGATCCAGGTCCTGTACCTACTATAAATAAAATCCCCTGAGACTTTCCTGTTTTTTGAGGATCAATCAACTCATCAGACTGAGCAACAGCACAAGTAGCATGTTTAGATTTTTTTTTGGGTATTACCAATTTTCCAGACTTACCTGCTGCAGCCAAAGCAGCCCCTTCAGCCACACCATGACAACCGACTTCCTTAAAAACCATTTTAGAAGGATTCTGCAGCTTTGGGGTTTGTTCTTCCAATGCTGCAGCATCAAAGAATCTTGCAGGACTGGATTCTCCAGGCTTGTCAGCTAATTTATCAGACAATACATGGATTGCTGGTTCATCTGATTTCAAATCAATTGATACAACAGCAGCCACACTTTCAGGAGCTATTTTATTTTTTTTCAAAGTATTACTAACAAGCGAAATTAGCTCTTCCGGGTCAGTTCCGCGCTCACATCCTACACCTACGGCAATGGTTTTAGGGTGGTAAACCAGATGTTCTTTACTCCCTGAGACAGCCTTACTGGTAATGGATATTTGCAAATTTTCAACTGCAGAAAAAGGCAATTTACTGAGCTTCAGCCAGTTATAAAAAAACTGTTTGTGATCTGAGCCTATAGTTTTGTTTCCTCTTACATAATCAAGACAGGAATGATTTTCATCTGAAGAAATCATTAAGGACTCACCAGCCAGCAAGCTTACGGAAAATTCTTTTACATCCTCCGGATTTGCCAGAACAAAACCTTCTGGAGGCTCATCAAGTGCAATTCCAAACCTTATATCTCCTGAAGTAGTAATTGCTGGATCTACTCCCAAAAGTTCAGAAATTTTTCGTGACAAATCATTTGCACCGTGGTGTCCACCAAGCAAAGGTACAACAGCACTTCCGTCTTCCGCAACAGCAACCAGAGCAGGTTCATTTTTCTTGTCACTGATAGATTTTGCAACCCCCCTAATCAATACTGCAGAGGCACACACTCCTACTATTGGAATCCCATCCTGAAATAACTTTGATAAATGCTCCATTGCGTCACTGAAAAAAACATCTGCCTGAGAAACTCGGCCAGTTTTTCCATGCAGTTCTGCATCCAAAAATGCGGCTATTTTTCTTGCAACGGGCAGGGCGCTGACACCCAGACAAAATACTGCTGTACTATGACTCATCTGAAACTATTACTTCCATGTTCCCTAATTTTTCGGACAAGAACCATTGAAAAATAAGGAACTTTTTGTGAATCAATTTTATCCAATTGAATAATTTTCTGGTTACTCATAGTTGCGTGCTCAATATAAAGCGAATATTTTTCCAGTCTCAAATGTCTAAGTACTCTTCGAATTTTAGGCAGATGCCTGCCAACTTTTACTATGGCTGCAGCATCCGTGTTCAAAAGACACTGTTCAAGCTCAGACTCTTCAAGGGGTGCCGGCAAAATTGTCAAAATTTCATTGCGATAAACAAGCGGTATCTTCAGCGCAGCAGCACAAGCCATGGGTGAAGAAACACCAGGAATTATTTCAGTTTTGTATATTTCTGAAAGCCTTTCAAATAAGTACATGAATGAACCATAAAAAAATGGATCTCCTTCGCAGATGACTGCAACAGAATTACCGGATTCCAGTTCATGCTCCAAAAGCTTTGCTGATATATCATAGGCATGCTGTGCTGGTATAGGTGATAAAGAAATAGGGATCCTCAGCGGCAATAACCTTGGATTATTCCGCAATAACGGACGTACAATTTCAAGCGCTATTCCATCTCCTGTTTCAGGTGCAGGATAGGCTAAAACATCTGAATCATTTATCAGACGTTGTGCTTTCAGGGTGAGTAATTCCGGGTCACCCGGTCCCACACCAATTCCAAACAGAATTCCGGCGTTATTTTTCACTACAATTTCATGGAAGGTTCCAAGATTTTATGGGAATATCAATACTCTTTTGTGACAGAATATTGAGTTACAGGCCTTAAAGGTTTCCATCCGTTAAATTTCCCAATTGAATCTGCCCGAGAAATACTTAGCCTAGTTAAATCTCCTCCATTTATTTTATGCCAACTCAACAATTGTTGTTCAGTTTCAAATGTTACTGCATGAGCTACAAGGCGACCACCGGGTTTAAGCAGCTTCCAACAAATATCAAGCAGTGAGTTAGAGCCATGCTGATTGGAGTTTGAAAGTCCACCTCCTACAAAAATAGCATCAGGCAAAGGAAGATTTTCTACTACTTGAGTTAGTGTCCCAGGGATAATTTTAAGCAAAGGGACACCCAAATTAATGGCATTTTGTTTAATCATTTTCAAACGGGTCTTTGATTTTTCAATGGCTATTGCCATGCAGTTAGGATGACTTCGCATCCATTCAATTGCAACTGACCCGCAACCTGCTCCGACGTCCCATAGAACCTGATCACCAATCGGCATTAATTTTGACAAAACAACAGCTCTGATTTCACACTTTGTCAGTTGACCGTCATGATTAAATGCTTCGTCCGGCAGTCCTGAGATTCTTGGAACTACATCAGTGCTCCTTACCGGAATACATTCAATTGCCATTGCATTCAGGTCAGCTCCAGCTAAATGTTGCCATGAGTAGGCCCTACCTGAAAATTTTTTTTCTTTGAAGCCGTCTAAATGCTCCAAAACTGTAATTTCACTTTTCCCAAAACCACGGGTGACCAACAGGTCTGCTGTTTTTTGTGGAGTTGTAGAGTCATTGCTGAGCACAGCAAGCTTTGCTCCAGGCTGAACAAATGGATGCAACATTTCCAGCGGGCGTCCATGTAAAGTCAATGTCTCAATGTCAGGAAGAGACCATCCCACCCTGGAGCAAATTAGTGAAAAAGTTGACAAAGCTGGCTTGATACAAATTTCATCTATAGGCATGTGCCGCAATAGCTTTGTTGCAATTCCATAGCATAGGGGATCACCACTAGCTAGGACAGTCACTAAAACTCTATCTTCTTGTTTTTTCTTGGTAACAGATGACTTCCCATTTTTAACTTCATAAGGTCTGAAACTGAGTATCTTTTGTACTGATTCACGCATTGGAGAAGTCCATAAAATCCTTTCACCCTTCCAGTCATCTGGGAGCATTTTAAGGTGACGTTCCCCACCAATAATTACTTTAGATTCGTGCAACAATGATTTAGCTTCAGCTCCCAAATCTTCCCAACCATCTTCACCGATGCCAATTACTCTAAGCCATTTTTCAGAATCTTCGGGCATATTAATTTTGATAACCTGGAATGCTTTATCAGTGGAAATTCAAAAAAAAGCCAATATTTTTAGTAAAATCTTCATTGGAGAATTATAACTCAACCATCAAACGTTAATGCATTCACTGCTGCTGCTGCCATTGCGCTGCCTCCACATCGCCCTTTTAAAGTTAAAAACTGAACTGATTCTTTACACTGCTTAACAAGTAACTCCTTGGATTCTGCTGCTCCTACGAAACCCACAGGTAAACCAAAAATAACCGCAGGAGGTTCCACACCTTCTTCCAGAATTTCAAGGAGACGAAAAAGTGTCGTTGGCGCATTTCCAACTGCAACAACCGCTCCTGCAAGCTTGGGACGCCAAAATTCAACTGCAGCTGCAGAGCGAGTGGTCTCCAGTTTTTTTGCCAGAGCTGCGCTTTCCGGCAAGTTATTCCAGCAAAGTACTTCATTATCCGCAGGTAATTTAGCTCTTATTACTCCCTCGCACACCATTCTTGAATCACACAATACAGGGGCCCCTTGAATTAAGGCAGCTTTGCCTTCACTTGCTGCACTTATTGTGTAAATTATATTCTTTGCTATATCAATCATTCCGCAGGAGTGAATCATGCGAACTACTATATTGGCAATGTCCTGCGGGAAATGTGATAATTCTGCTTCCTTTCGGATAGCAGAGAAGGATTGCTGGTATATTAATTTCGGGTCACTAAGATAAGCCACACTTAATGGTTCTCCTGCGAACTTTCCTGCTCAAGGGTCTTTGGTCCCAAAGGATGGTCAGCATGCGGATAAGGATGATGTCCGTGATCATGGGGATGGTCATGATCATTACTGTGACCATGGCCTTGGGAATGAGAATGCCCAGTCCCGATTCCCTCAACATGATGATGGTGACTTTCCTGACGCAGACCAACTTCGTTTTCAAATCCAAGAAACTGTTCCCTGTACTTACAGAGCTTGCAATTCATGTTGTTTACACCATTTCTGATTTCTTCAATACGTTCAGAAAAAGTATCCAGAACTAGTGGATGGTCATTCAGATATGCAGCTTTAACAAATTGTATTTCAGGATGTTCCGCAGCTACCAGATCAGTATACTGATATATACGTTTAACGAGTATGCCTGTAAATAAAAAATAGGGAAAAACTACGATCCGTTTATATCCAAGTTTGCTGGCATGCTCCAGACCAGGCTTTATCAATGGGAATGTCACACCTGAATAAGCTGTTTCAGCCCAGCCCAATCCGAGCCCCTCCCAGAGCATCCTAGTTACCTTGGAAACATTTGAATTTGCATCCGGATCAGAGGCCCCCCTTCCTATAACCATCAGTAAGGTTTCTTCAGGAGTAATATAACCATCTGCATGCTCTATTGCTTCTTTTACTCTTTCACCAGCAGCCCGGACCAATTTAAGGTCAATTCCCAGTTCGCGTCCATACGAAATAGACAATTCCGGATATTGGGCTTGGTAGGCATTTAGAACCGAAGGAATGTCGTTCTTTGCGTGACCTGCTGCAAAAAGCATTACAGGAATAGACATAATTTCTTTGATTCCCTTTTGCCTTAATGAATCAAGACCACTTTTGATTACAGGATTTGCAAATTCAAGAAATCCCCAATCTAATTCGTATTGCAATAGCTGATTCTTAAGTTTTTTTGCAAAATTTAAAAATTCACTTACTGCATCTTCGTCCCGGCTTCCATGGCCGCAAACCATGACACCGTATTTTTCTTCCATAAAATTTTTTGTGTAAAAATAATCTTTAAAAATATCGCTTGATTATGCCTTTGTTAATTCAAATTGTCCATCAATTAGTGCAAAAGTAATAGTATCAATCAGGTTTCTGCAATTTATTTAAAGCTAATTTATTTTGCTATAACTTTCCCAGTTGCCTTAATCCATCATAAAGAACTACTGCTACTGATGATCCAAGATTTAAACTTCTTACGCCTTTCTCCAACATTGGCACAGTAAAACAACAATCTGGATAGCGTTCCATCCATTTTTTTGGCAGGCCTGTAGTTTCTTTACCAAAAAACACATAATCACCTTCTTTTGGATTAATTTCAGTGTAAGGTTTGTGATAGTGTACTGATAAAAAATGGAATCGCTTAGGAGGAAGTGCTTCAAAAAATTCTTCAGCTTCAGTAATATGCTCCCAGCTTACAAATTGCCAATAATCCAGACCTGCTCGTTTAAGCTGCTTGTCTGTTAAATCAAACCCTAGCTTTCCAAGTAGAATCAAATGACATTTAGTTGCAGCACAAAGCCTTGCAATGTTTCCCGTGTTGGGAGGAATCTGTGGTTCAAAAAGTACTATGTTTAGTGGAGGATTACTGTGCAGCCTCATAATGACAATGCCATATTCAGAATCTTACCTACCTAAGATATTTTCTCATAAAACAATATTTATAAATTAAGTTAAGTTATTTTTTTTTGGCTGATTATGAAGCAAATGATTCACGTTATCAAGACTAGCATAAAGTCATGTGCCTAAAATATATTTTACAACGAAAATAACAATTTCTGGAAATTGTAACTATTATTTGATAAAAACATTACGACCATGAAAGACTCTTTACTCGCTAAAAACTATAAAGAATCCCCATACTGGTGGGATCGAACCCAAAGGCCCCTTCTAGAGGACATTGAGATCCCCAGGAAGGTAGACGTGGCAATTATCGGTTCTGGCTACACTGGATTGCATGCGGCAATACAAACCGTGCGTAACGGACGGGAGACTCTAGTTTTAGAAGCCGAAAAGGCAGGATGGGGGGGAAGTTCCCGAAATGGTGGACAGGTAAGTACCAGCATAAAGCCTAGCTTCACAGAATTATCCCAAAGATTTGGTAATGAGCACGCGCGGGCTATTCTACAGGAAGGTACAAATGCTTTGGAGTGGATAGGACAATTTGTTCAGGAAGAGGGAATAGACTGCGATTTTTTGAAAGTCGGACGATTTCATGGTGCCCATACTTACAGTCAGTATCAGATTCTGAAAAGTAACCTTGAAAAAAATCCCCAAAACTATGAAAAGGGAACCCAACTGGTTCCTCCTGACAAACTGTATGAAGAAATCAGCAGTGATTTTTATCATGGGGGACTGCTGTATCCAAACCATGCCTCTTTGGATCCTGCACTATATCATCAGAGACTTCTGGAATGTGCATTGGAAAGCGGGGCAAAAATAAAGGACCGATGTCCTGTTAGAAGGATTGAAAGACAGCCAGAAGGTTTTTTGCTTCATACGGATTCAGGCAATGTGCAGGCCAGTAAAGTTGCCATAGGCACTAGCGGTTACACCGGTTCAGTTACACCATGGCACCAGCGACGCGTGATACCAATTGGCAGTTACATTATCGCCACCGAAGAGTTAGAGGAAGGACTTGTCGACCATTTGATTCCTAAGAACCGGATTATAACTGACACTCGTAAGCTCGTGGTTTATTACAGAGCCTCACCGGACCGCAAGCGCATACTTTTTGGAGGAAGGGTTTCCCTAAAAGAAACTGATCCCAACAAATCATTCGCACCCCTGCACTCCAAACTTATTGAAATTTTTCCACAACTGTCACAAGCAAAGGTCTCTCATTCTTGGATGGGTTTTGTAGGCTTTAGCTTTGACCACCTCCCCCATACGGGAGTCCATGAAGGTATAGATTATTCAATGGGCTACTGCGGTTCCGGAGTATCTCTTTCAAGCTATTTAGGAGCAAAAATGGGTCAAAGAATAGCAGGTCTTCCGGAAGGTAAGACGGCTCTTGATGACCTCCCCTTTTCGACCCGTCCTCTTTATTATGGTAATCCCTGGTTCCTCGCCCCTTCGATACTTTTCTATAAATTTAAGGATCGATTTTTCAGCTAAAAAACTATTATAACCAAAAATAATTTGTACTTTTTAGATTAAGCACAAAAAAAGTATTCAACCTCCTAAGAGTGGGAATCTGATTTATTATGAATAATCACTCCAAAGCTAATTCAATCAGACGCTCTAGCAGTTCCGGATATGACAAGCCTGAAGCTTCCCAAAGTTTAGGATACATGCTGATATTGGTAAATCCAGGAAGTGTATTTATTTCGTTGAGGATGAAAGAGTTGTCTCTGTTTAGGAAAAAATCAATTCTAGCCATTCCGCGGCATTCAGTTATCTGAAAAGCCTCAACCGCAGTCTGCCGTATATTAAGTGAAACTTCCAGGTCTAGCTCTGCAGGAACAATCAAGTCTGCTCCATCTTCGTCCACGTACTTTGCTTCATAAGAATAAAACTCATGCGCGGGGGCAATTTCTCCAAGTACAGAAGCTGCTTGGGGAAAATCATTCCCAAGAACTGAACATTCAATTTCTCGCCCAGAAATTGCTTCTTCAACAAGAACCTTACTGTCTGCATCAAATGCTTCCCGCAATGCATCACTATATTCATCGGCTGTTCTGACTTTGGATACACCCAGGGAAGAACCTTCTCTGCAGGGCTTGACAAACAAAGTGTCACCCAAATCCTGAACTGCATCCTCAAAACTCAATTCTTCTGGTACACGCAACATCCGATATTTAGCAATCGGGATCCCATTTTCTCTGAGCAAACGTTTTGTAACGTCCTTGTCCATGCAGATTGCAGATCCGTAAACATCTGACCCAACATAAGGTTTCCCAAAAAGTTCAAGCAGTCCCTGCAACGCTCCGTCTTCACCCAACTTTCCGTGTGTGATTGGGAAAAAAACATCAACTTCAGAAAGAGCAACTTCTGATTCACCAGAATTGTTCAAGTTTCTTTGCGGCAGCCTAACAGGAAGATCATTAACAAAACTGACCTTGCGAACATCTTTAACATTTTTCCAAAAACTTTTATTGCTTCCTAAATACCAGCCTCCATTTTTATCAATGCCGATCAGCAATACATTATATTTTTCACGTTTCAAAGCAGCCTGTATATTATAGGCTGATATCAATGATACTTCATGCTCACCACTTGTTCCTCCACAAATCAGTCCGATGGTGATTTTTTCTGCCATTTTACTCTGCTTGCTGAGCCGAGGCCTTAACTCTTATATGCAGGTCATCAAGCTGTTCAGTATCAACAACTGAAGGAGCGTCCATCATTAAACAGCCTGCTTTCTGTGTCTTTGGAAAAGCGATAACATCTCTAATAGATTCGGTTTTAAGAAGGAACATCATTATCCTATCAAATCCAAGTGCAATTCCACCATGAGGAGGGGCGCCGTAAGTAAGGGCTTGCATCAAGAAACCAAATTTGTTTTCTATCTCCTGATTTGAAAGGTTAAGCAAACTGAACACTTTTTGCTGAATATCCCTTTTATGTATCCTGATACTTCCTCCGCCCAATTCGACACCATTTAATACGATATCGTATGCACGTGATCGAATTTTTCAGGTTCATTATCTCCATATTTCTCAAGATCATCTAAGTCTGGCATTGTGAATGGATGGTGGCTAGATGTATAGCTTTTTTCTTCATCACTGTATTCAAAAAGTGGAAAATCCGTTACCCATACAAAGCGAAATTCATTTTGATCAACCAAGCCGCGGCGGCGAGCAATTTCCTTACGCAAATTCCCAAGCGTATCATATACGATCTTTTCCTTATCTGCACAAAAAAGTACCAAATCACCATGATTTAAACCTACTCTCTCCTCTAGATCCTTTTTTTGTGTATCAGTGAAAAATTTACCGATGGGAGACTGCCATCCATCTTGATTGCTTTTTATCCAGGCCATACCTTTAGCACCAAATATTTTTGAATATTCAGTCAAGTCATCCAATTCTTTTCGGGAAAATTCTGCACCACCAGGTACACAAATCGCTTTTACAATCCCACCTTTTTTTACGACTTCATTAAAAACACGCAATTCACATTCAGATGCAATGTCTGAAATATCTTTAAGTTTCAATTCAAAGCGAATATCTGGTGCGTCAGAGCCATAGTCTTCCATAGCCTGCTGGTATGAAAGACGAGGGAAAGGAATATCAATTTCCAATCCCATAATTTCTTTGAACAGTTCTACCATCAATCCTTCAGTCAGCCCAAAGATTTCTTCGGGCTCTGTGAAACTTAATTCAAGATCAATTTGAGTAAATTCAGGCTGCCGGTTCCCACGCAAATCTTCATCTCGAAAGCAGCGTGCCAACTGCATATAGCGGTCATACCCGCTGATCATCAGCAACTGCTTAAACAGCTGCGGTGACTGAGGCAAAGCGAAAAACATTCCTGGATTTACCCTGGAAGGAACCAGATAATCACGTGCTCCTTCAGGAGTAGATTTGGTTAGAATAGGGGTTTCAATTTCAAAAAATCTATGACTTGTATAATAGTTACGGACAATCTGCAATGCCTTGGAGCGTAACATTAAATTATTTTGTAATTCAGGATCCCGCATATCAAGAAATCTGTACGCCAACCGTAATTTTTCGTCCACATTGCTGCGGGTTTCAAGAACATAAGGAGGCGTCTGGGACTTGTTCAATATATCTAATTGCTCAACCAGAATCTCAATTTGGCCTGTCGGCAATTTAGGATTCACATTACCTTCAATGCGATTCTCAACCTTTCCCCTAACAGCCAGCACGAATTCCCCGCGGATAGTATCTGCCAGATTGTGAGCGGATTCACTGATTTCTTTTTTGAAAACAACTTGAGTAATTCCTGTATAATCACGCAGATCAATAAATATAACTCCGCCATGATCTCGCCTGGTCTGACACCAGCCAGTCAAGATTACTTCCTGCCCTAAATTTTCTTCCCGCAAATCTCCACAAAAATGTGTTCTTTTCAAATCCATTTTGCTAAATCTTAAACTTAATTTTACTTATTTATAATTAGCGAACAATAACAAATGTACATCCTATAACAATTATAGGTGGTCACCTATTTCATTAAAGAATATATAATGTTGATAAAATGTCCGGAACAAGTTATGCAAAGTAGCATAATTATTTAGCAAACAACAGGGCTAATTTACCAAGGTTTATGATATTATCATGTAATAACGCAAGAAAAGGTTTTCTTCTTCTAACCTTTTAAAAGAATTCCGAATATTTTATGATTAATTCAGGTATTAAATGAATTAAATAGGTAGGAATAATCGTCGGATGGTTAAAACAACAGTGACTATACCACAACAATTTAAAATGTAATAATGCTTTTATATGTGTTAATTTTAATTCTTATACCTGCATGCGCATCACTTCCTCATAAGCGCTGACCAGTTTATTGCGAATTTGTAGCATTAGACGCATGGAAAGTTCTGCTTTTTCCAGAGCAAGCATTGTTCCGTGAATATCTTTATTTTCTGTAACCAAAAGCTCAACCTTTTTTGCTTCTGCATTAAACTGCTGCTGATTTACTTCTTGAAGCAGTTTTTCAAATGTCCTGCTTATACTTCCGCTATCAACTGCCTGTTTTTGATCTTCATTCCCAGTCTTTAATCCAGAAACATGAGGAGCAATAGAAGGTAATTTTATGTTCATTAATTTTTACTTTAATAATTTTTCAAAAATTAACCCATCAAAAAATTTAATTTAAGTAACTAGACATTACGTCCCATGTCCAAGGCAGACTGTGCCATATTCTTAGTAGCATTAAAAGCAGCTGTATTAGCTTCATAGGAGCGCGACGCTTCCATGAGACTTACCATTTCTTCCATCATATTCACATTTGGCATTGCCACGTAGCCTTCCTCATTAGCATCCGGATGACCTGGCTCATAACGCAAAATTGGTGCTCTGTTGTCTTGGGAAATTCCCACCACCTTTACTTCTGTAGCAGTGTCCAATGACCGCTCCTGAGAGCGTAATTCCTCTTCAAAGGTTCGATCGTTTGAAACTGCAGCAAGAGTAACAATCCGTCGACGATACGGGCCACCTTCAGGGGTACGAGTAGTATTAGCGTTAGCAATGTTTTCTGAAATAGTGTTTACCCGCTGCCGTTGTGCCGCCATACCCGAAACACTAACATTAAATGAAGATATAAAACTCATCAGCGTCCTTCTGTTATTGCTGTTTTAAGCATCCGAAACTGGTGTGTCAGCATCCGCATACTTGCATTATACATTAACTGGTTTTCAGCCATTTTGGCCATTTCTCGATCCAGATCCACTGTATTTCCATCAAAATCCGGATAAGGAGATGCACTATGGATACGCTGCCCCTTAACCATTTCAAGAGGAGGCGTATTACGACCATTAAAATGCCTCGGATCTGTTGTGTTCAGTAAGCCAGGCTCTTCTGCATGAAGCGCCTTCTCCAGACTTTTTTCAAACACCATATCCTCAGCTTTGTAGCCGGGGGTGTCTTTGTTGGCAATATTAGAAGTTAAAAGATCCTGCCTCTGCGTTCTAAAATCCAGAGTTTTATGTAGCAAAGTAAAAATTTTACTATTAAACATTTCGCTCTTGAAATATTTTGCGGTGAACAATTAATTCAAAAATTCTTGTGATGAAGATGCAATCTAAGGGCCACTTAAGTCAGTTTACCATTAGTCGACAGTATTGTGATCTGCTTGCTTTTTTCCTGATTCTGCTTATGATTAACGACTGTATAAACAGTCAAAATTGAAAATGAGTAAAAAACAATCCCAAATTTGGGGTAAGCACCTCAGCAATCCGCCTGATGAACAAAACGTCCTTTTTTGTGCAGGACGTGATGTGCAGGAAATTCCAATGGCCGATCAAATTTTATTGCCTTTTGATATTTGGACAAACCGTGCACATTGCATCATGCTTCACAAGCAGGGAATTATCTCGGGAAGCTGTCTGAGAAAAATTCTTACCGGTCTCAGTAAACTGGAAAATCTCATTGAAGAGGGTAACTTTGAACTTGATCCTGAAAAGGAAGATGTACACATAAACGTAGAGGGTTTTGTCACAGAAGATCAAGGTGTAGATGCAGGAGGCAGGATGCATATAGGCAGGAGCAGAAATGATCAAACTGCTTGTGATATGAGACTATACCTAAGAAGCTCATGCTTGAAACTTTTTTTTGCTGTTAAGGATTTTGCTTCTGCTTTACTGCTTAAGGCAGAAGAAAATGCAGAAAGCGTTATGCCCGGATTTACTCACTACCAGCCTGCAATGGTAACATCCTGGGGACACTGGCTCTGCTCATACATACAGGGACTTTGCAGAGACCTCGAGCGGCTTGAATTTACTCTTTCCCTTGTCAATCGAAATCCGCTAGGTGCTGCTGCTGCTTTTGGGACATCATGGCCTATTGACCGCGCCCTAACTACCAAGCTACTAGCTTTTGAAAAAATTGACTTTAACACGCTGGACTGCATTGTTTCGCGATGGGAAAATGAAGCTCAACTTGCCCATTCAATAAGTTTGTTGATGAATCACCTTAGTATAGTTGCACAGGATCTTATTTTTTTGAGTCATCCTTATGTTGGAGTGATCCAGATTGATGATAACTATGTGACCGGGTCTTCAATTATGCCTCAAAAGAAAAATCCGGATTTTGCAGAAATCATCAAATCAAAAGCATCTCTAGCTCATGGAATGTTATCAGGTTTGCTTAGTATCCAAAAAGGTGCAATGAGCGGTTACAATCGTGACACCCAAACAAGCAAATATCTGATCATGGACCTGATACGCGAATGCGAATCCGCACCGTTAATATTGCAGGGAGTATTGGAAACTTTGACGGTTAATCATAAAAAAATGAAAGAATTATCTGAAACAGATTTTATGAATGCGACAGACATTGCAGATCATTTGGCACGTAAGCTCAATCTGCCGTTTAGAGAATGCTATCACCTCACTGCTAAAAGTGTAAAACTTTCTGCACCAGAATTGAAAATAACTAATGAAGCACTTAGAAAAACATTGGAAGAAATTGGACAACCTGCAGAAATTGCAGATGAAATGAATAATATGCAAGAACCACTGAAGCTAATAGAACAAAAAATTCACCACGGAAGCCCCTCACCAAAACAAACTAGGCTTCAAGTTAAAGAATTTACTAATCAATTAGATTCGCTTTCGGCTCCTCTCGTAAATATGGGAAATAAGATAAATGATGCGCAGGAGAATTGTAGAAATTATGAAGTATGACAAATTTAAAGATGAAATTATTTATTAAGATGTAATTTGTGTCAGTGCTAAGAAGTTAATTATATAGTATAAACAACCTGAGCAAGAAATTAGAATTCTTGATTATAAAAATATAGCTAATTAACCCATTTCCTTACAAAAATGAAAATTCTTTTTTCTACCAGAAACTGGAATAGGGTTTTTCTTTATCTGTTATTTATATGCAGCACATTCAGCATAGCTGGTACAGAAGCATCGATAGCAGCATTGTATTTAATTACACTGATTAGATGGATACGGAATAGACCATTAACACAACTGGAGAATCCTTTTCTTTGGGTAACGTTATTTTTCATTGCTATCACAGTACTTTCAGGTCTGTTTAATTCTTATGAGACGGATCACCTGATGGCACTTCGCAATAACTGGAAACTATTATTACCTTTACTCTTGGCAGTAATTTTGACCGAAACCAATTCAGAGCAATTGCTATGGATTTTCTTCGGATTTGTATTTTTAATTTCAGTTTACGGCATAATTCAGTATTTCACAGGGGCTGACTGGCTTCGTCCGGAAGGAGAAAAATTTACTACACCATATTTGTTTGGATCTTCAGATGGTAATAATGTTTACCATGCAAAAGGAAACTTTTCACATCATCTCACTTATGGCGGATTTATGCTACTTTCATTTCCACTACTAGTTTCACTTACTTTTTGCAAAGACTGGAACCCACTAACAAGAGTTTTTACTGCTTTGATAGCTATTTTAGTTTTGCTTGGAATTGGTGCATCCCTAGGACGCAGTATTTGGCTGGGAACTGCTGTAACGCTAATAATTTTAATGTATCGTATTTATCCAAAACTTATAGTTGCAATATCAATAGCAATAATTGCCACATCAACATATTTTTACATGTATTTAGGTGATGCTCCAATTCAAAACCATGCACCAACTAATCACTTTGAAGCACTTCAGCAGCGATTTATTAGCGGTTTCATGCTTAAATCTAATCAGGATCGTATTTTGATGTGGGAAACAGGAATATATTCTATTAGAGACCATTTCTGGTTGGGAATAGGCTACAATAATGATGGGGTTGTAATGCCTGAATACCGAAAAAGGATTAGTAAAATTACTGGCCATCGATTCCATAACAAGGCCAGTACCGGAGTACACAATATCTATATTCAAACTTGGTTAAACTACGGTTTTTTTGGCATGCTGGCATACTTAGGTATCTTTGTAATTTTCTTTTTGCAAACATTCAGGGGGCTTTTGAAGACAAATAATTTTACCTTTGAAAATTCTATACTTTGGGCAGGTATTTCCGGAGTTTGTGGATTTATGGTTGCTGGCCTGTTTGAAAATAATTTTCGTGACGGCGAAGTTCAGGCAATGCTAATGATTCTAATGGGATTGTGCTTTAATCAAATACAAAAACGTAAAGGCAGGATCTTCAAAACTTAATAAGAAACAAATTCGATACTCTGTACTGTTGGAAGATGGAGACAGGAAATTATTTTTCCAAACCTGCACGTCATTCTTTCCAGATAAGATAGACTGTCCTCGCAATTGTTGCAAAGGGTTCTAGCGGTAAACGTGTTGGTTGCCACTCATTGAGTTGGTCTACTATATGTGCATCAAGTGACAGATATGAGATATTTAATTTTCCGCCTGCAAAACAGCGAAAAAATCCATTCTCATCCTGTCAAAGATTTGTTCCCGGGAATTCATACCATTTTATTAGCTCAGATTGTTTTCTCCAGAATACTTCCGACTGTTCTAAGGACTGCTAATAAAGACCCTGATAACTCATAGTTTTTTCAATTGATTACTCTGTTAAAGAATTACCAAGTTAATTTCATGACAAAAAATTCAAAAAGCTTAATTTGCAGGACGATTGGATATTAAATCATCTACTACAGACGGATCAGCAAGTGTGGAAGTATCGCCGATGCTTTCAATTTCATTTTCAGCTATTTTACGCAAAATACGACGCATTATTTTTCCGGAACGCGTCTTTGGAAGTCCCGGTGCCCATTGAACTGCATCAAAAGAAGCAATCGGGCCGATCTCTTTTCGAACGAGTTGTACTAATTCTTTTTGCAATTCAGCAGTCGGCTCAACTCCTGTGTTTAATGTTACAAAGGCATAAATACCCTGTCCCTTGATTTCATGAGGGAAACCAACAACTGCTGCTTCAGCCACATTTTCATGAAGCACCAGTGCTGATTCTAATTCGGCTGTACCCATTCGATGTCCTGAAACATTTAAAACATCATCAACACGCCCTGTAATCCAGTAATACCCATCTTCATCACGCCGACAGCCATCACCAGTAAAATATAGCCCCTTATATGTGCTGAAATATGTCTGAACAAACCTCTCATGATCACCATAAACAGTTCGCATTTGGCCAGGCCATGGATGTTTAATACATAGATTCCCGCTGGCAGAACCTTCGAGCTCATTTCCGTCACCGTCCACCAATAAAGGTTGTATCCCAAAAAAAGGACGTGTTGCAGAACCTGGTTTAGTACGTGTTGCTCCTGGGAGCGGGGTAATCAAAATTCCTCCTGTTTCTGTCTGCCACCATGTATCTACAATCGGACAATTACTATGTCCAACAACCCTGTGATACCAGAGCCATGCTTCAGGATTTATAGGTTCCCCTACAGTGCCTAACAATCGTAAGGAACTTAAATTCCGTTTGCTGACCAATTCATCTCCTTCTTTTGCAATGGCCCGAATTGCTGTGGGTGCAGTATAAAAAATGTTAACTTTATGTTTGTCACAAATGTCCCAGAATCGACCAAAATCAGGATAATTTGGGACTCCTTCAAACATAAGTGTAGTGGCTCCATTAGCAAGCGGACCGTAAAGAATATAGCTGTGTCCTGTAACCCATCCTATATCAGCTGTACACCAATATATGTCTCCATCATGATAATCAAACACATATTGATGAGTCAGAGAAGTATAAACAAGATATCCTGCAGTTGTGTGCAGAACACCTTTAGGTTTTCCAGTTGAACCTGAAGTGTACAGAATGAAAAGCGGATCTTCCGCATCCATTTCTTCTGCAGGACAATCAGAAGATGCATTTGCAATTTTTTCATGCCAGAAATAATCACGCCCAGATTGCATTTCACATTCGTCTTCTGTATGTTTTACAACCATGCAATATTCAATGTTGGTACCTTCCATAGCTTCATCTGCATTTTGCTTAAGAGGGACACTTTTACCACCGCGGACTCCTGCGTTGGCAGTTATGAGCATTTTGCCATCACAATCAGTAATACGGTTTTTAAGTGCCTCTGAGCTAAACCCACCAAATACAACTGAATGTACTGCTCCAATTCTGGCGCATGCCAAACATGCAATTGCCAGTTCTGGGATCATGGGCATATATATCATAACCCTGTCACCTTTTACCACACCTAGAGCCTTCATTACATTGGCAAATTTGCTCACTTCGGAATGAAGTTGTTTGTAAGTAAAGCTTCTATCGACTTTTGGATCATCTGACTCCCAAATCAATGCCTTTTGATCACCACGTGCTTCCAAATGCCTATCCAGACAATTATAGGAAACGTTAAGTTTTCCTCCTTCATACCAGCGGATATAAGCCTTATTGTAATCCCAATCAAGAGTTCGGTCCCATTTTTTGAACCATTCTAGTCGATCTGCCTGTTTATTCCAAAAACCCTCCGGATCTTCAACAGATTCCTGATACATGTTTAAATAGGTGTCATTGTCAATCCATGCCTTTTCTTTAGCAGATGCAGGAATTTCAAATATTTTCTGCTCACTCATATTTTCTCTCCAAAAATTTATGTTTTTCGTTCCTTTTGCTCAAGTGCCTCACCCTAGCAAATTAATATAATTTTGTCTTCAAAAAAATTAAGCTCAAAAATTATTAATTTATATATCAATTTAGGAATTTGCATATATCTGAAATTTCATTGAAAAAAGTAACCTGTGCTTTAATTAGGATGGAAATAGAAAAATTTCTACCTTTTTGCTTAAACTTCAGCAAAAAATTTTTAATACCCTTTAAGTATCACTCGAATAAGGATATTTTAACTTACATTAAATTAAATTATGTTTATAAACGGGGAGCTATATGAAGGGCGACTGCGGTCCAATCAGAACCGCAGTTTTAAGGAGTTTAGATCCTACCTTGCAGCATAAAGGCGATTACAAGCGCATAAATGACCAGTGATTCAATCAAGGCCAAACCAATAATCATGGGCGTAAAGATTTTGTCGTAAGCATTTGGATTCCTGGCAATTCCTTCCAAAGCGCCCATCATAGCAATTCCTTGTCCAATTCCTCCTCCAAGTGCAGCAAGTCCAATTGACAAACCGGCACCAAGAGCTATACCTAATATGGCCGTTTCGCCAAATTCTGCCGCATATATAGGGAAACTGGCTGTCAATAAAAATGCCAATAATAATAATTTTTTCATTATGTCCTTTTTGATGTTAATTAATTCTGCGCAATCAGTGAGCTTCACTCATTGCAAGTTCAAAATAAATTGCAGACAACAAGACAAAAACAAATGCCTGTAGCACTGAAATCAAAATCCCCAACCCCAAAAATGGAATAGGAAGGCCTATAGCAAATATTGAAGTAAAGATCATAACTACCTTATGATCTCCTGTCATGTTGCCAAACAACCTGATTGAAAGGGAAAGCAAGCGCACACAATGACTTACAATCTCAATAGGAAACATCAGTGGCGCAAGTAAAGGCAAAGGGCCGAGAAATTGTTTAATATATGCAGCCCCGTGCTGACGAAGACCCAGAATGTGAGTCATAACAAAAACTATAATTGCAAAAACAATAGTGACGTTGAACTGATCAGTTGGAGGATTGAAGCCTGGTACAATACCAGCAAGGTTCAACACAAGAATGAATAATGCATAAGTCCCAAGCAAAGGTAGAATAGGACGTGCTCCTATTCCATGGCGGATAATTCCGCTTAAAAAATTAAGGATCCCACCAACCACTATTTCCGAAAAATGCTGAAGATTTGCCCGACCTGAAGGCTCAAGCATTTCCGATTTTCGAAAAGGTTTTCCTGCAAAATAAGCAAAAAATATAAGCGCTGCTGCAACAATAAGCAGATCCAGCATGGGAACAGGGTCAATTCCAAGCTTCACAAGAGGGGCTTCTAACGAACCAAGCAGAAAATGAGACCAAGTGAAACCACTTCCAGCTGCAAACACAGGTGCTGCTGACATCAGTAACATAAATGACGTAGCGATTTTTTTTATCATCAGAAATTCGTTGGATTGACCTAGCCAGTCACTTGGAGGGCATCATTCTTATGAAAGATAAAACTATAGTGGCAAGTCCTATGTTGGAAAGTCCAATCAGTAACCCCCCCGGTGAAAGTTCTAAGTACGTCAGAGCAGCAAACATAAAAATAACTGAAATGACAAACTTTGTAAGATAAAAAAGCAAATCCAGTGGAAGAACTTTCCTTTCTTCCAACAGCTTGCGTACAAACTGCCTAGTCCACAAAAAATTAAAACCAATAACCAGACATCCTAGCACAACAGACAAAATTAGGTCAAGTGCAAATACAGCTGTTCCCATAATTAAAACAATGCTGACTCCTAGCAGCAGATTTTGAAATAAATTGGCATGTTTTATTTCAATTGATTCTTCTTTTGTAACCAATTCATCATGTAATTTAGAAAAAACCGGTTTTTTTTCAGTATCTGGTTGCACTACTATTGTCTTTAATTAAATATTTTTTTCTTAAATATTTCCAATTTTTGTCAGGTTATGCATTAAATTTATGGCATCAAAAATTATTCTTCTGGATGAAGATTATGATTCATTATTCTGGTCAGTTACAGTATCAGACTGCACACGTTTAACCATTCGGAACATGCTACGATATCCAGCTATGATTCCAGCAATCCCAAATATGATCAGAAACCAGGGCGCTGTATCTAGCCAATCATCTAACAAAGTGCCTATCAAAAAACCGACGACAACCGACAGCCCAACCTCTAATCCCATAGAACTGTAGATTATCCATTTTGGATTGGATTTGTTAAACCGCTTCACTGGGAATTAGTATCAAAAATCTTAATTATTATTTGTTATAGTTTATTTAGATAAAACATACATAATCTTAGCGAACTTAGGCCAAAATTTCAAGATTGTAACACCAAGCTTCTTGCACCTTACATGTGAAATCGTTATGCTGAAATGACACAAAAAATTGTATAAAATCTGTATTTTAACTTATAAATATCATGGGAGACAGTTTCGGTAAAATATTTCGCATAACTACGTGGGGAGAATCTCATGGTGCAGGAGTGGGAGTTGTAATTGACGGCTGTCCATCTGGATTAACGCTTAATGAGAATGATTTTCAATATGACCTAGATAGAAGAAAACCCGGACAAAGTAAAATTACTACACAACGCAAGGAAAGCGATATTGCAAGAATTCTGTCCGGTGTATTTGAGGGAAGAACTACGGGAGCATCAATTTCAGTTATGGTGTCTAACGAAGACGCAAAACCTCACGCGTATGAGCACCTAAAAGAATTATATCGTCCAAGTCATGCAGATTTCACCTACGAAAAAAAATACGGTTTGAGAGACTGGAGGGGCGGTGGGCGTGCAAGCGCTCGCGAAACTATTGGAAGAGTCGCAGCAGGAACAATAGCAAAAAAACTTTTACTTCACTGGGGAAACATTCAGACAATTGCCTGGGTGGAACAAATCCATGATGTTAAATCCTTAGTGGACAAAAAAACAGTCGGCGTTAAGCAGATTGAAGCTAGCATAGTACGTTGTCCGGATTCACAAGCTTCAGATGAAATGATAGAACTTATTCATAAAGCTCGTAAATCAGGTGACAGTGTCGGTGGAATTATCAGGGCAGTTGTACGCAATGTTCCTGCAGGATTAGGTGAACCAGTATTTGACAAACTGACTGCCGATCTTGCTAAGGGACTGATGTCACTCCCTGCAACTCGAGGTGTGGAGTTTGGCCTGGGTTTTGATTCAGTCAAGCTTAAAGGATCAGAACATAATGATTCTTTTGTGATGCGTGAAGGTGTTATCAGAACTAATACAAATCGTTCTGGAGGTATACAGGGTGGTATCTCGAATGGGGAAGATATAGATTTGCGGGTTATATTCAAACCAACAGCAACAATAAACTATGAACAGGATACTGTTACTCGCGATGGTAAAGCAACAAAACTAAAAGCTAAAGGCCGGCATGACCCCTGCGTTTTACCGAGGGCTGTCCCGATGGTAGAGGCCATGATTAATCTTGTATTAGCTGATCATTATTTGCGCCAGGAGAAAAACTGCCTTCAATAAATTAATTAAAGACATTCAACATTTCTGCATGCATTAGAAATTGGTTTTAATTTTGCAAAATATATTTGAAGCAACAAACAAGGAAAATTTTTCAGTGCAAGAGTTTGAATTATGCCTCTCAAAATTAAAGCGAAGAAAATTAGGTCAAAAACTATACGTCCTGCTAGAACAGGTCGCATCAATTCAGTTTTGGCAAATTCTTCAAACAGTTTTCTTACCCCTGGCTCCGTCGCCATCATAGGTGTTCTTCTCTTTCTGGCTTTTGTTTTTGCACAAATTATCTTCATCATTTAATTTTTATAAAATCCTCACATATTTTACTTTCGGGAGTTAATGACTTCCTGATTTGTCCTTTGGGCAAGTTTTTTGAAATCAGCTTCTAGTTTCTCACAAAATTTCTGGATTTCTTCTGAAGAAAGATCTTTCGGTACAAGGAACGGATCGCCACAGGATTCTACAATAGTAGTAAAAGGCTTTGGAATTTTGTGTTTATCCCAGCTTTTTAGACTCCATTGCGATCCTGCTTCATAATGCCAAGGAATTATTGGGACACCTGAGTATTTAGCCAGCAAAACCACTCCAGATTGAATTTTCTCAGGAGGTCCAAGCGGACCATCTGGAGTAATAGCAACAGAAGTTTTTTTCTCAAGCAGTTTAATGAGCTGTTTCAGTGCAGGTATTCCACCTCTTGTAGTCGAACCTCTCACTCCCTTGTAGCCAAACTTAGAGAACACATCGTATATAACTTCTCCATCATCGCTACTGCTTATTAATGCCGTTAAATCATGACTTCGTAAAAGCCAGATACTGAAAAAAATGTTTTTGTGCCAGGTTGCGATAATGACACTACCATATTCTTTAATAGTATCTCCTAGGACTTCCATATTAACTTGTCTTACTCTTGCAGTATAGCCTGTCAAAAGTATCAGCAAAGTTAGAATTTTAGTAATAAACCAGCGCAGGAATTTTTTCTTACTCATTTTTGCTGATACTTTCTTAAATAAGAAAATTATTGAGTTGAATGAATTTTAAAGCCTATTTAAAATAATATTTTATCATGAAGTATAAGAGTTAAACAAATCACTTGCAATCAAGACTGATTACGTGTTTAGCTTTTAGAAATACTAGATTTTAATACTAACATTCAGAGTTTAAAGTTTTGCTATTTAAAAAGAGATCGATAGAAATACATTTGCATGAAGTATCTCGTAAAGACTGGGAAAATGTTCTTGACGCACTTTTTAGAAACACCATTGCAAATAGCGTGAAGGGAATTGGAATTATTTGTAATACTATCCGTGAGCATCCTGATGATGGAGAAGGTGTTGTTCAAAAAGAACTTATATATCATATCAAGGAGAAACGTGCCGATGAAGTCAGAACAAAACTTAAAAAAATTGACTTTGATCATTTCAAGAAAATTATTCGAAATTACTCAGAGGGCAATCAAAAAGGATTAGATTTTTACCGTATAAAAAATATCCTTACAAAAGAAATCATGGTCTATCCCTTAATTCAGAGAGATGAAAAATATGGACTACTTGTATTTGATTATCCAATTGAAGATGAAAAAGCAAACAAAATAATAAAGGTAATTAATGGTGTATTGAAAAACCCTGAAATTTCTTCAACAACTCCGTCTGAAAATTCTGATGATGAATAAATTTGAGAAACATTTTCGATAAATAATTAATCAAAAATTAATTTCTCCTACTTTCTTCAAATTTTTGGAATCATGACCACATAGTACCATCTAATAACTCTATCAAAATAAGCTCGGTTTCAGCAAATGAATCTAACTTTGTTCCTGCAGATTCTATAAATGCATTTTCGGTCAATTGCCTACGTCATGGGGACTTTGCTGATAGTCACAAGCATTGCCCTGCTTTTACCAATCATTACTTCCCTTATTTTTAAGGAAGACGACCTAGCGGCCCTAATTATCACAGCAGCATTAACTATTACGGTCGGACTGCCTCTATGGAGGTTTTCGTCAGGTCATTACGAACTTAATTTCAAGGATGCTGTAATGATTGCTGTATTTGGTTGGGTTTTCATCTCAGCAGTATCCACAATACCATTTATAATTCACGGTTCAATTCCGTCCTTTACTGATTCATTCTTCGAAATGATGTCAGGCTATACTACTACGGGAGCAACTATTTTGAATGATATTGAATCAGTACCTCATGGACTTTTATTATGGCGAAGTGAAACCCATCTTTTAGGTGGAATGGGATTTCTAACTCTAACTTTAATCTTCTTACCACACGGCATAGAGGGGGTACGTATATTTCGTGCTGAGTCAAGTCCCGGACAGGTGATTACAAAAGATAAATTCTTACCTAGAAACCGTGACGCCATAATTTGGCTCTGGAGTATATATCTGGGATTAAATCTGATACAGATTTTAATGCTTCTGGCAGGAGGAATGCCATTGTTTGATTCAATCTGTCATGCCTTCAGTACAATTGCAACTGCAGGATTTTCTCCTAAAAATTCAAGTATTGGCTACTACGGAAGTACATATTTTGACTGGATAATAATAATTTTTATGTTCCTCGGGGGAATGGGTTTCATGCTTTTTTATCACATGTTGAAAAATGAATGGAAACTGGTCCAAGTTAATACCGAATTACGCTGGTATGCATCTATAATTTTTTTCTTATGCTGCTTAACTACCTTGATTTTGTTGATCAAAGGGCCATATGAAAATTTTTTTGATTCTCTTCGCTATGCAACATTTCAGATAACTTCTTTGATGACTACCACAGGCTTTACAACAACAGATTATGAACTTTGGCCTCAATCAGTACAAATGATACTTTATATTGCCTGTTTCATAGGTGCATGTGCCGGTTCGACTACCAGTGGCATAAAAATCGTGCATTTTATTATCATCTGGAAATACATGCTTACAACAATCAAGAAAATGTTCCACCAGCCCCGCACAGTACTACCAATTCATCTAAATCAGAGAACTATTGATCCCTTCGCAATTAACCTCTCTATCTGTTATGTCATGGCGAATGTCTTTATTATTCTGGTTGGAAGCTGTTTTATGATTCTGCTTGAATCTATGGATTTGCAGACAGGAATCAGTTGTGTGATATCAGCTCTAATGAATATCGGCCCCGGATTTGGTGATGTTGGTCCTGCTGAAAATTTTGCTCAAATCTCAGCTCCTGGTAAATGGTTTTTAGCATGGTTGATGTTGATAGGAAGACTTGAAATGTTTACCGCACTCGTTTTGCTTTTCCCCTCTTTCTGGAAAAAATAATCTCAAACATAAGGCGAGCTGCTTTAAATATCTGAGGATAAATAAAATTTTTTTTATACCATTTTTTCCAAATAGAAACTTATAATTAATTGTGCAGTAATCTTACTTTTAAAATTAATTCGAATTTCCCCAAATAACTTTAACCTTCCTTTCTGATACCAATTTTTTCACAAAAGAGCAGTCTTTTTTATGGATTGTTATTACTCTTTCTTTAGTAAGGTAACCAAGTATAGGCTGTTTTTTTTTAGGGGAGCAGCATTTTGCAATTCTAGTAGATACGTTGTCCATTCCGTCTACAATTATCAAAGCTTTGGAAGTAGCTAAAGCTGATTTTCCCTTGGTTTTTTTAGCCTCTGATTCAGTTGCAGATTCTTTTGCCTTTTTAAAACTAGTCTGTTCAGGACCTATGTCATCTGCAAACCACCGACGTATTTCCTCACTGTTAATGGAACCTTCTCCTATACAGAAGAGTATGTGCTCAAATTCCTGGTTTTTTTTCAATCGAGACTCCCTCTCCAATTGTCCGTCTCTAATCAGCCTGTTCAAGTTTAAGCCATTTGCTCGGAATTCTTTCTCCAGCATCTCCATGCCTTCTTTTTTACTAATTTCACGCTCCTTCTCATGCAAAGCATGTTTAATTTTGTTTCTGGCATGACGAGTTTTAACAAATTCAAGCCACTCTTTTCGTGGCTCCTGTCTAGATGATGTAATAATCTCTACCTCTTCACCACTTTTCAGAGAACTATCCAGGCTAGTAATAATTCCATTGGCCTTTGCTGCTATTGTTCTATTTCCCACTTCTGTATGAATTGCGTAGGCGTAATCTAGGGGAGAAGCAAATTGAGGAAGTTCAATTATTTCACTAGCAGGTGTAATAACGTATATCTTGTCACTATAAAAATCTAGTATTGGATTCAATTTACCTTTACCTTCCGAATTTATTTTTTCTAAAAATGATTCTTGAATTTGGTCAACTTTTTTCCCATCATACTTGTTCATTTTTTCCTTATATAGCCAATGCGCCGCTAATCCGAATTCTGCCATATGATGCATTTCATGTGTCCTAATTTGTATTTCAATAGGCCTTGGTTTGCTTAATGGTTCATCATTGATTTCCATCACTGTTGTGTGAAGTGACTGATATCCGTTTGGTTTAGGATTAGAAATATAATCTTTAAATCTATTTTTTACTGGAGCCCAGTTTTCGTGGATAAAACTTAAAGCGGTGTAGCATTGATCTATATTTTTAACCAAAACTCGAAAAGCAATTAAATCCTTAATCCGCTCAAAATCATTCTCTACCCGGTCTAATTTTTGAAATATTGAATAAAATCGTTTGTAACGTCCCTGAACTTCATGTGGGATCCCCGCCTTTTTCAACATTTTCTGAATATTGTTAGAAATCCTTTCAACACTGTTAGAGCGTTCAGATCGCTTCCGAGCAATTTTTTTCTTTAAAATCTGATAATTGTCATATTCAAGATTACGAAATGCACAGTCCTCAAGCTCAGATTTAATCCAAAAAATCCCTAATCTCCCGGCCAAAGGCGCATATATGTTAAGAGCTATCCATGCTTTTGCCTCCTGTTCTTCTCGAGTAAGAGACATCATACTTTCGAGTTTATGGAGCTGTAACACTAGGTATACAGTCAACAACTGTACATCTGCCAGTACTGTTAATAGCATCCTAATAGCTAGCTCAGCCTGTATTTCTTTTTTTGGAGTAAATGGGATACGATTTACCTTAAGTAACCTTTGATAAAGATGAATTGATTCAGAAAATATTTTTTCTGGACTTTCTGGATCTATATCAATGATATCAGTTGGTATATCCTCTTCTTTTTGATACTGTAAAAAAAGAAAAAGAGCCATTATGGTAGATGTGCTTAAAGAAAAAAATTTGAGCTTGTTCAAAAAAGCGCCTGCACCATCTAGATCATTTTGCTTAGAATACCATCTCTGAAAAATATTAATAGACTCAGGAGTTGATAAAAATAATTCCTTAAAGTCAGAGATGCTAGCTTTTTCTTCAGAGTAATCAGCATCTACGAGAGTTGGCAATACTCCGTGCGAATTTTCAGTACCTTTAAGATTATTCATTTTATTTTGGAGTACAAATTACAAAACTCCCTGTGATAGAAAAAAAGAGTAGAGCTTAGCGTCAAATTTAATTCTTTGACTACTCTGCTGATTAAAAAATTCTGAAATTTCATTCACTGATTTCTTGAAAACTGTAATAAATTCTCCCGGTTCATTTTTTGCTTTGGGACTTTGGTTCTCTGCAAGACTTTCGTCTATCTTTATATGTGCAAAAGAAACCGCTTCAGAAAGAAGCCCCGGTGATGAGTATAACCTGGGACTAATCTTCTGAAACTCCCCAACATAACCTGTTTCTTCTAAAAGTTCACGAATCGCAGTTTGTTCACGAGTCTCCCCACTATCAACGAGCCCCGCAGGAAATTCTAACAAATATGAATTTGTAGGAGGTCTAAATTGACGAATAATTATATAACGATCTGAAGGCTCCATCTTAGCTATAATAACTACTGCTTCAGCATCGTTTTTCCTGTGTAATCCTTCCCATTTACGTTTTTGTTTTTTTTCATCTTCATAACTAATTTCAACAAGGTTTGACCACTTTCCTTGATGAAGCAAATGCTCTTCAAGCACAGTACTTACTCCAAATTTTTTAGACTCTTCTGTTTTTATATATGACATGCGAATTTAACTTAGAAAGTTGGGGAACAAACTTACATAGTCTAAACTTACATAAGTACGCAAGGTTAAAAGATAGCTGATTTTATGACAATCACAATCCATTTTTATAGATGTTTTTGCGTTGTCATTTACCTAATTACTGCCTTATTATTCAGCGCATAAGAAAAATTCAAATGTATCACATATATAAATATAGGTGTTTTAATGAGAAGCATTCGTTTGATTTGGGTTGGTAAAACTCAGGAGCCATATTTGAGAAATGGGATCAACGCTTATATGAAGAAGCTTTCCCATTATATCAAAATTGATTCTGATGAAATCAAGCCTGCACAGTACAGTTCAGGAACTGCAAATAAGTGGCGCCAGCAGGAAACTGAAATTATGATTAAAAAAATTAACTCAACTGAATTCAATATTTTCCTAGACCAAAACGGACAAAGGCAAACTTCAGAGGGTTTAGCTAAATGTTTTGAAAAGCAAATTTTGTTAGGAATAACCAGAACTAATTTTTTTATTGGCGGGGCACATGGTATAGACAGATCTATACTTCCTTCAGGGATACAATTATTAAGTCTCTCTGAAATGACTTTTACACATCAAATGGTAAGGTTATTCTTATTGGAACAAATTTATCGAGCATTCACAATAATTCGTGGAGAACCATACCACAACTATTGATTTAAGTTTTTGTAAATTATCTTAAATAACACTATGAAAAGATTAATATTAATTGCTTTAGCGCTTATACTTTTAGGGAGTATGGGTTATTTTGCTATGCAAAACAGTCATAGTGTCTCCCTTAATTTATTTGGCAACTTTTCGATCCAGTTGTCGGTATGGGTGGTGCTTGCAGGATCATTTGTAGCAGGGTGGGTAATCACAGAGATATGGCAATTCATTTCTCATCCACAAAGATTTGTGCAAAGCTTCCTTGGAAAATTTTCACGTTATAAAGACAATAAAAAACTCCAGTTAACTCAAGAATTCCAAGAAGCATTGTTACTGCGTAATCCTAAACAAGTGAGAAAAAATTTCAGCAAATTGGACAACAAGGAAATACCATTGTCAATTAGAGTGCAATATCTCGAATTGTTGCGTTATGAAAAAAATGCTGAAGAAATGATTCATAGTTTCACTGAACTGCGAAACAAATTTCAGAGTAATTTGCAGGTTTTATTACCTTATTTAAAACTGGCTTGTGAACTGAGTGAATGGGATCTTGCAGAGAGATTAAGTCATGAGATTCTCATCATTAACCCGGGACATCCAGATGCGTTGGCAGGGTTGCGTCAGGTTCATATAGTTAGAGGAAACTGGGTTGCATGTATTGAGCAGGAAAAAGAATTGCTGAATGGTTACAGTGGAAGTTTAATAACTTATAAGGTTTCAAAGGAGCATGAAGATCATTTAAAAAAAGCAATTTGCCAGGATCCAAAGTTTCTTAAAAACTGGTCTTTTCGCTATCTTTCTCAAAAAAGAGACAGAAAAATTGACAAACCTTTTGAAGCTATAGGGGAAGCTAACCAATTACAAAAAAAAGGCATGTTTTTGGAGGCAGCTAAAGTCCTGAAGAAAGCTTTTGAAAACACTGCCAATCCCGAATTGCTTGAACATTTAGAAGCGCTTTATAATCAAAGTGGCGCTGAAGAACAAATCCTGGAAATCATTGGTGGTATTCACAAATCTCGGCAAAAAGCTGTTCCTGCTTCGCTTCTCTTCGCAAAACTGCTTTACCAAAATAACCAGCTTGAAGAAGCATACAAGGTATTAGGTCAAGTAAACATTCCTACAATTACAAACAAGGATAATAACATATACTTTGAAAATAAAGGAAACGATGCCCAGTTGAGCGAAAAATGGAGAAAATTAAATCACTCCATTCGATTTTTAATTGCAATCCACCAAGAACGTTCAGAAGACGCATTGAATGAAGCTAGAACGCTTTTGCTTGAAAAAGACATATTGAACTAAAATTTTTATGAAAGTAATTGAGACAGATGGAATTGTTCTCAAGACAATGGATTTTAAGGACAATGATAGTATCTTGACCTTTCTCACCCGAGAAGCAGGTAAAATAGCTGGAGTTATACATGGAGGAAAAAGTACCCGCTCAGGAAATTCTGCAAAAACAGAACTTTTTGTAACAAATCATTTTGAATTTAGCATAAAAACAGGTGCTGAACTTGTCAGAATCAGAAAATGTGAATTATTGGTAAGCCATGCTAAACTTCGTCAAAACTACTCAAAATTCCTCCATGCAAGCTATCTTTCTGAATTACTTCTTTTTTGTGAGATTCCTGTAGTTGAATCTGAAGATTATTTTAACCTGCTTAAACAGACTATTTCTCAACTTTCAGAATTTGACAATTGTGCAGAAATAAAACTTAATTTTGAAATAAAATTGCTGAAACTGCTAGGAATCTCACCAAGTTTGATATCATGTATTGTTTGTGGAAATTTTTTATGGAAGAGGAATTCAGGAGAATTAATGACAATTAAACAGTCAATCCCGTACCAGTTAGACTCAATTCAAGGAGGAATACGCTGCCCAAACTGTTTAATTAATAGTACTTATACAGCTGCTTTAAACCCAGGGAGTCTATCATTTTTACATAACAGTCAATCTGGAAGGACCAATGGGTTTAAAATAAAACCAACACAAAATAATTTGAAAGAGTTGGATCAGGCTTTAAATTTATATTTTATTCATTTTTTTGGGAGAACTCTAAAATCATATTCTCTACTCAAGGAGAACTCATGGAAAAACTAGGTTCAGCAATACTTGGCGGAGGTTGCTTTTGGTGCTTGGAAGCAGTATATACAAGACTAGAGGGTGTAAAATCCGTTATTCCAGGCTACGCAGGAGGTAACGTTGAAAATCCTACTTACGAACAGGTTTGTACTGGTGAAACCTCTCATGCTGAAGTAGTAAAAATAAACTATGATTTAAACAAAACAAGTTTCGAGATCTTACTGGAATGGTTTTGGAGATGTCATGACCCTACTACTCTTAATCGCCAAGGTGGAGACATTGGCACACAATATCGTTCTGTAATTTATTATGAAAATGAGAGCCAAAAATCGATAGCACAAAAGTCAAAAAAAGATGCCGAATCCTCAGGCATCTTTGAGAATCCCATAGTTACCGAAATCTATGAAATTAACGTGTTTTATCCAGCAGAAGATTACCATCATGACTATTATAAAAAGAACCCTTATGCAGGTTATTGCACATATATTATCCGTCCAAAACTTGAAAAATTAAACATGGAATAATTATTTTTTTAAAAATAAAATTGAGTACTGTTTCCTTTAGTTTTATAGGAGTAATCATCAAGTTTATGAACAACTTTATTGATTGATCCATCTGGAAGTTCGGAAATGAAACGGGAACGCTGACTGACACCTCTGAAATAACTTGAAGATATAAGAGGTGCAGTTATGAGTAAATGACGTTTAGCCCTTGTCATGGCCACATAAAACAACCTGCGTTCTTCTTCAACTTGATCCTCTGTCTCCAAGCTGCGTTGATGAGGGAACAACCCTTCTGTCAAGCCAATAACAATTACAACATCCCATTCGAGTCCCTTAGCCTGATGAATAGTAGTTAAAGTGAGTGTCTCCTGATTATAATGCTGCTCAGATTCCAAATCAGTCAATATGCTTGAACCAACCAATGATAGCTCGTTTAAAAAAGTTTCCAATTTATCATAATTAACTGCAAATTCTTCCAGATAACGAATATCAGTTTCACGCTGCATAGCATTCTCAAAGCTACTAAAAAGTACATCCCGGTAAAAGTCTTTGCAAATAATTCCAATCATATTTGACGGAGATATTTTTTCCTCAAGCATTTTTTGAAAACACTCCTGCAAAACAACCCAGCTATTAATTGCTTTTTTGGGTATTAGTCTTTGAAGTGAATCGTTATCTTTTGTAAGTCGAATAGCCTGTTGATCTTGAAAAACATTAAAAATCCTAAAAGCAGTATTATTTCCTATCCCAGGAATTAGCCTGAGTAAACGCATCCATGAAATTTCATCGAGAGGATTATAAAGAACTTTCATAAATGCAGTTATGTCTTTTATGTGAGCCTGTTCAAAAAACTTAACACCTGAATGAATGACAAAAGGAATTCCTGCATGTGTAAGTTTTACTTGAAGAACTGCAGATTGCACATGGTTTCTATAAAGCACACTCATTTTGTTCAAAGGGATCTCCTGGTCTCTATAGCCCAAAATACTTTTCAACACCAACTCTGACTCGTCTTCAGAGGACCAGACGTGGTGTACTATAGGTTTTTCTCCGCCTGGCAGTGAGCTAAAAAGGTTTTTTTCAAACTGACGTGTATTATAATTTATGCTCTGGTTTGCTGCTTTTAATATTTCTGGTGAACTTCGATAATTCTCTTCCATATAGTATGTTACAGCTTTATATTTTTCCGGAAAATCCAACATATTTCCAAAATCAGCTCCACGCCAGCTGTAAATCGATTGTGCATCATCGCCAACTACCATCAAATTATTTTGTTGTCCGGATAGTAATAATAAAATCTCAGTCTGAACCTTGTTAGTATCCTGATATTCGTCCACAAGAACATACTTAATTTGCTTACAAAGAGGAAGTTCCTCCCCATGAACCAAAAGCAATTCCAGCCAATTTTCCAAAAGATCATCAAAATCCATAACTTGTCCACGTTTTTTCTTTTTTCGGTATATGGACAAAACTTTGATAATTGTTTCAAGGTATTCTTCAAAATGAGGATAATTAGAAAAAATAAGCTGATCTAAGTGGAAATTCCGTTTATTATAAGGTACTGACAAAATTATATCTTGGCTACCATTACGATTGAACGCCAGAGAAAATAAATTTTGCAAAACTGCAGCTTTAGGAAAGGATTTTCCAGGTTTTCCAATTGTTTCTGCAATTGATACTTTAATCATTTCTTTCGAATCAGAACTGTCAAGGATGCTGAAATTATTCTTATAATCCAGTAATTTTGCATGCTGTCTTAAAAAACGATTACCAACACTGTGGAAAGTTCCATGTAAAATTTTATTTTGATCAGTATTAATGTTGATGGCTCTTCCGACTCTCTGTGTCATTTCATCAGCAGCTTTGTTGGTAAAGGTAAGCAGAAGGATTGATGATGCAGGAACACCTGATTGAATAAGGTGTGCCACACGATGAGTAATAACTCGAGTTTTACCACTTCCTGCTCCTGCAATTACTAATGCAGGACCATTATTATGAGATACAATTTTTTTTTGTGCTTTGTTTAAAGTCTCAGTAGAACTATAGGTCATTTTGTTATAATGCAAATCAAATTTTTTTGTTGTAAACTTTTAACTATTTTACCCTTAAATTTTAGCTAAAATATAACAAAACACGCAAAATAATTTATATGTTTGTAGAAGAATTAAAACTATTATTTTTTCCATTGCTTGAAGAGATTAACATACTCTTCAGTAAAGTATTTAACAAAGGTGCACCAATTTCAAATGAAATGACAATCTTTATTGTACTAATTTTTATTGTACTAATTTTTATTGTACTAATTTTTTCTATGTGGTTTTTGCTTAGCCGCAAATCACAAAATGAAAAAGAATTTGAGCAACCCTTTTCCACAATCAAAAATAAAAACCTTCAACAATTAAAGAAAGAACGAGAAAAAGAACTTGATTTAAGGATTAAAGAAGATAAAAAACTTCAGGAAGGTAAACAAGCCACTATGCTTGAAAAAGCACAAAAACGTGAGAAAGATGTACAAGATCAAATTGCATCTTTGGAACAACAAAAACAAAGTGCTCAGGTTTTACAGAGAGAATTAACTGATACTCAAAAGCCTCAGGGACAGCATGTGAAATCAGATTCTTTCCTTAATCGCCTTCGCGATGGTGTAGACAAGACTAGAAAACACATACTGAATAATCTATCAGATGCTGTTTTAGGTAAAAAAGAAATTAATGATGAGCTGCTGGATAATTTGGAAGAAGTTCTAATAAGTTCCGACATAGGGCCGGAAACCACAAACCGTATTCTTGAAGCAATAACCAAGAAGGTGGAACGTGAAGAATTAAATAATCCTCAAGTACTGCAGTCAGAAATTGAGAATGAAATTCAGCACATAATGACTAAAAAATATGAAGCCACTGGTAATCCTGATAGGAAACCACTTATTTTACTTTTTGTTGGTGTTAACGGAGTTGGAAAAACAACAAGCATTGGAAAAATTGCTGCACAATATCGCCAGCAAGGCAAAAAAGTTTTGCTCGGTGCTGCGGACACTTTTCGCGCGGCAGCAATTGAACAATTAGCCGAATGGAGTAGGCGTGCTGATTGTGACATTGTGCATAAGAATGCAGGAGCTGACCCTTCTGCAGTTATTTTCGAATCTGTACAAAAAGGAATAGACGATGATTATGATGTAGTAATTTGCGATACTGCAGGACGTTTACATACAAAAAAGAATTTAATGGAAGAATTAAAAAAAATGGAGAAGGTTATCAGAAAATTGATCCCGGACGCACCACATGAAGTATTCTTGGTATTGGATGCAACTACCGGTCAAAATGCTATATTCCAAACACGCGAATTTTTGCAAGCGGCAGAATTAACAGGTTTAATAATAACTAAATTAGATGGAACATCAAAGGGAGGTGTAGTTATTGGGATCGTCAACGAATTTGAAATACCAGTAAGATACATAGGCTTGGGTGAACAAGTAGAAGACCTGCGTCCATTTGATGCACATCAATTCACTAAATCAATATTTGCAGAGTAATTTGAATTTACCTTTTTTCCACCTTTACAAGCAATATTTTAAACTCGGTTATATGATAAAAGAAAAAATGCCAGAGTAAGGAAAATCAGATTCCCACTCCAAGCTGCAAAAAAAGGAGTCATCATTCCTGCACCACCAACTGCCAATGTAATCTGATTAAGCATCCAAAACAAAATCCCCAGCAAGCAACTTGTAGCCAGAGATTCTGCAGCCATTCCACGTCTTAAAAAAGATGCAGAAAGCCCTAAACCAATCAAAACCATGATAAATATTTGAAATGGATATGCGATCTTCTGAAATAATTCAACTCGATGCTGAGTCACATCCTGACCCTCGCTTTGAAGTTTGATCGTATCCTCATACAGATCTAAGAAAGGTTTATGATGAGGTGATGTCGGGATTTCAAATGATACAGTAGGTAATTTATCTTTTTCAATTTGCCACTGATCAAAATATTTTAGTTGTATGTTTTCCTCCAGGAAAAAATGTTTCTTAACATTTTGAAAAATCCATGATTTTTCCTGTTGTTTCCCACTTTCAATTTCTGTTTTTTCCAAAAGTAGAAAAGGTTTCTTCTGCCACTGAAATGAAGTAATAGAACTTAACCGCCCCTCCTGTCGGCGATCCCCAAAATAAAATATACTTTGCTCCTCACCTATTTTCCAAAGAGGCATTAAGCGCTCTGTATTATCAGGTTTTACCCATGTTTGATGCATCCATGTATATGCATAATTCTGACTTAAATAAGAAAATACAGCAATCAATGCCGAAACAAGTAAGACAGGGGAAGCCAATCTCAAGCCGCCAATCCCTGAGCTACGCATAGCCGTTAATTCGGCGTTTTTATTAAATGTACTGAATGTGGATACCGTAGCCAATAGAATAGTTATGGGTATAATTAATTCAAATAATAAAGGCAACAACAATGCAGTTTCCTTTAAAACTTCTAAAAAACTTAACCAGTTTGAAAAAACACCACCAAGGTTGCCAAAAAAATTCCCAATCATTGTCATCAAAACAAAAGCACTTAGAAACAACAGAAAATAGCGAATGAATTCAGAGGCAATATATTTTGAAATCATTTTGTAAGACTTTATTTTTTAGTCAATCATAGAAAAATATTTTCATAAGAATAATCTAAGATACTTTTTCTTCAAACAAGGTGCAAAGTAATTAAAGTAGATAAGATTTAATTTACAGATAAATAAGGGCATCATTTTGCATAGGAACACTTGATTAGTAACATATAGAGTTTATGTTTTATAATATGATTTAATAGGATGTAAATCCTTTGAGAAGTCAATGAACGAATTAATTCTTGTCCTAGAGGAAAATCCCGAAATACAGGCAGTAATTTCTGCATCGCTTAAGGATAGCCCGATATTTATTAATCAGGAGTTAGACCCAGAATATTTTCTCCAACAGGTGCAGAATCTGAATCCTGACTTAATTTTTATCAGTAATTCAGAAAGTGACCACAGTTACAGCACATGCCGCAAGATTCGTGAAAATCCAGCAATTAAAAATACCCCAATAATTTTATTATTAAATGCCAAAGACGAAATTGACGAAGATTTTTTAAGAGAACTGCAAATTAACGGGACGCTTCGTAAGCCTTTTGAATCATCAATGTTGAAAGAACAGATAAGTCGTTACATTTCTTTGGATGAAAATTTTGGCGCTGAACCAGACAAGGAAAATGATAACTTTGCTTTTGACATGAGCGGTATTGGCAGTGATTTGAAAGAGATAAAACAACAAAATCAGGGTCAAAATCAAATGTATAGTAAAGAAACTGATACAATTTCTGATTCAGTGCAAAAATCGCAAAATTTATCTTATGCCGTGTCTGCAGGTAGTGATATGGATTCATTGGTTCTAGAAGACATTTTGATTGATAAGGAAAGCACGTGGGAAATAAATCCTGAGCAAGATATTCTAAAGTCCGAATCAGAAAAAACAGCAGATACCACTGAATTGGGAATGGACAATGAAAATAATTTTGATCTTAATTCTGAAGAGAAACCAGAAACTGACTTAACTGAAACTGAACAGGTAAAAGGGGGTCTAGAAAAGCTTAAATTATCAGGACTGGAGGATAAATATGCTGAAAACAGGCTTTTTAACGAAAATGATGAAAAAGAGCAAACATTACGAAGTGGACTGACAGATATTCAACTTAATAAAAATGATTTTGAAGATCCAGGTGTTATCTGGTCACATCCCCCTGATTTAGACCAAAAACCAAGACAAGGATTGACAGAAATCAGTTTGAAACAAACTGATTTTCATCCTTCATTTCCAAAACATCTTGCCACTTTAGAGGAAAATCCAGGAAATAAAAGACACGAAGATGAAGCTGCTTTAGAGCAAATTTCTGAAATGGATAACAATCTGCTCCAGATTGAAAGAGAAGAATCCATTCATTTAACAGAGAATATTTCAGACGAAATCCTTTTGACTGACTCAGGAAAGAAAGATGCAAAACAAGTTGTTACAGATTCTTCTTTAGACGAATTTGATGAGGGGTATGTCAATATTCAGAGTATGGATGATGAAATAAATTCAATGGTCAAAGAGAGTATTGAAGAACAAGGAATCACCAGTTCAGAAACAGCTCTTGAAGAACTTGAAGACCTAAGCTTGCAAATGGAATCCCTTGAGGCAGAAGAAGATGAATTAGAAACTGAAAAAAAGGAATTTGAAAAAGACTTAGAAAAAGCAAAAATTCTAGACGAAGGAATAGTTGCAAATTATCAGGAAGATGAACTTACGGAGTTTATGGTTGATGAATTGGGAGATCTGCTTGAACTTGATGAAGATGAGGATAGAGATGAGATCGAACTGGATCACTCCCCTACTTCAGAAATTTCCTTCGCACTTGAAGAAGATGTATTTGACAGTTGGGATGAGGCTGAAAATGCTTTCATAGGGTTTGATAAAGATTCATTATCTTCAGAAAATGAAGATTGGACTGAAAAAGAGATAGAAAATGAACAAGGTTTTGATAAAGATTATTCTTCTTATAAAGAAGGCAGATATAGCTTTAATGAAGATGAATTGAAAGATATTGTGACAACCTCTGTTCAGAACGCATTAGAAAAATCAATTGCTTCTTCTTTGGTTGAATTGGCAGTTTCAGAAATAAAAAGTAATGTTTCAGGAAGAGTTTAAAGATCATGTCCAAAAGCTGACGCTATCTTTGCACCAAGAAGTGCATTATTAAATATCAGTGCAATATTGGTTTTTAAACTTTCTCCATCCGTTAACTGACTGACTCTCTCAAGCAAAAAAGGTGTCATTGATTTTCCTTCAACACCCTTTTCGGATGCCTCTTTAAGTGACTTGGAAATAGCATCTTCAATTACTATTTCATCCATTGCATCTCCCCGAAGCACTGGATTCGCAATTACTAGGCCGCCCTCTAATCCAAGCTCCCATTTAATTTTCATGCAACGTGCAATTTCTTCTGCACTATCGACACGCGATTGAACAGAATAACCACTCGTTGGTGTATAGAAAGCAGGAAATTCATCAGTACGATATCCAATGACAGGCACTCCCTGAGTTTCCAGATATTCCAAAGTAAGTGGTATATCTAGAATAGATTTTGTACCTGCACATACAACCGCCACATTAGTGCGTGATAACTCCACCAAATCACTAGATATATCCATGGTAATTTCGCCACCTCTATGGACTCCTCCAATCCCACCTGTAACAAATACCGAGATTCCAGCCATCTTGGCACAAATCATTGTAGCAGCAACAGTGGTCCCACCGTCCTGCTTTTGCAAAAGAGCAAAGGGCAAATCTCTTCGGCTTACTTTCACAGTTTTTATTCCTTGAGCAAATTTTTCAAGTTCCAGACTACTCAACCCTATCTTGATGCGCCCTTCTATGACTGCAATTGTAGCTGGGATGGGACCTGCCTCGCGTATAATATTTTCAACCTCGAGAACAGTTTCAAGATTTTGTGGGAATGGCATTCCGTGGGAGATTATAGTTGACTCAAGAGCTACAACAGGGCAATTAACCTTAATTGAATCACGAACTTCCTCAGAAATATCCATCCATTTACTAAGTTCCATAATTTGCCAGATAAGTTTAAAAATTAATGTATTCTTTGTTTAGTAATTTTATTCAGAAATTATCTGAAAAAGGAAAAACTGTCAAACAGCATTCACAAAAATATTTTTTCAATAATAACTCTTTTCAATTCTGTAAATAAAAAACTATTCTAATTATAAACACATTTAAAATTTTGAAGATTTTAGGTTTTTCCTTTTACAGAAAAAGAGACTCTTGATAGAAGAGCGACTTTTCGTTAAAATTTGTGTTTTTTACAACTAATTCAAGTCCATAAAACAATGAAAAGAAATATCCTTTTAAATCCTGGTCCAGCCACAACAACAAATACTGTTAAACAGGCACTAGTAGTTCCAGACATTTGTCCTCGAGAAGAAGAATTTGGTGCACTTACACAATCTGTGCTGAAAAAAATAGTTAAAGTAGTAAACGGTCAATCAACTCATTCTACAGTTATTTTTGCTGGTTCCGGAACAGCAGGAGTGGAAGCTGCACTTTCTTCAGTTGTACCTGAGAATGGGAAAATATTGATTCTAAACAATGGTGCTTATGGCAAGCGAGCAGAAACAATTATTCAGACTTATGGAATTTCACATAGGACTATCCAAATTGAATGGGGTAACTACCCAGAAATCAGTCAAATTGAAAATATTATAAAGGAAGAACCAAAACTGACTCATTTCTTTTTTGTGCATCATGAAACTACTACCGGTATGCTCAATCCTTTAGCTGAAATTTTGGAGCTCTGTTTAAAGTACGAGCTGACCTCAATTGTTGATGCAATGTCATCATATGCTGGATTACCCATTGACTTACAAAGACATCCAATTGACTATTTAATTTCCTCATCAAATAAATGTATTCAGGGCATGGCTGGAGTTAGTTTTGTGATTGCAAATAAAGAAGGACTCAAAGCAACCTCCAAAGTTACGCCAAGGAATCTATACCTAAATCTATGGAATAATCATAGTTATATTGAAGAAACAGGACAGTTCCAATTCACTCCTCCAGTTCAAATTATTTACGCTCTAAACCAAGCATTGAACGAATTTTTTAAGGAAACCCAATCCGGACGAACTGCTCGTTACATAAAATCTTATGAAACTTTGTTGAAAGGAATTGAGAAAACAGGATTGGAAATGCTTTTACCTGAATCGCAGCATTCCAAACTTCTTACTGCGATTGTTGAACCAAAATCAACTGAATATAATTTTAAGGAGATGCACGATCATTTTTATGCAAATAATGTGACAATCTATCCCGGGAAGGGCGCTACAAAAGACACTTTTCGTATAGCAAATATAGGAGCAATTGATTACCGTGATATGAAGGTTTTTAATGAACTAATGCTTGAATATTTTCAACAAAAGAAAATCATTTAGCTTTAAAGAATTTATAAATATTGGTGATGAAAATAGGCATCCTTAAATGTGATTCAACAAATGAGAATTTTCGCAAGGAGCATGGAGATTATTCTGACATGTTCATATCGCTCTTTCAAAGTGTTGAACCTACTCTGGAATTTGAAACTTATAATGTAATTTTAGGCGAGTATCCAAAAAATCTACAGGACAACAATGTATACTTAATTTCTGGTAGCCGTTACGGTGTTAACGATGGAGATAAGTGGATTGATGATTTGGAAAGATTTGTTTTGGAACTTCAACATCGGAAACACCCCTTGATAGGTATTTGTTTTGGTCACCAAATGATTGCAAAGGCCCTTGGAGGTAAAACGGAATTGGCCAGTCAAGGATGGGGAGCGGGGGTACAAAACTATCAGATAATTTTGACTGAGCCATGGATGGAACCTCAATTAGAGCAATTTTCTATCTTGTCATTTCATAAGGATCAAGTTACCAAACTCCCAGAAAATGCTGTATTAATTGCACAAAATGATTTCTGCCCTTATTCAGCATATTATATCGGTGAATGGTTAATTTCATTCCAAGGTCATCCTGAACTGACAAAAGATTATGTAAGAGCCTTATTGTATCATAGGGAAAATATTTTGGGTCGTAAGGTTCTTAAGAATGGGATTAAATCCCTTGAACAGCAAATTCAACCTCAGACAATAGCAAAATGGATACTCAATTTTATACATAATGGCGTCGTTACAAAATTAGGGAGTTGAACAATTTATAATAATTCATTTTTTCTGTTTCCTGAATTTTTTTGCTTTAAATCCCAAAGTTTAAAATACCTAACAACATAATTCAGTGCATCAAATAACGAGCAAAACAATCCTGGCATTCCGTCCCTGAATCCTCCCTTAAAAAAATATCGTCTAACAAAACGAGTAAGTGGTTTAAGTAAAGTATAATTTAAGGTGTTGAAAAAATTAATTTCGACTCCTTCATCTTTTAGGTATTCAGCTTCTAAACTTGTATAGAAATTGAACTTTCTTAGAAACTGGTTAATATTCTGATACGGAAAATGTAGCATGTCATTGCTCAATTTACCGATGCTTCCGTCAACCTGCAATTTTTCATGCACGTGCTGATTTGGGAACCTTGCCTTACCTTTACGGAAAAGGCGAAGCTGTGTATCAGGATATTGACTCCCATGACGTAGCCAATATCCAAAATAATGATTTCGGCGTTTCATCCTGAATCCTGAATGTGCCGTATCCTTCACAGCATCTATTATCTCTTCAACAAGTTTTCCTGGTAATCGCTCATCAGGATCGATGTAAAATATCCACTCACCTGTAGCTTTTTCGATAGAGTAGCTTTTGTTTATATTTAAGTTATGATTATTCGGACGAGAAAAAACCTTGCAATCATTATCTTTTGCCACAGCCAAAGATTGATCATGACTTTCACAATCTACATAGACAATTTCTGAAGCCCATTGTAATTCTGGAAGTAATTCACGCAAATGATCAACTTCATTATGTCCAATTATTGTTACGGTGATTCGCATTGAATTTGGATGGAGAATTTATATTTTTCTCAAAATTATTTTTCTATTTATTTTGTAATTACCAAGTTTTCAATCTAAAACATGTCCAATCTGTTGTCAATCTTGTAGAAAATTCTAATGATTCTTAAAAACCTATTCTTTCTTAAATTTTTCTCTAAAAAATAATAAATTATTAATTAATTTCTAACACCTCCAAACCCTTGACACTAAATATCTCAATGTCATATCTTTAGATTGTGGTGTATTTATGCAAATATCACTTCAATTCAATTTTAAGTTCAGATCATAAACAGAATTTAAATGTACAAAACAGTTAAGAAAGATGTCTGGTTTTTTGATGTGGAATGAGTCCCTGACTCGGGAGGAAGAAGACTTTTTGAACTTCCTAAAGATACTTCGGTTTTTGAAGTATTAAAACAAATTAGGTAAGAAGGAGGCACAGAGGAAGAAAACACTATGCCTTAACTCAAGACTTCAATTTGCAGGATTGTATCAATTACAGCCGATATCCTGAATTAAAAGGGGAACAGTAAAGTTGCCTTGTCTTTAAAATCATTACCGCATAGTTTTGATGCTCTCAAACTGGCAACGGAAGCAGATATAATATCAAGGTTCCTCAATGCAATAGGATACATGAAACCCCAGTTGGTAGGCTATAATTTAGCAAATGCTGACCTAAAAATACTGGTACAAATGGCTAATACCAGTTCAGTAAAAATCACAAAATTAGCTAAACGGCCATATAAGCCCTAGAAAGATTATGATTATTTTAATGCCAGAAACAGTGAAGGTCATATTAATTTAATAAAAATTCTATGGGGCTTTGGAAAGTCCACACCTTCTCTTAATGAGATGGCATCATTTAGCGAAATCTCAAGCAAACTCGGAGTAATTGGACAGGATGTTGCCCAGTTATGGCTAGCTGTTCAATTATGGGAAATTGTTGCTTACAATTTATGTTACTCATTAACCACATTCTTAAATTGACTACGATTGGCATTTATTGGCGTGTTTTTTAATACAATTCAATATGAGTAGGAACAAGAACGCGTTCAGAAATTGCTTAGCAATTAAAGAATTCTACCTACAAAGAGCATTTAATGGAATTTCTAGAAGATTAGGAAATATCATCAAGTCCAAATCAAAAGGGGGAAATAATAAACTGCTTTGTGAATTTAAAATTTTTTCAGAAATTTTTGTTTTCGTAAAACCATTTTGTTAGAACATTTTTAAACAGTAAACTGATATTGATACGACATGACCATTTTTAACAATACACGACTGACAAATGATGTTTTTAAAATTGACATCAAACGTATGCGCAATGGGTGGTATTCGGACAAATACTTTGAAAATATAGGTTACATGCTAAGTACCTTGGCTAAAAAGAAATACTTGTTCAATGGAAAAGCCCTGAGATTGGGAGATATTGATCTTTCAAAAACAAAAACTGGAAACATTGAAGTTGAAATGCAATGGTTCACTCGTCGAAAAGGGAAAGTCGTGGTTGTAGGAGTAGATAAAGCGTTAACTGTTCTTCGCCATTGCTGCGGATATTTTAATGGAAACGGTAAATTTATAAATACCTGGAAACGCATGGAAATTGAAGCAGTTCATGATGGAGCAATAGTAACTTACGGAGGTGATCCGATGACAGTTCAGCCAGTTCTCAGAGTACGGGGACGATACAGGGATTTCGCTTTGCTCGAAACACCTACTCTGGGACTGCTTACAAGGTCAAGTCGTGTTGCAACCAATGTTTATGAAACTTTGATGGCAGCGAATGGCAAACCGGTATTGTTTTTTCCTGCCAGATTTGACTTGCACGAAGTACAGGCCTCGGATGGATATGCGTACAATGTAGCTGTACAACGATTCAACTACGACCATAAAAGCCGCGTAGGGCCTTTTATTTCAACAGATGCACAAGGTGATTGGTGGGGAGGGGCAGGCGGCGGGACGGTTGCACACGCATCTATTGCCTGCTTTTTTGGTGATACTGCAGAAACTATGATGGCTTTTGCGGACACATGTGAACCGGGAATACCTCGAATCGCCCTCGTTGACTTCAACAACGATTCGGTAAAAGATTCATTACTTGTAATGCAGCGAATGTTTGCGCGTTATCGTGAATTGATAGATTTGGGAAATGCATCTGAAGCAAAGCGTTACCGGCTTTATGCAATTCGTCTGGATACAAGTTCTTCAATTCGTGATGTGTCTGTCCCACCAATTGGAGCACCAGAACTGGACATGGGTGTCAATCCAAGATTGGTCTTTATCGTCAGGAATGCAATTGACTCGGCATGGCATAACTGGCAATTGCCTTTAAAATGGAAAGATCGTGCTCGTGAATGGTGTGAGAGCGTCAAAATTGTTGCTTCCGGTGGCTTTAGCACTTCAAAAATCTTACGTTTTGAGAAACTTGATGTTCCAGTAGATATTTTTGCAGTTGGATCTTCACTTTTTGCTAATGATGGACCTAGGGTTACGGATTTCACATCTGACATTACACAAGTTAAAATAAATGGAGAATGGCAGAAAATGTCAAAGATTGGTAGAAACAGAGGCCAAAATCCTGAATTGGAGCCGGTTAATGAATAACATACCTCAATTATTTTGGATTGTTTAAATTTAAAATTTTGAATTCTATATTTATCAGACTGTGGCGATGTTTACCTTGCTTTCCCTAAGAATGTTATATCAAAAGAACCTTATTAATTATTCAAAAAATTAATTTTAATTATTACTGCTCATTCAAAATTACTTTCACAATAGTCTGAAAAATGTTCCGAATCCATCAAGAAAGTTTATTCAATAAAAAAACCTTTAATGCCTAATTGAATAGCTAAAACAAGAATGTAGAACTTAATTGCCAACTATGAATCAAAAGTGAGTTTTGACCAGCAAAAGGTCTCTTGTAGCCTAAGCGGACTTGCCAAGGATATGATAATGGTTTTTGTTCAAGTTCGCTTAAATTTCCGTACCCAAATTCAAAATTGACCTCTTTCAGAAATGATTCATTTGATTTCCCTGTTGGCAGTTTGCTTTCAGACTGCTGAAAATAATGTAGCTCTGTGCCTGCGAATATGTTTTGTCTCTCAATACTAAAGCTATAGTAAAGATCTGCACTGTGACCTGCTGAGTAATAAACCTTTTCTCCTTCCAGTGTCTCACGTTCACCAGTCAATTCATTTTTACCCTCTATCCTGAAACCATTCCTTAAACCATGCACCAGAGGATACCAAGTAATATGAAAAAATACACCTATAGAACCGTGCCCTTCCCCTATAGAATTAGAAGAAGTTCCTCGAAGTGTCCCTTTGTTCCCTGTAGGTAGACGTATTGTAAAACCTCCTAGATTATGCAAGGTTGAACTGTAACTTAAGTGTTTTCCAAATTGAATATTAATATCACCAAGACCGTTCAGTTCTTCAGAAACCAAGTTAGAGATCACTTTCTGCTGTTCAGAAGTACCTGAATCAAAATTTAAGGAAGAGGATTGTATTTTTTGAACCATAGGAATCATAGCCTTTAAGACCCAATCTTCTGTAAGACCATATGCCAGTTTTAACTCCAACCGCTTTTCTTCACGCTTTAATTCACCCTCAACAAGATTATACCAACCAAGATCCCAAAGCATAAGATTTTTCAAAGGAGCCTCTTCGCCATAACCATTGAAAGCTCTATTGTATGAAGGAACAATTTTTAAAATAATTTCTGCCTGCCAAACTGATTCAGGCATGCGATCTTCAAGCTGAATAGCAGACAATGTTGGTGGAAGAATTAGTAACAGGAATAAAAGCGTTTGGATGTGCTTCATACATTAATTACTTCTTGAGCTTTTTCCGAATAAGAGATCCATCCATTATTAGACATATATGGAATGATGAATTCTATGGGTAATCCTACTACATTGTTGTATGACCCTTCAATTGATTCTACCAAAATTAAGCCTTGGCCTTGAATTGAATATGATCCAGCTTTACCCAGAGGCTCGCCAGTATTAGCATACCATTCCAGCAAATCAGTAGTTATCTTTTGAAATTTAACCTTGGTGCAAACGACGTCTGTGATTTCATTCCCGGTAGCAGAATCTAAAATATAATAACCTGATAAAACCGTATGAGAGTTATCATTAAGTTGACTGAGCATAGACTTGGCATGATTAACTGTTTCCGGTTTGCCTAAGATTTGATCATTAAAAAAAACTATTGTATCTGCCGCAAGTATAATTACATCTCTAGCAAGATTTAAACATGTCTGGTGTATCTTCCTACCTTTTTCAATTGCCATACGTTTTACAAAACTCTCTGCATGCTCATTTTTGTAAGGTTTTTCGTAAATATTGGGAGTATAACAATCAAACTCAAGATTGAATTTTTTCAATAACTCCTTTCGACGAGGAGAAGAAGAGGCCAAACACAAAGGTCGATGCTGTAAAATATAAGACACTAATTAAACAGTTTTCTACAGATTGTTATTAGTGATTTGAGGTGTTTATTTTTTTTGATTAAAAAACTTCTTAAAGCCTGTCAGTTGAAGGCAGTTTGAAGTTTATCACTGAATTTGATTTTATTTGAAGAACCTAATTCTGCTTGATTTGATTCCCCAGAAACAGGATTGTAAATATTATCTATGTAGTAACTTAGAATTTTGCGTACAACAGGAGCAGCAGCTTTTGAGCCTCCTCCTCCATGTTCCACAAGTGCCAATACTGAAATTTCTGGATCTTCGACAGGCCCAAACGCAACAAACCAAGCGTGATTCTGTAATTCTCTTTTTTCTTTAGTTACATTATCCAGTGTTTCAAGAGTCTTGTGACTGACAACTTGTGAAGTTGCGGTTTTTCCTGCAACAGTGAATTCTTCAAACTGGACTTTCCTTGCTGTTCCGCCAATTTCATTTACAACAGCAACCATACCTTTGCGAATCAACTCTAAATATTCCTGCTTTAATTTGATTCTTTGTGGTTGTGGCCCTTCCTGGTTCAAAAAAAGTTTAGGAGGTACCCATATCCCATCATTAGCTAGAATATTAATCATGTTAAGTACCTGTAGAGGTGTAACAATAATAAAGCCCTGTCCAATTGCCATTGTAGGATTTTCTCCTTCGTACCAAGGTTCGTTGTATTCGCGTTTTTTCCATTTACTGCTGGGGATTATGCCCTCTTTTTCATTCAAAAGACCTATTCCTGTAATTTTGCCCAAGCCAAACGTTTTGGCATTTTTGTGCATTTGATCTACTCCTAACTCCATACCGACATTATAAAAATAAACATTACATGATCCCTTAATTGCTTTTAAAAGATTTACTCTTCCATGTCCACCTTCTTTCCAGCATTTGTATGGATCAGTACGCCCAGTTACATAGAATTCACCATTACATAGTAACTCATCATCTGGTGATATTATGCTTTGTTCAAGTCCTGAATATGATGTAACAACTTTAAAAATTGATCCAGGAGCATACAATCCCTGAATTGATTTGTTTTCCAATGGATGTTCCGGATTTTCCAGCAAAACGTTCCAGTTAACTTGGTCAATACCGCCTGAAAAAAGATTTGGGTCAAAATCTGGATAACTTGCCAGACCCAGCATTTCTCCAGTCTTGGGATTCATAATTATTACGGCACCACTCTGTCCTCTCATTGCTTCATCTGCAACATTTTGAAGACGGACATCAAGATTCAAAAAAATATTCTTTCCCGGAACCGAAGGTACTGGATCTCCCAATATCTTTAATTCCCTTCCCATGTGATCAACCTCAGCCTGTCGACCTCCATCCAAACCTATCATGTAATCATTTAAAAGAAGTTCAACTCCTGAATGTCCTACAATTTGACTTGAACTCCTCTTTTCTTCAGGTAGTTCAGTCCATTCTTCCTGGACTATTCCGACATAACCAATAAGATGAGAGGCCAAGTTCTTGTGTGGATAAAATCTTCGTGGACGTATTACTATTGAAACTCCAGGGAAATCATCCTGATAAGTCTCCAAAAACATTGCTTTTTCATAGTTCAAATCATCATCTAGAATAATAGGCTTAAACTGGGCTAAATCTTTGTTATCTTCAATTTTTTTTTGCAGAAATGAATAGGGAATTTGAAATGCCTGTGAGACATTATTTAATGTTTTTTCAAGATCTGATGTATCCTCTCGTATAAGTTGTAATTGATATGCAGGACGATTTTCAGCCAAAATCACACCATTTCTATCATAAATAATTCCACGTAATGCTGGTTCTGAAATCAAACGAATTCGATTGCCCTGGGAAAATTCAGTATATAGTTCTCCTTGTGAAATTTGAAGGTACCATAGTCGAGATGCTAACAAAGAAAATATCAAAATCACAACTCCACCCAGAATAAAAAGACGAATTCTAAATCTATCCAAATCTTCAAAATCTAAAGCTTCTAACTTCATTAAACATTCCTGAGAAACAATTTTTCACACCATACCACACCTAGAAGAATTGCAGGGGCCGCCAGACCATGCAAAAATGACAAGGGTAATACTGTGGAAAGCATTAAAAATGATCGGTTAATTTCTGTCCCAAGCATTCCCAAAATAGAAATAGAAATCCAACCTTCAACAACTGACATACTTAAAACAGCCAAACTGACTGTAAGAAGAGTGTTTGAGTAAAATAATTTATTCAGTAGTCTTGCAAGTAACAGAGTAACGAAAAAAGAAATGGCATAAAGACCCATTATACCATGAGATAACGCATCGCAGATCAGCCCTGCTAAAATGCCCAAGAAAGGGATCAAATTTGTTGAATGCCTGAATGTCAGTAAAAGCATAATTATGAGTATCCAGTTAATCTTTAAACTGCCAAGCTGCACATAACTGTTTAGAACAATGTTCAAACATGCACCAAATAACATTAATCCCACTAGTAGTATATTTAAGCGCATCATTCAACTGTAGAATCGGAGTCTGATTTAGATGGTATTATCACAAATACCTCTTCAATACTATTAAAATCAACAGCACTTTCTAATATTGCTGTTTTGAAAAGTTCATGTTGCTCATGCCGTATTTCACTCACCCACCCTATCAGTATACCTTTAGGGTATAGTCCTCCTAGACCACTTGAAATTACACGATCTCCAATTTTAATTTTTGCATGTTGATTAATTTGTCTCATTTCTATGCCTGATTGAGTCCCATATATAAGACCTCTTACGCGATTACGTTGAATTAGGGCTGGAACTCGGTTACGGTGGTCAATCATTAGTTGTACTGATGACTGAAATGGTGATACTGAGTGTATTCTTCCAACCAGACCTTCTTTTCGTATAACAATATAATTACGCTGAACTTTTTGATTGCTCCCACGGTTAATGAAACGAATATTATGGGTATTGTCTGAGGATTCTCCAATAATTTCTGAATATATTTTTTCTAATGGATTTTTTCTTGCAAAAAGCATTTGATCTCTTAACCGTCGAAACTGAACTGAATTTTCAATATGCTCACTTAATTTTTCTTCCATATCTAAAAGCTGCTGTTTCAGCCGATTGTTTTCTTCATTTACATCTATAAGAAATATGTAAGAGTTCCAAAGATTTTTAAAATTTGACACAGCAGATTGTACTGAAGCCTGAAATGGAAAGGTTACAGTTTGAATTGCAATCTGAATTCTTGAGGAACCATGTTCTTTATGTGATTGAAGTAAAAGCACAAACAGGCCAAGGATAGCTACAAGGATAGAGATTTGAAGCCTATAAGTGTTTATGAACTTGAACATTTTTCTATTGGGGGGAATCCGATGTCAAAAGGTACTTATCTCTATACTTTGTAACACCTTCAAACAATTTCTCTCAATAATACAACTGGTTTAAGCATGTATTCTGCTTGATTTATTTCCTTTAGGGCTTTGATAACCAAACCTTCTATACAATCCTGAATAGTCAGAGTAAAAATCACTATTTCCTCTCCTTCTCTACCAATTCGGTGATATTGTGGTAACTGTTCCAAAGCATAAATGTTTATTGAATGCCTCTCAAAAATACTTCCAATGTGTCCAAAAATTCCAGGGTGATCACGAACTTCAAAACGCAATGTGTGGCGAAAACGTATATTTTCAATCGACTCCAATAATAATTTTGAGGTAACAGGCGGTGGAGGGAACGGTTCAGGATGTCTTAAAACTTTGTTTAAATCAGAAACAATAGCCGACGCAGTCGGAAGGCTTCCTGCACCTTTTCCTATAAGAGTTATATCCTCTGAAAATTTACCTGAAAGAGTTATAGCATTAGTCGATCCAGAAATTTTGGCCAACATTTCATCTTTATTTACCATCAATGGCAGAACATATACTTGTATTCCCTGCTCGAACAAGCGAAGATTAGCAATCAGTTTAATTTCTCGCCCCATTCGTCTAGCATACTCAAAATCAGCCAATTCAAGATGATCTATTCCTTCCAGAGTTATTTGTTCTGGCGTAAGCCAATGTCCGGTAATTAAATAAGTAAGAATTACAAGTTTATAACGGGCATCAAAACCCTTGATATCATTTGTAGGGTCAGGTTCAGCAAACCCAAGTTCCTTTGCCTGAGAAAGTGCTTTTTTAAATGAAAGATTATTACTTTCCATTTCAGAAAGAATATAATTAGTGGTACCGTTCAAAATTCCCTGTATACCTTGAATATCTTGAACTTGTAGATAATCCTTCAGCAACCGTAATACTGGAATTGCTCCAGCGACTGAGGCTTCAAACAGCAGATGACGACCGTTTTTTCTTGCAATCTTCGTTAATTCAGAGCCATAGACAGCAACTAAATCTTTATTTGCAGTAATTACATGTTTACCTTTTTTTAAGGCGTTTGATATAAGATCACGGGCAAAGTCTTTTCCTCCTATTGTTTCAACTATAACATCTACTTCATTATCATTCAGGAGTTGCTCAAGGTTTTCGTAAAATAATTTCGGATTTTGTTCATACATCGAACGAACATATGTTCCTTGGATATCTCTTTCAAGTATACCCACCAAATTTATTTTCGTATCTGGGTGCTCTCCGTGCTGAGTTAAAACATGGGCGACACCGCTTCCAATTGTTCCGAATCCTGCTATAGCTACGTTCAATGTTGACATTGAATTTGTAAGTTTAATTGTGTTAAAATTGATCCAATGTTTTGATCAATTACTTAAATTTCTATCTGCTCTCTTTTTGACGGTTCCATTACCTCAAGACACCCTTTTGCAGTTCTTGAATCGACAAACCAATTCAATTTGTCATGATACTTCTCATTCGGTACTTGGCCCAAAACTAAAAATACTCTAAGCAAAAAATTTTAAAATTTGCAAGCAGCTACTGGCAAATTTCCGAAAATTAAGTCTCAGATTAAAATTCATTTTCTGAATTAATTGAGAATTTTTCTTAAATAAATTTCAGATTCCCGGCGGTTAATTCATTTGAAAATAGCCCCGCAGAGGCAGGTTTATTTGAAGTTTTTTTATGACTGATTCAGGCAAATTTTAAAAAAAATCTAAGCATTATGTGTTTATTTTTCTCTCCAAAAATTCATACCATTGTAAACGTTCAAAAATACTTTGATCCATTGCATACCAATCTGCACAACCCAAAATTGCCGCCTCTTCTAACAGTTGAGGTGACTTTATATTCCCATTAATTATTAATGGTTTGTTTGTATACTTTGCTGTCCATTCGCAAAGAGGGTCTTTGTTTTCAAAACACTTGTTCATCGCATGCGCGGCAAGAGGATGGAATATTTTAACTCCAGCTTTTTCAAGCAATTTCAACATGTTATTTAGATCTTTTGGTTTAAAGCCATCTTCGATTTTATCAAAAATTGAAAAGTAATAGCTAATGGGGATACTGACTGATTTACGTTTTTTTATGGCCGTGATGATTTCTAAAGCCAATCTAAATCTATTTTCAATTTTTTCTACGCTATACTCATCATCTCGGGAATTGAGTTTAACACAGCAACATTGATCTAGTAAATGCTGTTCTCCTCCGTTGATTTCTATAAAATCCATACCTACTTCCGTTGCACGTTCAGCTGCATGAACAAAACTAAGAATAATTTCTTCTATATCCCCTTTTTCAAATTCACGACTCATGCTGTAGTCTCGACCAAAGTTCAAAACTGAAGGTGCTATCGGCTGTTCACCACATGCATTTTCAGAAGTATGTGCACCTGCATGTGTTAGTCTTATACCTATACTTGCTCCCTCCTTTTTTACTCCATTTACTAATTTTACTAATCCATCAAGATGGTCCTCTTCCGATATACCCAACTGGTTTATATGACTCCTGCCCTGTTTGATCACATAAGCAGATTCCATAATAATTGTACCTGCTCCTTGTCTTGCAAGAGTACGGTAATGTCTGATAGACGCAGGAGTTATTTTACCATTTATATCTGAGTGATCATCTATTGTTGGCGGAGCAAGAATCCTGTTCTTGAATTTTATTCCATGAACAGAGAAAGGTTTAAATATTGACCCAATTTTAGACTGGGTGTTTTTTACTGACTTTTTACTAGAATTTGATTTAGAAGGCATTTTTGTTTGTTTTTTATGTTAATTGATTAGCGATTTGCTTTTTCATCGAAACCAGACTGACCAAATCTGTTTTCCAACTCCTGATAAATATCCGTTAAAGTAATACCTTTTTGACCCATCAGTACAAGCATATGGAACCAAAGATCTGCCAATTCATGAATCTGCTCCGACCTATTTTCATTTTTTGCAGCAATAATTAGTTCTGAAGATTCTTCGCAAATTTTTTTTAAAATTATGTCAGTACCCGCATCCATCAAATAGGCAACATATGATTTTTCTGGAGAACTTTGCTTACGTTTAAGTATTACATCAAAAACACGATCAAATGTTGTTTTAGGATTCTGAAGAGTCATAATTTTTTATTTCAGGCCGAGCGTTTTAATTTTTTTACGCAGGGTATTACGGTTAATTCCCAAAATCCTTGCTGTTCTTTGTTGATTCCAGTTGGTTTGTTGAAGAAGTAAACTTATCAAAGGTCGCTCCACCTGCGATAACACTTCTGCCAAAAATAAATTACTGTTTGATTCAACAGCATTCTTTACGGACTTTTCAAGTTTTCCAAAGGCAATCTCTTCTAAACTTTTTGTGGTGTCCGAAAAATATCCAGTTGTGAGTAAATTTTTTGGAAGTGAGTCAAGTGTAATTGTGCCTTTAACATTTGTGATCATCAAACTCTTGACTGTATTTTCAAGCTCTCTTATATTTCCCGGCCATTCATAATTATTTAGTACTTTCATCGCTTCCGGTTCAACTACTTTCCTGCCTACTGCCATTTCTTTACTCCCTTTTTGCAGAAAATGCTCAATCAAAACTGGAATATCTTCTTTGTGTTCTCTTAATGGAGCTATATTGACAGGAAAAACATTAAGTCTGTAATAAAGATCAGTCCTGAACTGAGAATTTTGAATTAAATTAAGAAGATTCTGGTGAGTTGCGGCAATTATCCGCATATCAGTTGTTATCAGTTTTTTCCCACCAAGCCTTTCAAATTGTTTTTCCTGTAAGACTCTAAGCAACTTGCTTTGAAGGTTCATCGGCATGTCACCAATTTCGTCCAAAAATAATGTCCCTCGACTTGCAAGTTCAAGTTTACCATGCTTACGTTCCGCTGCACCAGTAAAAGCACCTTTTTCATGACCAAATAATTCTGATTCCATCAGTTCTGAAGGAATTGCCGCACAATTTATTGCAACAAAGGCTTGACTGGAACGTAAAGAGTGCCTGTGGATTGAACGTGCTATCAGCTCCTTCCCTGTGCCACTTTCACCCTGAATAAGAACTGTTAAATCTGTAGCAGCAACTCTTCCAATATCCTTGTAAAGCTGACGCATTACTTTGCTTTGACCAGTGAGCAAATCATCTTTATGTTTTTCCGATTTGATTCTGGTGGTCCCCTTTATTTTCAATGGTACTCGCATTGCGCGCCTTACAAGTTCTTCAATTTCATCAATATTGAATGGCTTGGGTAGGTAGTCGAAAACACCTGATTTCATTGCTTCCACAGTAGAATGCATAGTACTTTCACCAGTCATCACAATTGTCAGCATAGACGGATACTTTTTCAGCATTTCCCTAGTAAAAGAAAGACCGTCTTGTCCAGGAAGATTTATGTCCACAAAAGCCAGTCGGATCGAATGATTTTTAAGCAGCATCCTTGCTTCAGGAGCATTTGCAGCTAGACGTGGAATATATCCTGATTGTGAAAGAGTACGGTCCATTACCCAACGGATACTTGGTTCATCATCCAAAACCAGTATTTGATATTGTTCCAAACTCTTTTTATTTTCGTTTATTCTGGTCATGAAATTTTTTAAATAATCACTCAAAAAATTTTTGCGTGAAACTGAATTCTAAAAAAAATCTGCCCTCTATTATTTTTCCAAAAATTCAGACACATGATCAAAAACGCCTCCTTGTAATAATTCCTCTCTATCAAGAAACTGAAACAGACTTAATAAAGATTCTCTCATACTATCTATGTCTTCTTTTAGAGGATTTGCGTTTACTACAAACCATTCTTCAACAAAATGTTTTACCATTTCAGAATCCCACTCCTTTATATTTGGAGGCTTGAAGTCAACTAGGAAAACTTCTAAATCTTCCTCAGTTCTCTCCTTTTTTTCCACAGGTACAACGTCTAGAAATTTTTTATAAACTTCTTCATTTACAGGTAGGACACTTTTTTCGACTTCCTGCTCCAAACGCTGCCCCTCATCTGCAACTGAATCAAATTCATCTTTTTCATTTGCTTCCATTTTTTCTGTCAGCAGTTTAATATACTCATGATTTTTTTTCTCAAACTCTTTCATTGCTCCAGAAAGTTCTGAGAGATCAAGTTCCCTCCCGTCCAAAGAGAAACTCGTTTTGAGAAAAATAGCAACAATTACAGGATTAGAAAGATGCTGTATTGTAGTGCTGTCTGAGAGCTGTTGCCGTGTTGCTTTTGCAAGTAAATGCTTAATAGATTTTTCTGCATGCGCATCTTCCAATCTTGAAAGTCTTTGGTCGAATTCTGAAACAAATTCTTCTGACAAAAGTTCCATCAATAAATTTGGTTCTGATAAATCATTCTCCATCAATTCCATTAGCCTAGCCTTATCCATTCTAAAATCGTCTAATTCAGGTTCAAACGCTAAAGTAGGCAAGGCATTTAAAAGTTGCTCTAGTTGTGCTGAGTTTTGCAACTGAGGTTTCTTTTTAGGCATTGTCTTCTGACGACGAATCATTTTATTATGACGTTTTTGCTTCTGTCGTCTCAGCATTCCTGATTTTTTCTGCTTTTTTATTTTGGCCACAATTAAATTATTATAAAAAATGTTCGGCATCTGGCTAAATATTATTCCAGAATTATCAAATAAAATCACGTCAATTTAGTTACTGATATATTGATCAAATTTCCTCTCGGCTTTGACATTTTCTGAAAATCTAATAGTTTATTAGGCAATTCAAAAAAAATTTTCTATGTAAATACTTTTTATATGAGTTGTATTCAGAAATATCTTATCGGATTATTCATCTTAACAGCTTTTTCAGCTATTGCTATTGCTGGTGGAGAAGGCTCCATATCTTTTCCCACACCACTAGAGAATTATGGAGATGATGAAATTCTCGAAAATAAAGGTTTGATGGCAGTATTGTCATATCGTATTAATCATACCCCTTTTAATCTATGGGCATCCCTCATTTTTATTTGCGCAATCCTCCATACTTTTGTGGCAGGAAAAATAACTGCTATTGCTAAAAAAATGGAACGTGCACATGTTGTAAAAATGAGAGACGAAGGTAAATCTGATGCTGAAATCAAAGGAAGTCCTCCAGTATCTGCGGAAATGCTTCATTTCCTTGGTGAAGTTGAAGCAATTTTTGGAATTTGGGTTTTGGTGCTGGCAGGAGTTACTGTTTCTTTTTACGACTGGGCAACTTTCAAAGATTACATCTCCTACAACGTTAATTATACAGAAGCTATGTTTGTGGTAGTTATTATGGCACTTGCATCTACTCGACCGATAATGCAGTTAGCAAAAAAGATTTTAGGATTTTTTGCAGATATAGGTAAACAATCTCCAGGTGCGTGGTGGTTATCTATTCTTACAATAGCACCTCTATTAGGTTCATTTATTACCGAACCCGCTGCAATGACCATCGGTGCAATGTTGCTTGCAGAACAGTTTTATCGTTTAAAACCATCTAGTAAACTTGCTTATGCCACAATAGGAATTCTCTTTGTTAATGTATCTGTGGGAGGCACATTTACTCAATTTGCTGCTCCGCCAGTTCTTATGGTGGCCGCCCCATGGGGGTGGACATTATCCTTCATGGCCTTAAATTTTGGCTGGAAAGCTTTATTGGGAATTATCATTTCAAACATACTATATTACACAGTATTTAAAAGAGAATTTGCTAAACTTGCAGCTTCTTCAAACGTCGGAGAATATGTGGAATATGTTAAAATAGATATTGAAACTAGTGAAAATCCAGTTCCGGTTTGGATTACAGTGGTTCATATCTTTTTCATGTCCTGGACAGTTTTCAACGCACATTATCCTCCGCTTTTTATTGGTGGATTTATGTTTTTCCTTGGATTTGCAATTGCAACTAAAGCTCATCAGGGATATACAAATCTTAAATCACCCTTGCTGGTCGGCTTTTTCCTAGCTGGGTTAGTTACACACGGAGGACTACAGGGTTGGTGGATTGCTCCGGTTTTAGGATCACTTGGAGACTTACCTTTGATGCTGGCAGCAACTTTGTTAACAGCTTTCAATGATAACGCGGCAATAACCTATTTAAGTACCTTAGTTCCAAACTTTTCTATAACAGCCAAATATGCGGTGGTTGCGGGAGCTGTGACAGGTGGAGGCCTTACCGTTATTGCAAATGCACCAAACCCGGCGGGACAGTCAATTCTATCAAGGTTTTTTCCAGGTGGAGTAAACCCCGCAAAGTTGGCTTTGGGAGCAATAATACCTACGATCATTATGGGTTTTTGCTACATGGCTATTCCGCAGGATGTTCATGATCCGCAAAATGCAAAAACAATTGCATATGAAGCTTCAAAATAAACTTAGAAATCGATTACAAATATAGTCCCAAGTTTATTCAAATTGTTGTAGTAATTTAATATATTTTCCTGTATACACTAAAATTTAGAAGTAATTGTTCCTAAATTGCATGAAAAAGCTGAAGAAAAAAATAGTTTAAGAAAAATTCTTTTTTTAAACTTTTTTCCAGATGATCAGATAAAAAAAATAATTATTATTATTTGATTGTAGTCAAAAAAAATTACTGACCCCTTGCAGGAGAAAAAATTATGTCTCGATTAATTAAATGGTATGCGCTCGCTGCCATATTAGCATTGATAAGTTTAAGCATCTACGCAGCAGGAGGTGGGAATGATGATGCTCCTCCTTTCCCTGTACCTTTAAGCTGTTATTCTGAAATTGCTGGTTCTCCACAATTTTTGGAAGACGGTTGTAACAGAGTCCATGGAATTGAAAACTTTAAGGATCCAGAAAGAGCAGGTATGGTCGAGCTACTAAGCCATCGCATAAGTGCAAACCCATTTAACCTGATTGCAACTCTAATTTTCATTCTTGCAATAATTCACACCTTTATGGCCAATAAGCTGACTGCAATTGCACATAAAATCCATGAAGAGCATGATGAACGCATGAAAGAAGAAGGAGCTTCAGATGAAGAAATTCAACATGATATACCTTTTAAGGCTGAACTTTTTCACTTTCTTGGTGAGGTAGAGGTCATTTTCGGACTATGGGTAATCGTGCTGATGACATTCGTGATAGGTTATTTTGACTGGACTACTTTTAAGAACTACATTGTTTATGATCGAGTATATATTGAACCGATGTTTGTGGTTGTAATTATGGCCATTGCCTCAACAAGACCCGTCGTAAAGTTTGCAGAACAGTTGCTTGGTCTTGCTGCAGGTTTAGGTGGCCATAGTCCTGCAGCCTGGTGGGTTTCAATACTAACGATTGCACCATTGTTGGGGTCATTCATAACAGAGCCCGCTGCAATTACGATAGCAGCCCTCTTACTTGCCAACCAGTTTTATAAGTACAAACCTACCACTGGGTTTTCTTATGCAACAATAGGACTGTTATTTGTAAACATTTCTGTTGGAGGAACTCTGACACATTTTGCTGCTCCACCTGTTTTGATGGTTGCAGCACCATGGGATTGGGGCATGGGCTTCATGGCAGCCAATTTCGGTTGGAAAGCCGCAGTGGGGATTGTTATTGCAAATATACTTTATTTCATAGTATTCAGAAGTCAGTTTGCCAAAATGGGTTCTTCAGCTAACTCAGTATCAAGTGCTGCAATGGGTACTCCTGAAGAACCTAAGCTAAAACCCAGACAGATGAGCCACGAAGAATTTGAGGCAATGTGGGCAGAGAGGGATACTCCTATCCCTTGGTGGGTTACGGTTGTTCACCTGCTTTTCTTGGCATGGACAGTTTTCAATGCCCACTACCCTGCACTGTTCATTGGAGGAATGCTCTTTTTCCTTGGATTCATGATTCTCACAGGAACTCATCAAAATAAAGTTGAGTTCAAGAGTCCAATTTTAGTTGGATTTTTTCTAGCGGGGCTAATAACTCATGGAGGCTTGCAGGGCTGGTGGATAGCTCCTGTATTAGGTTCGCTTTCAGAATTGCCTTTAATGCTTACTGCAACTGTGCTTACTGCTTTCAACGATAACGCTGCAATAACCTATCTAGCCACACTGGTTCCGAACTTAGCTGATGCATCTAAATACGCTGTTGTAGCAGGTGCAGTTACCGGAGGTGGACTTACAGTAATTGCAAATGCACCTAATCCTGCAGGACAATCAATTCTCGGCAGGTTTTTCACTCACGGTGTAAATCCTGGATTATTGTTAGCCGGTGCTCTCGTTCCCACAATCATCATGGGAATTTGTTTCATGGTTTTATAGCAATTGAATCTAAACAAATGGCGTTGGTGAATATTAAATGTAGTAACTTTATTCACCAGCCATTTGTTTGAGTCTTTCCCTATAGTAATCTAAGTCTGCTTTAATACTAATTCCTATTCCCTTTTCAGCGCTTTCAAGTGCATTTTGTGATGCATCAACTGCTTCTTCAAATAATTCATTCATAAAATACGCTTCAGCAAGTGTGTCCCAAATAAAAGCTGTCTTTTTGACTTCCAATGCTTTTTGGGCAAGCACCATACTTTCTTTCAGTCGTTTCTGATCTTCTTTGTGTGTTTCAGTCAATAGCCAAGCAAGATTGTTTAATGTACGTGGTTCTCCCGGGTTAATTTCAAGTGCTCTACGATACCATATTTCTGCTTTATTTTTTTGATCTTGAAAGTAAAGAAGGTCTCCCATTTTTGTCAGCAAATACCTATCTTCAAATTTCCAGTTTTCATAGGAACTTTCCAATTTCCAAGAAAGGACATTTGTCCTAACAAATTCTGAACTGAGAATAATATTTGTCCCTAGCATTCCAATCAGGATCAAAGCGCAACCAATCTTTATGTTATTTACGCGCTTATGATGTTTATGAACCATTTCTGGTTTTTTTAAACACTTAGACAAATAATCAATGCGCTGCCTTACACCATAATGATGCCAGTTGTCCTGTTTCGGATTGATATCGTTTAGCCATGAGACTTTCAAAAGTGCCGTTGAAATAGGAGTAATACCAAAACGCTCAAAAGAATGACAATCTGCCTGACGTTCAAAATTTTGACTGAGAAAACCAATACCAAATCGCAGAAACAATAAAAAAATGATAATTGCTGATATTCCTAAATAAAAGCCAGGAACTCGTAGAGTTTCTGTAAATACTAATAAAAAATTTAAGTTTACTACCAACGCAAAAAAACACAGTAAACCTGTTGCAGCAATTAGATAATAAAAAAGATGATGTCTCCTGATGTGTCCAGCTTCATGAGCAATCACTGCTCTAAGCTCTTTGTTTGAAAGTTCCTTAAGTAGTTTCTTACTTATGAGCAAATAGCGGAATCCACGTAAAAGTCCTATAACTCCTGCTGTTGAATGAGACATTATCGAGTCAGGCCAATATAAAATTCCTGTAACAGGTGTTTGGAAGTATTCCAACTCATTTCTTATTGCTTCATAATCTGAACCTTTTTCAATTGCCTGCGCTCCCCAACTCTTTACGGTGATAACAGGGGCAAAAAATAATAAAAGAATTAAACTTGATAGAATTTCAAAAAAATAAACCCAATTAGAGTTTTCTTTAAGAAAAGTCATATTTATGGTATTAATCCAGAAAAATTGAATATATATCAATGCCAGAATTGGCAATTGCAACCGTAAATGAAAGGCTGAACCTTTGAATTTTTGACTTAATCCATAATTATTCCATCTGTAAACAGGGACTGATGCCAAAGCATCGGCAAACCAGTAAAAAACAAGCAATACTCCAAAACTGATTGTCTCAGCCGCCTTATATTTTTCAAAAATATCAGCTAATCTCAAATCCAATTGCTCACCATATACAACAGTCAGCCAAATAAACAATATCCCGATTCTGTTATAGGTGAATTTTAATGTTAATGTATTACATTGCTCTGAAAATGAAGCAGGTTCAGCTCGATTAAATATATGATGTTTTTGCCGCAACTGGGCAACAAGGATTCCAAAAACTAGAATTGAAATAAGCACTATCCAGATAGGCATATCTAACCACGGCTCTGTGCGTTCTACTATTCCACCAAGCAATGTCAAACTTGTTGACGCAACAATCAATGGTAAAAATGGTAAAAACATTTTGCTCCTTTTTCTTGTTTCTCGTAAATTCTAAGGTCAAATTATCATTTATTTCAATAGATCATAAATACTTAACTTTGAAACGAGGTTTTTCTAATGCCTTACTCCGGCAATGTACATGAGATATTACTTGATGGGAAGAAAATTTTGCTTATCGGAACTGCCCATGTTTCGCAATCAAGTGTAGATGAAGTTAACACTGTAATAAATAAGGTAAAACCTGATACAGTCTGCATTGAACTATGTTCTTCTCGCTATCAGGCAATGCTTGAAAAAGATCAGTGGAAAAACATGGATATTTTCAAAGTAATCCGCGAGGGTAAATCTTTTTTGTTGTTTGCAAATCTAATTATGACAGCTTTTCAAAAAAGGCTTGGCTCAAGACTTGGTGTAAAACCGGGATCTGAAATGTTTGAAGCAGCAAATGTAGCAAAAAAGCTTAACTCTGAACTGGTGCTGGCAGACAGGGATGTGAAAATAACTTTGCAACGGACTTGGAGAGGGATGCGATTTTTTGGGAAAATGAAGGTTCTTTTTCAACTCCTAGCAAGTATGTTTGTTCGCGAAGAGATAAGTGAAGAGGAAATTGAAAAACTCAAAGAGAGTGATGCCCTTTCAGAAGCAATGCACATGCTTTCAGAACAGTCTCCTGAAATGAAACATATTTTGATTGATGAAAGAGATCAGTACATGGCTGAAAAAATAAGGCAGTCATTAGGTACGCTTGTTGTTGCAGTTGTAGGTGCAGGGCATGTAAAAGGACTAATTACAGAATTAAAAAATAAACATAATTTGGCTGAGTTGGAATCAGTACCCCCCAATAGTAAAGCATTTGCCTGGCTTAAGTGGGGAATTCCTGCACTTATCATAGCTTTAATTGTATATGGCTTTTTTACAGTTGATACTGATGTCAGTATAGAAATGATTCAGCGCTGGTTTTTAATAAACGGTACACTTTCAGCTCTTGGAACCGCGGCAGCATTTGGACATCCAATTACAATTGCCGTGGCATTTATAGCTGCCCCCTTCACTTCTCTAAATCCCACAATTGCTGCTGGGTGGGTGGCAGGTCTGGTAGAATCACTATTGCGAAAACCACAGGTACGAGATTTTGAAAATCTTGCAGATGATATTACACACCTGAAAGGTTTCTGGCAAAACAACATTACACGCATTCTGCTTGTAGTAATTTTTGCAAATTTAGGAAGTGCAATAGGTACTTTTGCTGGAGGATTTGCAATTGCATCATTACTTTAAGAAATCAGGATGATAAAAAAGTGAGCAAAATCTTAGGTAAATAAAGGTCGGAAAACTCCTGATGGACCTTCCTCAAAGCACAATTCATATTGAATACAATTTAGCTGATCAGACGTAACATGAGTAACATAAATGATTTGAGTCCCACTCTGATGCCCTATCATGTCAATTAGAGTTAAAACCCGATTTCGATTAGCCAGATCTAACCCTTGACATGGTTCATCAAGAATAAGAATTTCCGGAGATTTTACTAAAGCTCTGGCTATCAAAACTAATCTTTGCTGTCCGTAAGAAAGCTGGTTAAAGTCAATTCTGGAAAGATTTTCTATTTCAAGAAATTTCATCCATTTCAGGGCTATTTCCTTCTGTTTCTTGGAAACCGCCTGATATAAGCCAATAGTATCAAAAAATCCTGAAAACACCACTCTCAAAACTGAAACAGATTCGCGATATTGAACCTGAAATTCGGGGGAAACAAGTCCAATTCTCTTTTTTATATCCCAAATGCTTTCACCTGTACCTCGCTGCTTACCAAACATGTATATTTCATTTGAATAAACCTGGAGATTGTCTGCCGTTATTAAGCTTAAAAGTGTAGATTTCCCTGCTCCATTAGGACCCACAATTTTCCAATTGTCTCCATTTCTTACAGTCCAGTTAAAATTCTCTAATACTACTTTGTTGCCATAGCGCACATTTATATTTCTCATCATAATTACTGCATCATGATCTCTATTAATCTTTTTTTTCTGAAGAATAATTCTATTTTCTTTCTTTTCTTCTTCAAATTTTTTATTTTCATACAATAATTTGATTCTTTCTGGAGTCAGAACATCTTCCTTCTCTCCTTTGGCAAATACTTCTCCGGACTTTAAACAAAGAACATGTGTTATTTCAGGAATTAAATCTTCAACTCTATTAATTATTAAAAAGATTCCTAACCCTTTTCTGATAAGTGAAGAAATTGTCTGCTTGAGCCAGATAACAGAATTAAAATCTAAGCCTTCAAAAGGCTCATCTAGTATCAGTAATTTTGGATCAGATAAGAGTGCTTTACCGATCAAAGTTTTTCGAGTTTCACCATTTGAATAGTATCGAATAGGATTTTCCAAAAGATGTTTAATTCCAAGCTCTTCAGCAATCTTTAATGTTTCTCTGTAATTTTTTCCTTCAGGGTCTATGTACCCACGTCCGGTCAAAAGATGTTCATAGTTTCCGCTATAATATTCATAACGGTCTTTTTTTTCTTCTCGGGCAATCAGAATCTTTTGCTGCTCAAGTGAAACATGTGCAATTTCAGCAAAATCCGAAATTTTTTCATCACGTTTTATTACACCGCAGTATGGAAGATGCCCCAAAAGTAGCTTTGCCAGTGTAGTTTTTCCAGAACTATTAGGCCCCAGAATAGCCCAACTTTGACCTAATTCTGTTTCCCAATTAATATTTTTGAGTATCGACTTATCCCAGAGCCGATTAGAAACATTTTTGAGGGTGAACAAAAGAGAAGTTTAGAATTGAGTTGATTATACAATTGGAGTGATTTGTAGGCTCATGAAATGTTTTCGTTTTGCAGTTCCCACATCTGTTGATAATACCCAGGACGCTGGATAAGATCATTGTGCACGCCTTGTTCTGCTATTTTTCCTTCATCCAGCACCAAAATCCAATCTGCTCGTTCCATCGATGTAACTCGATGTGAAACAATCATAATGCTGCCTGCCAATGCTTGCATCCCATTTTCTGGTTTAAGAAGCTTGTGAATTTCCTTAAGCAAAAAACGTTCTGTCTCATAATCAACTGCAGAAAGGACATTATCCAATATCAAAAGGCTACACGGTTTCAACATAGCTCTTGCCAGGCTGATTCTCTGCTTTTGTCCACCTGAGAGCATTATGCCTTTTTCTCCAACCATAGTTTTTTCCTGTTTAGGAAATCGTCCCACCTCGACCTCCAGTGCAGCCGCACGAAGGGTATTACGGAAATGTTCTGGACTTTCTAATTCATTAATCGCTTCAGAAAATCTGATGTTATTTTCAACAGTATCTGAAAATAAAAAGGGCTCCTGAGTTACTGTCCTTATACAGGAGCGTATATCATAATCACTTAATTCAGCATGATCCTGCTTGCCAACAAAAATAGCTCCTTTCCCCATGTCCAAATAACGGTTCAAGCCATTGACAAGAGTTGATTTGCCTGAACCGATCCGTCCAAGTAATCCTATAACTTGCCCAGGTTTAATATTAAAACTTACATTTTTAAGTGTATTTTTGTTGCTAAAAGGATATCGGTAACTCAAATTATCAACTGTTAATTTATTTTCTGCAAAAAGTGACTTCAGCTCAGTCTGAGGAAGAGATTTTAATTGACTTCGTGGCACTTTCTGCTGCAATACTGTCTGAATGCTTGAAAGCCCAATAAATCCCTGCTGAATCATAGTGGTGAGCCAACCCAACCCCATTAGAGGAAATGTCAATAGTGCGGAATATGCTATAAAAGCAGTAAGCTCTCCAATAGTAAACTCCGCCTTGATAACCATTATCCCCCCAACCAGAAGGACCAGAAGTTTCAAGAAATGCTCCAGATTACTCAACATGGGCAACACAAATGAACGGGTCCAAGCAATTTTCATTGAACGAATGAGCATTTCCTGATTTTCATTTTCAAAACGACCTTTGCTCCAGTTCCGCATAGTCTGGCTTTTGATCAGATCTATTGCCGACAACGATGATACCGTGAACCCTGAAAGGCGCTGCAGACTTTCCATTCGTGCCTGCATGTTTCGCACAAGAACATGCATTCCTAAACGCACTGCAGTAAAAACTAATAAGATCGGAATGATGCAGTAAAGTGTGAGACTTGGAGAAAGCTGCCACATCTTAAATGGAGTCATTGAAAGTGCAGAGGTTATATTAAAAGATTGCATCAATCCAAAGCCACAAATCATCCTCACTCCGGTAATATCATTGTTAATTCTTGAAATAATATTACCAGAAGGATTTGCTTCATAATAATCTTTCTGAAGAGCCATAAGTTTGTAAAACATATCATTCTTGATCTGACATTCAATTGCACGGCCTGGATTAAAAAAAAGGATCCTTGAAAGTGTTCGTACAAAAATCATGACAACAGCAAGACCAAGCATGATAAACATATAATCCCATAACAAATCCTGTCTGGTTTTCAGATCATTATTCAACAAATCTATGCTTAAACGAACATACTCCGGAATGCTAACAGCAATCCAATTGGTTACGAGTATTGCAATTATACCTAATGAATATGAAAGCCAATGCTGCTTGATATAGTAGCCAAGCAAAACATACTTTTTTGTTGTTTTAGGAGGCACGTAATTTATTTTTTTCAAAGAGATTTCATTATCTATGTCTGTATAAGCCAGATTTCCTACTTAATTTCATAATCGTGTCTAAAATGATTTTTTATATAGGCAATTTTGGTAAAATTGAGATTTACAACTTGGAAGACGATGCTTTTTTTCTTTTGCGTTGCATTGCTTGGCGATTCTTGCGAATTTTCTGGTATTTCCATACTGCTTTGTTATGTTCACTTAATGTCCTAGAAAACTCACTACTACCATCCCCTCGTGCCACAAAATACAAGTATTTATTTTCTGCTGGATAAAGCACACTATGTAATGATGCACGTCCTGGATTCGAAATAGGAGAAGGAGGTAAACCATAAAGCCGGTAAGTGTTGTAAGGGGTCGGTGTACGTAAATGCTTTCTGGTCAAATTGCCGTCGAAATTTTTTATCCCATAAATTACTGTTGGATCGCTATCTAGCCTCATCCTACGTTTCAAACGATTATGAAAAA